>DATMDY010000022.1:0-8294 GCA_035557335.1 Methyloceanibacter sp.
CGCACGTCGTAGACATAGGCGCGGATGCGGTCGCCGTAGCGGAAATTCTCGCGCGGCAGCGTCTCGTCGCGCCGGACGATGGCCTCGGCGCGGCCGAGATCGACGATCACGTTGCCGTATTCGACGCGCTTGACGATGCCGTTGACGATCTCGCCGACGCGGTCCTTGTATTCGTCGTATTGGCGCTCGCGCTCGGCGTCGCGCACCTTCTGCACGATCACCTGCTTGGCGTTCTGGGCGGCGACGCGGCCGAAATCGAGTGGCGGCAGCTCCTCGGCGATAAAGTCGCCGACCTGAGCCGCCGGGTTGCGGGCGCGTGCCTCTTTGAGCGAGATCTGCGTCGCCTCCATGGTGACGTCTTCCACCACCTCGAGAAGCCGGGCGAGCCTGATCTCGCCGGTCTTGGGATCGACCTCGGCCCTGATCTCGTTCTCGCTGCCATAGCGGGATTTCGCCGCCTTCTGAATCGCATCCTCCATGGCGCTGATCACCACCTGGCGGTCGATCGACTTCTCGCGGGCGACCGCCTCGGCGATCTGCAAAAGCTCCAGCCTGTTGGCGCTTACGCCTGCCTGAGCCATGTCTTTAGCCTCCAATCGTTTCGTTTGGCGGGCTGTGTTCCGCGCCCGCGTTCATGTCAATGCGTCTTGCCGGTGAGGTCGGCCGTGAAACTATCTATATCGGCCACGAGCTTCGCCTCGCCGATGAGCGAGAAGGGAAGACCGATCACCACCGGCTCGACCTTGCCTTCCAGCTCGATCCTGAGACGCGCTTCGTCATCCTCGACACCCTCGATCACGCCCCGGAAGCGTTTGCGCCCATCGACCGGCTCTTTCAGCTCTACCTTGGCTTCGTGACCGGCCCATAACGCGAAATCGCTTGGCCTGACCAATGGCCGGTCAATGCCGGGCGAGGACACTTCGAGGTTATAATGTCCCGGCATTGGATCGTAAGCGTCGAGCACCGGCGACAGGCTTCGGCTGATGACCGCGCAATCCTCTATCGACATCTCTCCGCCCGCCCGCTCGGCCATGATCTGCACCGTACCTCCGTCACGCCCAGAGACCTTGACCCGCACCAGCCGGAAGCCGAGTTCCTCGAGCACGGGCTCGGCGAGATCGGCGATGGTCCGCTCGCTGCCCGTCTCGAGGGCAAAGCGTCGATCGGCGTCGGCGGCGTGGGACATGCAACGAAACGAGGCTCTTGCTTAAAAGACCGCCAAAAAAGGGGCTGGACCTAACAAAAAGGAGCGGGCGGAAGGCCCACTCCTGATCAAACCAATCATGAGTCGATCCCTAATATACGAGCTTTTTCCAGGGTTTCAAGCAGGGAAGTCACTCCCCCATCACTTGCTCCCGTATGCGGTCGAAGTCGTTAACACGCTCGTAGCTCAAGGCACAGAGGCAGCCGGAATAATTGCCGCCGGTGGCCGTGCCGCCGAAGGCGAGGCTGTCCTCGAAGCTGCAATTCTCGTCGCGGAAGGCGATCCATTGCTTCTGGGCGGCGGTCAGCGCCTTGAGCTGGTCATCGGGGGGCTGATCCATGTCCTTGGCGGCCTTGCGGATCGCCTCTTGCAGCGTCTGGTAGCTCTGGTTGAGCAGCCGGTCGGCCTTATTGGCTGCGCGGGAAAGGCAGGCCTTGAACGTGGGGTTCGAGTCGGTTTCAGCCTCGCAGTCGCTGTAGCAGGTGGCGACGATGTCGGCTTGTGCCAAAGTCGAAAACGGCAAGAGCAGGATCATGAATGCAAGGATCGACGGGCGCATTTGATGCTCCTTATGGGTCTAAGCGCCGTGCGGGTCAAAGACGGCGCCATCTGAGATAGATCGGCTTGCGGCCTTCGCTCAAGGCTTTCCGCTCGTAGCGGGTCTCGGGCCAGTCGGCTGGGCGCTCGCGCCAATCGCCGGCACGCTCGGCAAGCCAGGTGAAGGCGCCGCTTCTGCCGATGGTGAACAGCACTTGCGCGGCGTAGTCGCTGTCGTCGCTCGCGAATCGGAGCTCGCCCCCCGGCACCAGCACGCGGCCGATCTCAGCTGCCGTCTCGGGCGAAATGAGCCGGCGCTTCTGCTGGCGTTTCTTCGGCCATGGATCGGGGAACAGCATAAAGACTCTGGCGAGTGCGCCGTCAGGCAGCCACGTCAGCACGTCGCGTGCGTCGCCGTCATGGACGCGGATGGTGTCGATGCCGTGATCCTCGATGGCGCCGAGCATGCTCGCCACGCCGTTGACGAAGGGCTCGCAGCCGATGAAGCCGATGTCATTATGATGCTCGGCTTGCCACAGCAGATGCTCGCCGGAGCCGAAGCCGATCTCGAGCCAAATGTCCCTGACCGAAATCGGGAACATCTCCCGCAAGTCAAGGGGAGCCAGTTTCTCAAGAGGGAGACGCAGCTGCGGCAGCAGTTCTTGCACTAGGCGCTCTTTGCGCGGGCTCAAGGGCTTGCCCTTGCGCCTGCCATAGGTCCTGAGCAGCCGCGCCTCTTGCTCTCGTGGTTGGTTTGCCAATAACGCCTCCGGTGTCATGCCCGCACAGGCTGGCATCCAGTAACCACCGTGTTCACGAGAATACTCCCGCTAGGGGTACTGGTTCGCCCGGACCTTCGCCCCGCCGAAGGGTTTCGAGACACTACAACAACATCAGGGCTTCGGCCCGCAGGCGGGTCAAGCCGGTCGATGACAAAAAGGGGATGCCGTCAGGTCAATGCGGAGCGGATCGGCTCGATAAGGTCGAGGCGCTCCCAGGAGAAGCCGCCATCATTGTCTGGCTGGCGCCCGAAATGACCGTAAGCCGCGGTGCGCTCGTAGATCGGGCGGGACAGGCCGAGATGCTCCCTGATGCCGCGCGGGCTCAAATCCATCACCTGACGTAGCGCCTTTTCCAGATCGTCCTCAGCGATGCTGCCCGTGCCGTGCAAATCGACATAGAGCGAAAGCGGCTGCGACACCCCGATGGCGTAGGAGATTTGCAGCGTGCATCGGTCGGCGAGCCCCGCGGCCACCACGTTCTTGGCGAGATAGCGTGCGGCGTAAGCCGCTGAGCGGTCGACCTTGGTCGGGTCCTTACCGGAGAAGGCGCCGCCGCCATGCGGCGCGGCGCCGCCATAGGTATCGACGATGATCTTGCGTCCGGTGACGCCGGTATCGCCGTCAGGACCGCCGATCACGAAGCGCCCGGTGGGGTTGACGTAGAATTTGGTCGAGCCGTTGACCCAGCCTTTCGGCATCACCTCGTCGACGAAGCCGCGCACGATCTCCTTCACCCGCTCCTGGCTGACATCTTCGCCGTGCTGGGTGGAAACCACGATCGAATCCGCGCGCACCGGCTGGCCGTTCTCGTAAGCGAGCGTCACTTGGCTCTTGGCGTCCGGACCGAGCTCTGGCGTGCGGCCCGTATGACGCGCCTTGGCCATCTCGTGCAGAATGCGGTGGGCATAGAAGAGCGGCGCGGGCATGAGCGGCTCGGTCTCACGGCAGGCAAAGCCGAACATGATGCCCTGGTCGCCGGCACCCTCGTCTTTGTCAGCCTTAGCGTCGGCATCCACGCCGAGTGCGATGTCGGCGGATTGCTCGTGCAAATAATTCTGGAACTCCGCGTTCTCCCAGTGGAAGCCCGACTGCTCGTAGCCGATCTCGCGCACGGCGCGCCGCACCGCGTCCTCGATGATTTCGGGCGTCACGCTCTCAGGTCCGCGCACCTCGCCGGCCATGACGATGCGGTTGGTGGTCACCAAGGTCTCGACGGCCACGCGCGCCCCAGGATCGGCCGCCAGATAGAGATCGACCACGGCGTCGGAAATACGATCGCAGACCTTGTCGGGATGGCCTTCCGACACGGATTCGCTGGTAAAAAGGTAGTTTGCCCGGGACACTTGAGACCCCCTGGTCGGAGCGGAGACGGCTGCCGCATGCGGCGCCCGGTTCTCGCAAACCAGGAGGCCCGCGGTCAACCCCGACGGTTGATCGATGAGCTAGGAGTTTGCGCTAAACGCCCGCACCAGATCGACGATGCTCTTGCGCACTTTTGGATCACGGATCTTGACGAAAGCGCGGTTGAGCTCGAGCCCTTCGCGGGTGTTGAGAAACTCGAGGATGAACGATTCCGAATCCGGCTCGGCCATGCCGCGCACCGGACGCAGGTCGCCGACATTTGGCGCCTCTTCGAAGAAGAACTGCACGGGCACGTCGAGGATCTTCGAGATCTGAAACAACCGGCTCGCGCCGATACGGTTCACGCCCTTCTCATATTTCTGCACTTGCTGAAATGTGAGTCCCATGCTCTCGCCGAGACGTTCTTGACTCATGCCAAGCAACATTCGGCGTAAACGAACCCGGCTTCCTACGTGTGCATCGACCGGGTTAGGCTTCTTGCCTGCCATTCGCTTTCACTCGTGAGTCATGAAGCTAAGACGGAAGTCTGTCTTAGGAATGCTGATGAAAGAAGGCTTCTCCTGCCTCGGTTGCGTTCATAGGGGTGCGTCCTAACGTCGTCAAGCACGCAGGCGCCGCACCCCGTTCATGTCTGACGATCTTGCAAAATGCACGCGGCAAGCGAGCCAGCACACAATCGCAAGCGCCAACACCGACCATTCGACAATAGTTCCGAATTGCACAAAAAAAGTCGGCCCCCCTGGATTGGGAAGCTCTGCGTCGAGAAAACCTTTCTCGCCGAGACCGATCTCGGAGAAAATTCGCCCATAGGAATCGATCACCGCCGAGATACCCGTGTTTGCCGAACGCACAACCGGCAGTGACTGTTCCACCGCCCGCACGCGCGCCTGATGGAAATGCTGGTAGGGGCCGGCGGTCGAGCCGAACCAGGCGTCGTTGGTAAGGTTGAGGAGCCAGCTCGGCCGCCGGCCCACATTGGTCACGTCATGGGGGAAGATGATCTCGTAGCAAATGAGCGGGCTTGCCGGCGGCGCGCCCGGAATCTCGATGAGCCGCGGGCCGGTCCCGGCGGAAAACCCGCCACGTACCCCGGTGAGCTGCATTAGCCCAAGGCTCTCGAGAAAGTTCTGAAAGGGCAGATATTCGCCGAAGGGAACGAGGTGGATTTTGTCGTAGGCGCCGGCTACCCGGCCCTGGTCGTCAATCACCAGCAGGCTGTTATAGATGCGTTGCGCTTGAAGCCTCCCGGCCTGGTCCCGCTGATCGACGAGGCGGGCCGAGCCGACGAGCAGGGCGGTCCCATCCGGCAACGCCTCGCCAATGGCAATGAGGGCGTCGGGCGCGTCGGCAAGCAGGAAAGGCACCGCAGTCTCAGGCCAGATAACGAGGTCGATCCGGTCGAGACCCGCCGAGCGGGTGAGGTCGAGATAGTCTGCGAAGATCTCGGCGCTGTTCTCGGGCCGCCATTTGTCGGCCTGATCGACATTGGCCTGGACGAGACGCAGGCGCACTTGGGTATTGGCCGGCTCGGCCTGCGCCAGCCGCCGCTCGCCCCAGACATAGCCGAGACCGAGCGCGACAAGCAGTGCCGCGGCAAGTGTAGCTGTGACCTTGCGTCCGGCACGGCTCGATCCGTGAGGCGCCCAAATGGCGGCGGGGCTGACGAATAGCAGCACGGCGAGAAGGCTCAAGGCATAGACGCCGAACAGAGCCGCGAGCTGCATCAGCGGAGCATTGGCGGTCAGCCCATAGCCGACGAGGTTCCAGGGCAGGCCGGTGAGGACGTGTCCGCGGGCGAACTCGGCGAGGCCGAAGGCGATGGCCACAGCGAAGACCCGGCCTGGTCCCGGCAGCCAAAGAGCCATGGCCAGCGCGCAGGCTGCGGCGAAGAACAGCGCCATGCCGGCCGGCAGAGACGTCATGACGAAAGGCAGAAACCAGGCGTGACGCCAGGGCTCGACCAGGAAAGCCTCGGCGATCCAGTAGAGGCCGGCCAGGAAGAAGCCGAAGCCGAACCAGAAACCGGTGATCGCCGCGCAGACGAGTCTCGGCGAGAGGCTTGCGTGGTCCCGCTGGCAGCCATCGAGCAGCCAGACCAGCGGTCCGAAGGTGAGGAACAGGATCGGCCAGGCATAGACCGGGGCGAAAGCGAGCACGGAAAGCGCGCCGAGCAACACGGCGAAAAGGGCACGCCGCCAGCCCTTCAAGTCCGCGATCCAGGTGGCGGCGCGGCCCAACCGTGCTACTCGCTTTCGGCCTTGGCGGTGTCCTCAGCCGGAGGCAAATGGATGCGGAGCTTCTTGATCCGGCGCGGGTCGGCTTCCAGCACCTCGAATTTGACGCCGCTCGGGTGAAGCACGCGCTCGCCAAGCTCCGGAATGCGGCCGGCAAGGGCGAAGACGAGACCGCCAAGCGTATCGATGTCTTCTTCCTGGTCACCCGAGACAAGCTCGATGCCGAGATGCTTCTCGAGATCTTCAATCGGCAAGCGCGCGTCGGCGACCAGGCCAAGGCGCTGGTCGGTGCGGATCAGTGGCGCCTCCTCCACGTCGTGCTCGTCGGCGATTTCGCCCACAACTTCCTCGACCAGATCCTCTATGGAGACGAGGCCGTCAGTGCCGCCATATTCGTCAACCACAAGGGCGAGATGAATGCGGGTGTTCTGCATTTTGAGCAGAAGATGGAGCGCCGCCATGGAGGCTGGCACGTATAGAAGCTCACGCGTGATGTCGATGACGCCGACGGTGCGCTTCAAGTCCACCCGGCCAAGGTCGAGCGGAACCTTGGCGTCGGTCTCGGCTTCTTCGGTGATCCACGACATGAGATCGCGGATGTGGATCATGCCGCGCGGCTCGTCCAGCGTCTCGTGATAGACCGGCAGGCGCGAATGCTCGGCTTCGCGGAACACACGCATCAACTCATCGACGGTGATGCTTTCGTCGACGGCGACGATGTCGGCGCGCGGCACCATCACATCCTCCACCGTCAATTTGCCGAAATGCAGGATGCGGCGCATCATGTTCCGCTCCTGCACACTCAGTGTGTCGCTCTTGCTGCGGGCGAGAGCGTCCTCGATCAGCTCGCGCAAGTCTGGCTCCTCGCCGAGACCGAAGGACTGGAGGAGGCGATCGAACCAGGAGCCTTCCTCCTCATTCGGGCGGGTTTCTTCAGCCGGAATATTATTCTCGGCGACGGGAGTATTACTCACGATGACAGCTCCGAGACGCTTGTCTCTCTTTCTTCAACATAAGGATCAGCGATGCCGAGCGTGGCCAGCGCTTTGCGCTCAATCGCTTCCATGCGTTCTGCTTCTTCTTCAGTTTGGTGGTCGAAGCCGAGCAGGTGCAGCACACCGTGCACGACAAGGTGGGAAACATGATCGGAAAGCGTGAGATTGTCTTCGCGCGATTCTTTCAGGCTCGTCTCATAAGCGAGCACCACGTCGCCAAGGAACGGGGCTCCGCCTAGCGCTTCACTGGCGGGGAAGGACAGCACGTTGGTGGGGGCATTCTTGCCGCGCCAGGTTCGATTCAGCGTGCGCATCTCGGCGTTGTCGGTCAGGGCGACGGCAATTTCGTAATTTCCGGATGGCAGGGCAGGAGCGGTGGCTAGAGCCGCGCGGGCGGCGCGCTCAAGCAGCGCATCGGTAATGCCGGCCTCAGCCCAGGTGGCCGCATGGCGCGCGACATCGACCGCGAGCCGGGGGCCCGCCAAAGGCTCAGCGATGCCGGGACTAGGGCCACCTTCGGTCATGGCCGTCTACCGCGTTGGGGAACGGACTCATAGGCCTCGACGATGCGGCCGACGAGTTCGCGACGGACGACGTCCGCCTTGGTGAAGGCGATGTGATCGATCTCCTCGATCCCCTGCAAAATGCTTATGGCTTCGAGCAGGCCGGAATCCTTGCCGGGCGGCAGATCGACCTGGGTCGGATCGCCGGTGACGATCATCTTGCTCTCATCGCCAAGCCGGGTCAGGAACATCTTGATCTGGACCGGCGTGCAGTTCTGCGCCTCGTCGAGAATGACGATGGCATGGGAGAGGGTGCGGCCGCGCATGAAGGCGAGCGGCGCGATCTCTATCATGCCGGCGGCTAGGCCACGCTCGACCCGCTCGGGCGGCAGCACGTCATAGAGTGCGTCGTAGAGCGGACGGAGATAGGGGTCGACCTTCTCGCGCATGTCGCCGGGCAGGAAGCCGAGCCGTTCGCCGGCTTCCACCGCAGGCCGCGACAGGATCAGCCGGTCGCATTTGCCGCTTTCCAGGCACGCGGCGGCGAAGGCGACCGCAAGGTAGGTCTTGCCGGTGCCGGCGGGGCCGGTGGCGAACACCAGATCGTTGCGCTTCAGCGAGTCGAGATAGGCGCTTTGCGCGGTCGTGCGCGCGGTGATCAGGCGCTTGCGCGTGCG
>DATMDY010000023.1:0-22752 GCA_035557335.1 Methyloceanibacter sp.
GCTTCAAGGACAAGCGCGACAAGCACTTCGCGCAAATCATCGACATCGCGCTGAAGCATGGCAAGGCCATCCGCATCGGCGTCAACTGGGGCAGCCTCGACCAGGACTTGTTGACGCGACTCATGGACGAGAATGCGCGCCAGCCCGAGCCCAAGGATGCGCGCGAGGTGATGCATGAGGCTATCGTGCAATCGGCGTTGATCAGCGCCGCGCGCGCGATGGAGCTTGGGCTTGGGCCTGAGCGCATCGTGCTCTCGGCCAAGGTCAGCGCCGTGCAGGATTTGATCGCCGTTTACACGATGCTTGCGGAGCGCTCCGAACTTGCGCTGCATCTCGGGCTGACCGAGGCGGGCATGGGGTCTAAGGGCATCGTCGCTTCTTCCGCCGCGCTTGGCGTGCTGTTGCAGCAAGGCATCGGTGACACCATCCGCATCTCCCTGACGCCTGAGCCTGCCGGCGACCGCACCCTCGAGGTGAAGGTGGCGCAGGAGCTGCTCCAGAGCATGGGGTTCCGCAGCTTTGTGCCGCTGGTCGCGGCGTGCCCCGGTTGCGGGCGCACCACCTCGACTACCTTCCAGGAGCTTGCCCGCGACATCCAGGATTTCATCCGCGAGGAGATGCCGGAGTGGAAACGCCGCTATCCGGGCGTCGAGAACCTCACCGTCGCGGTGATGGGCTGCATCGTCAACGGGCCGGGCGAATCGAAGCACGCCGATATCGGCATCTCGCTTCCCGGCACCGGCGAGGCGCCGGCCGCGCCCGTGTTCATCGACGGCAAGAAGGCCGCCACTTTGCGCGGTCCCGGTGCCGCGGCCGAATTCAAGCAGATGGTGCTCGATTATATCGAGCGCCGCTACGGCCAGGGCACGATCGGCCGCACCGCCGCGGAGTAGTCTCTAATTCGATCTGACGGCGTCGGCGGCGATGCTGACGGTGAGCGCGATCAACGTCACATTGAAGATGAAGGATACAATGCCGTGGGCCCATACCGTCTTGCGGATGGTCCGCGAGGTGACCTGCACGTCCGAGACGGCCGACGAAGTGCCGATGCTGAAGGCAAGATAAAGGAAGTCCCAATAATCTGGCTGCTTGCATCCCGGAAAGCGCAAGCCGCCACCTTCGCCGCGATGCTCGGCATAAAATTCGTGTGCGTAATGCAGGGCAAAAATGACGTGGATGAATACCCACGACAGCAGAGTGGTGAGGAACAGCAAAGCGAGGATGGACGGCTGATCGGCCTCACTTTCGCTAGCCGTGCGTAGCCAGAACACAATGGCGCCGAGGCTCGCCATCGCCGCGATCACCGTCAGGATGGGAATGGCGATCCGTCCCTCATCCTCAAGCGCGGCATGGCGGCGCATATGGCTCGTGTCCGAGCGGGCGATCATCGTCAGCACGAGCAAGAGATAGAGGGCGACACCCGCGTCCCAGCCGACCAGCATTCGCGATACCAGCCGGTATTCTACCGGCAGTAGGAAGACAACCAGAACGCATAACAGCGCCGAGATAAAAAGCCGCCAGTGCCCTCGCAACAACCGCGACAATCGCCATGACGGTTTTTGAGGTTTGGAGAGCGGCTTGGTCATGGATCTATTCGAGCCGGATTCGCGGCCATCCTCAAGTGCGCCGTTCGGCGATGAAACGAGCGGCCTCGATCAGCGTAGCGGCTTTGCTCCCGAAGGGCGCGACCGCGTTTTCGGCTTCGGCGACAAGGGCGGTCAGCCGCGCCTTGGCGCCTTCGACGCCGAGCAGCGCCACCAGCGTCGCCTTGCCTCGGCCTTCGTCCTTTGCCACGGCCTTGCCGACCGCCTTTGCGTCGCCTTGCGCATCGAGAAGATCGTCGGCGAGCTGGAAGGCCTGGCCCAGAGCCGTGGCGTAAGCTCGCAGCTTTTCCCGGTCGGAGGCTGAGGCGCGCCCGAGAATGGCGCCAGCCTCGCAGGCGAAGCGGAACAAGGCGCCGGTCTTCAGCGCCTGCATCCCGGCTACGCCGTCCGCGTTTAAATCTTGCCGCTCGGCGTCGAGATCGATGGCCTGGCCGAGTGCCATGCCGCGCCAACCCGCGGCCTTGGCCAGGTTGAACACCAGCTCGGCGCGAATGTCCGCATCCCCGTGACTTGCGGGCGAGCTCAGAATCTCGAAGGCGAGCGTAAGCAGTGCATCGCCCGCCAAAATGGCCGTCGCCTCGCCGAAAGCAACATGCAGGGTGGGGCGCCCACGGCGCAGATCGTCGTCGTCCATGGCGGGGAGGTCGTCATGCGCCAGCGAATAGCAATGCACGCATTCGAGCGCGCAGGCGGCATCGAGCGCCCGGTCCTCTGCAACACCGAACAGCCGAGCCGATTCGATGAGCAGGAACGGTCTGATACGCTTGCCCCCGCCAAGCGCGGCATAACGCATGGCCGCCTCAAGGGCGGCCGGCGCGTCCTCATTGCCCGCGAGCAAGGCTTCGAGCCGCCGCTCGATGGCTGAGGCGTGGCGTTCGAGCACTCTTGCGAAGGCCATGTCAAGGAAAGGGACAGAGGGACGACTCTTTGCCACGAACGGGCGGTAAGCATCAGCCTAATACGGCGTTGCTCGATGCGGCAACCGGGAGGTACAACCCCGATCCATGGTGATTCAAGCGGTTTCAGGCCCGCGCCGGGGGGCCAGGAGAGGCTCCCGGAAGAAAACTCCGTGGCTCCGTCATCTCGCGCGCCTCGTGCTGTTCATCATCGTGGCGCTGCTTGTCTCCATCGTGATCTTCCGTTTCGTCAATCCGCCGATCACCAGCGTTATCGCGCTCAATAAATTGAAAGGCGCCACCGTGCGGCAGCACTGGGTGCCGCTCAAGGACATGTCACGCAATCTCCCCTTGGCGGTGATCGCCAGCGAGGACGGGCGTTTTTGCCTGCATTGGGGCGTCGACTGGAGCGCGGTGAAAGAGGCGATCGACGAAGGCGGCGGCCTCGCCGGCTTTCGGGGTGCAAGCACCATCCCCATGCAGACCGCCAAGAACCTCTATATGTGGAACCGGCGGAGCTATGTGCGCAAAATCGTCGAAGCGCCGCTCGCCTATCTCATCACCTTGATCTGGCCGAAAGAGCGGGTGATGGAGGTCTATCTCAACATCGCCCAATTCGGGCCCGGCATTTTCGGCGTCGAGGCCGCCAGCCGTCATTATTTCGGCAAGAGCGCGTCCAAACTGACCCGCCGTGAGGCCGTGCTGCTTGCTGTCGCTCTGCCAAGCCCGCGCACCCGCAATCCGGCCAAACCGAACGTCAGGATGCTCAGAATCGCCAACGCCGTCGAGCGTCGTCTGCCGTACATCGTCAAGCGCGCGGATTGCATCTTGCCGCAGCGCTGAGATTGTGGCGCTCCGCCTCTGGCCAGGGGGAAGGATTGCCCCTATAAGGGCCGGCACGAAATCCCTATTATCGCGCCAGTTACAGGATTTGCATCAATGGCCGTACCCAAGAGAAAAACGTCGCGCATGAAGCGCGGCAACAGGCGGAGCCACGACGCGCTGAGCGCGCCGGCCTATGTCGAGGACAAGGAGTCCGGCGAGCTGCGCCGTCCGCACCATATCGACCTGAAATCGGGCCGCTATCGCAACCGCCAGGTGCTTACCGTCAAGGAAGAGGCTTAGCCTCTAGCTGCTAGCCTCTGGCAAGCCGCGCGGCCAGCGCGGCGAGCGTAGCGTCATGCACGCCGGCCTCTTCCAGGTGCCGCACCGTATTCAGCACATATTCGACGTTCTCGCCGGATTGGCCCTTGTTGCCACGCACCATGCTGAGCTGCTCCTCCAGGGGGAGCCTGCCCGCATATTGCTCATGCTTGGGGTCGACCAGATAGGTCAGCGCGGTCACGGCGCGGCTTGAGCCGTCGAGCAGCCGCACCTTGCGATAAGCCTCGACATAGACCTGCGCGATCTGCTCGCGTTCGCGTAGATAAGCGACCGTATCCGCTTCCGCGCCCGGCGTCACATGATAGGCGACGCCGCGGCAGGCGCCGCCCCGGTCAAGCCCGAGCACGAGACCGGGGCGCTCCTGCGTGCCGCGATGGAAGATGGAATAGACGCAGAGCGCGCGATGCGCCCCCTTGAGCAGCGCCGGTGTGGTCGCAGCGTACGGAAAGCCCGGCCGCCACATCAGCGAGCCGTAAGCGAACACCCAAAGCTGCTCTTGCTTACTCGTCATGCCCGTGGGGACGGCCGAAATCGGCTTCAGGCGTATCCTGGCCGGCCTCGATGACGCCGCGGCGGATGGCGCGGGTGCGGGAGAAGTGCTCGGTGAGCGCCTCGCCGTCGCCCCGCCTGATCGCCTTGGTCAGCGCCGCGACGTCCTCGTTGAAGCGGCCGAGCATTTCCAGCACCGCCTCCTTGTTGTTGAGGAACACGTCGCGCCACATCACCGGATCCGACGAGGCGATGCGCGTGAAATCGCGGAAACCGCCGGCCGAGAACTTCAGCACTTCCGATCGCGTCACCGTCTCAAGTTCGTCGGCCGTGCCGACGATGGTGTAGGCGATCAAATGCGGCAGATGGCTGGTGACGGCGAGCACAAGGTCGTGATGCTCGGGCGTCATCGTGTCGACATTGGCGCCGAGCAGGCGCCAGAACGCGGCAAGCTTTTCCACCGGCTCGGGGTCGGTGCCTTCGGGCGGCGTCAAAATGCACCAGCGGTTCTCGAACAGCTCGGCAAAGCCGGCATCGGGACCCGAATGTTCGGTGCCGGCGACCGGATGGGCCGGCACGAAATGCACGGTCTTGGGCAGATGCGCGCCCATGTCGCGCACGACCGAACCCTTCACCGAGCCCACATCCGAGACCGTTGCCCCAGGTTTGAGATGCGGGCCGATTTCTTTCGCCACCCCGCCGCAGATGCCGACCGGAACGCAGACAATCACGAGGTCGGCCCCTGCGACCGCTTCGGCATTGGTTTCCGTCACCTTGTCGGCGATACCGAGCTCTGCGACGCGCTTACGTGTTTCAGGCGAGCGCGCCGTAGCCACGATCGAACGCACCGCGCCTTGCGCGCGAGCGGCGCGAGCGATGGACGAGCCGATCAACCCAGGCCCGATGATGGCGAGCGTGTCAAACAGGGGCTTGGTCATGAGCGCGCTGAGCCGTTGGCGCCCATGAAGGCCATGAGCGCATCGAGCACGGCGCGATTGTCGTCCTCCGTGCCGATGGTCATGCGCAGCGCATGCGGAAAGCCGTATTCATCCACCCGCCGCAGAATGATGCCGCGCCCATGCAGGAACTTGTCGGCTTCGGGCGCCGGTTTGCCGTTCCCCTTGTTGAAATGCAGCAGCAGGAAATTGGCGGCGCTCGGCGTCACGCCAAGGCCGATGCCTGACAGCGCTTCGGCCATGCGCGCGCGCCACAGCTCGTTGTGTTCCGCCTGACGCTGCACATGCGCCTGGTCTTCCAGCGCGGCGATGCCGGCGGCGATGGCCGGGCCCGACACATTGAACGGCCCTCTGATACGGTTCAGCGCGTCTGCAACCGGCGCCGGGCAATAGGCCCAGCCGAGGCGCAGCGAGGCAAGCCCGTAGATCTTGGAGAAGGTGCGCGTCATCACCGTGTTGTGCGTGGTGGCGACCAGCTCAATGCCCGCCTCATAGTCGTTGCGGCGCACATATTCGGCGTAAGCCGCGTCGAGCACGAGCAGCACGTCGTCGGGGAGCCCGGTGCGGAGCCGCTTCACCTCGTCGAACGAGAGATAGGTGCCGGTCGGGTTGTTGGGATTGGCGATGAACACGATGCGCGTGAGCGGCGTCACCCGCGCGAGGATGGCGTCAACGTCGGCGGTCAAGTCTTTCTCCGGCGCTACCACCGGCACGGCACCGCGCGCCAGGATGGCGATGCGGTAGACCAGGAAGCCGTGCTCGGTGTAGATCGCCTCTTCGCCCGGCCCGAGATAAGCCTGAGCAAGTAGGTTAAGCAACTCATCGGAGCCCGCGCCGCACACGATGCGCGCGGGATCGAGTCCGTAAAGCTTCGCCAAGGCCTCGCGCAAGGGCCGCGCCGAGCCGTCGGGGTAGCGAGTCAGGGTCGCGGCCGCGGCGAGATAAGCCTCGACCGCGCGCGGTGAAGGGCCGAACGGCGTCTCGTTGGAGGAGAGCTTGATCGCTTGGCGCGCGCCAGAGAGCGCGCTCGTGCCCGGCACATAAGGCGCGATGTCGAGAATGCCTTGACGCGGGATGGGCCCACGCTTGGCCATCTTGCTCTCCTTAACGGCGGCTCGCGAAGGGCCCCTCATAGGGCCATTCTTGAGGCCAAGGCAAAGAAAAGATTGACTTTCAACGTTAAGCTCCTAGCTAACGCCGAATTGTGCCTCTAGGCGTCATGCTGGCGAAAGCCGGTTATCCAGGCGACAAGCGCGTCCCGATATTCCTGGATTCTTGCTTGCCCCGGCATGACGGTGGAGTGGAACGAAGATGAGTGAGACCCCGACTGCGGAAGGCTTCGCCGACTACAAACGGCTGGAGCAGATCGTCAATCCGCAAAGCGAGATCGTGCATTTCCCTGCAAGCGAGCCGTTGCCGCTCGACTGCGGCGTGAGCCTTGCGCCCTTCTCCATCGCCTATCAGACCTACGGCACGCTCAACGAAGACAAGTCGAACCTGGTGCTGATCTGCCATGCGCTGACCGGCGACCAGCATGTCGCCAATCTCCATCCCGTCACCGGCAAGCCCGGATGGTGGGAGACCATGGTCGGCCCCGACAAGCCGATCGACACCAACCGATATTTCGTGCTGTGCCCCAATGTCATCGGCGGCTGCATGGGCTCGACCGGGCCGAGCTCGATCAATCCCGCCACTGGGCGTCCCTATGGCCCTGACTTTCCCGTCATCACCGTGCGCGACATGGTGCGGGCCCAGGCGCGCCTGCTCGACCATCTCGGCGTGCCGGTGGTGCTCTCGGTGCTCGGCGGCTCGATGGGCGGCATGCAGGTGCTGGAGTGGGCCGCGACCTACAAGGATCGCGTATTCTCCGCCGTGCCCATCGCCTGCTCGGCGCGCCATTCCTCGCAGAACATCGCTTTCCACGAGGTCGGCCGCCAGGCGGTGATGGCCGATCCCGATTGGTGCGAGGGGCGCTATCTGGAACAGGGCAAGAGCCCGCGCAAAGGATTGGCGGTGGCGCGCATGGCCGCGCATATCACCTACATGTCAGACGATGCGCTGCATAATAAGTTTGGCCGCAATCTCCAGGATCGGGACAAGGTCACCTTCGGCTTCGACGCGGACTTCCAGGTGGAAAGCTATCTGCGCCATCAGGGCTTGAGCTTCGTCGACCGCTTCGACGCGAATTCTTATCTCTACATCACGCGCGCCATGGATTATTTCGACCTTGCCGCCGACCATGGCGGGGTGCTCGCCAATGCGTTTGTCGGCACCAAGACTCGCTTCTGTCTCGTGTCGTTCACTAGCGACTGGCTGTTCCCGACCGAGGAGAGCCGCGAGATCGTGCACGCGCTGAACGCGGTCGCCGCCAATGTCAGCTTTGTCGAGCTCAAGACCGACAACGGCCACGACTCGTTCTTGCTGCACGAGCCCGAGCTGTTCGACACCATTCGCGGCTTCTTGGGCGCGGCGGCGCTGAAGCGCGGCATTGCGGGGACGGAAGGATGGTTGCCGTGAACCTCAACGTGCCGTCTCACGCCGTCCGCACCCCCGACACGAAACGCGTTGATCTGGTGCTCATCGCGGAGATGGTTGCGCCCGGCGCGCGCGTGCTCGATATCGGCTGCGGCGACGGAACGCTGCTCCGCCTCCTCGCGGAAAAGCGCGGTGTCGACGCGCGCGGCATCGAGCTCAGCCAAGCCGGGGTGAATTCCTGCGTGGCACAGGGACTGTCGGTGATCCAGGGCGACGCCGACACCGACCTCGTCCATTACCCTGATCTCGCTTTCGACTACGCCATTCTCTCGCAGACCATCCAGGCGACCTACAATCCGCGCCAGGTGCTGGAGCAGCTCTTGCGTATCGGCAAGCGCGCCGTGGTGTCCTTCCCCAATTTCGGGCATTGGCGCGTGCGCGCCCAGCTTCTGTTCGGGGGCAGGATGCCGCTTACCGACAATCTCCCCGAACGCTGGTACGACACGCCGAACATCCATCTCTGCACCATCAAGGATTTCCTTGGGATGTGCGAAGATGTGGGCGCTCGCGTCGAGCGCGCCGTGGCGCTCAATGCCTATGGCCGCAAGCTCGGCGTCTCCATGCCGGGCTTTGCCCAGAATCTATTCGGCGAGCAGGCCGTCTTCCTGCTGTCGCGGTAGGTTCTCGCGTCTCGCTTACTTCGAGGGTTCTGGGCGCCCTACCGCCCGTTCCAGGACAGCGCGAATGAACCGCTGATAGGGGATTTGCTGCCTCGCGGCATGCGCCTTCACCGCATCAAGCAACGGCTTCGGTAACCGCATATTGACGCGTTCCGTCTTCGGGCCGAACTCGAAGCGAAGCTCGCGCATCGCCGAGAGGTCGAACTTGGTGAGATCGACCTTGTCGACGAAGGCTTCAGCCTCCGCGTCGCTTTTCAGTCTGGGAAGTTTCTTTTTCATAATGATCGATCTCTTTCTTGTGCATGTAGCGGGGCGCTGATCGGTCGAATGAGGACGGCTTCGCTTCTTGCTCGCACGGTGAAGACGATAAGAACGCTACGGTCCTCGTCAGTTCTGCCAATACCGATGAAGCGCTCCTCTCCGCTGGAATGTTCAGGGTCCGGGAAGACTGCCAAGGGCCCTTAGAAGAGGCTCTCGATGTCGCGAATGGAAAGGCCATGTTTCTGGCATTTCTCGCGATTGCCCTCGTCCCAGTCGAACTCCAGGGCGCTAACTTTCATCAATCTGGACTATGCCCCGTTTGTACATACATTTGTCAATCCAACTTGGTAAGGGGCGTGACGCCGGCGGGGACCGGCACCATGCGGCGGCGCGCTTTGACCTCCCGCACCGGGACCGCGGCGTAGACCTGCTTGGTCGCCTCGACCATGATCACCCCGGAGAAGGTCGGCCATAGCACGAGCCCGAGCCGCTCCCAGAACAACGGCCAGCGCAACAGGATGCGCCAGTTGAAGGGCGGTACGTAGAGCGCGTATTGCCATTCCTCGGGCGAGAACATCGCCTCCTTGAGCAGCTTGGTGAGTTGGCTACGGCTGAACGGGCTGCCATAGCCGAAAGGCGTGGTGTCGAACCGCGCCCATAGGCCCCGCCGGTTGGGGACGATCAGCAGCAGCCGCCCGTTCGGCGCCAGCACGCGCCACAGCTCGCGCAGCAGCGCGCGCGACTTCTCCGACCATTCCAGCATATGCACAAGGAGGATGCGGTCCGCGCCCTCGTCGATCAGTGGCAGATCGGTCTCGTCAACCAGAACGCTCAAGCACTGGCCCTGCTCGGGCCAGGGGATGGCGCCGAGGCTCGCCGGCATCAGCGCGCCCAAGGGTTCGGCCTGCCCCCTGAAGGCGCCGAGATAGGGCGCGGTGAAGCCGAGCCCGAAGGTGCGGCAGCCCTTGATGTCGCCCCAGCGCGCTCGCACACGGGCGCCGAGCAGCCGGCGCACCATATGCCCGAGTGGCCTTGTGTAGAAATCCTTGAGGTCGATGACGTCGAGATGCATGGCCCATCATAGCCCGCGAGGCTTGGCTTGGTTAGGGAACTAGCCCGTTCAATGCACCCTGCTAGGGTGCTAGGTTTAACTCATGGCCAGACTGGAAGTGCATCAATTCCCCTCGCGCAGCGACAATTACGGCGTGCTCGTCCATGACAAGGCGACCGGCGCCACCGCCGCGATCGACGCTCCCGACGCCGAGGAACTGCTCGCGGCGCTGCATGAGAAGGGCTGGAAGCTGACCCATATCCTCACCACGCACCATCATAGCGACCACACCGCGGGCAACGCCGCCGTCAAACGCGCGACCGGCTGCACCATCGTCGGCCCCGCCAAGGAGGCGGAGTCCATTCCCGGCATCGACGTCACGGTGCGCGAGGGCGAGCGTGTCGAGATCGGCGCCGCCACGGCGCGCGTCATCGAGACGCCCGGCCACACACGCGGCCATGTCAGCTATCATTTTCCGGACGATGAGCTGGTGTTCGTCGGCGATACGCTGTTCTCGGTCGGCTGCGGCCGTTTGCTCGAAGGCGACGCCAAGACCATGTGGTCTTCGCTCGAGAAGCTGGCCAAGCTGCCGCCGGAGACCACGCTCTATTGCGGCCATGAATATACCGACGCCAATTGCCGCTTCGCGCTCACCGTCGAGCCCGAGAACAATGCGTTGCAGGCTCGCGCGAAGGAGGTTGCCAAGCTGGCCGAGCGTGGCGCGCCGGCGCTGCCGACGACCATCAAGCAGGAACTCGACTCCAATCCCTTCCTACGCCCGTCGAGTCCCGCCATTCAGAAGCGGCTCGGCATGGAAGGTCGGCCTCTGAATGAGATCTTCGGCGAGATCCGCCGCCGCAAGGACCAGTTCTGACGTGGTCCTTGAAGCCCTAACCGGCGACGACGTCATCGCGCATTTCAAGCTCGCGCCGCACCCGGAAGGCGGCTGGTACCGTCAGACGTTCCGCGATGAGCACGAGCATGAAGGCCGCGCGCACTCGACCGCGATCCTGTTCTTGCTGAAGGAAGGCGAAGTCTCGCGCTGGCACAAGGTCGATGCGGCGGAGCTATGGCACTGGCACGGTGGCGCGCCGCTCCTGCTTCAGGTCACAGACGGCGATACGCGCAACGACTATCGGCTTGGCCTCGATTGGTTGAATGGCGAGGTGCCGCACGCGGCGGTCCCGGCGCATGCCTGGCAGAGCGCGAAGAGCCTCGGCGCCTGGACGCTGGTCGGCTGCACCGTGGCACCCGGCTTCGAATTCGCCGGCTTCGAATTGGCGCCAGAGGATTTTGCACCCTGACTGACTCGTCATGTGAGGTGCCCGGCCGTCCTTCGAGGCTCGGGCTGCGCCCTCGCACCTCAGGATGACGGCCGGGTCTCGAACCATCAATCCATGAATTGACCGCCGTTGATGGTAAGGGTCGAGCCGGTGATCCAGGCCGCCTCGTCGGCGGCAAGGAACACGACGCAGCGGGCGACCTCGTCGGCCTCGCCGAGACGGCCCACCGGGATTTGCCCGACGATCGCCTTCATCACCTCTTCCGACACGCCTGACAGCAGATCGGTTGCGACATAGCCAGGCGCGATGGCGTTCACGGTGATGCCTTTGCGCGCGCTCTCCAGCGCCAGCGCCCGGGTGAAGCCGATCACCCCGGACTTGGCAGCGCAGTAGTTGACAAGCCCGAGCTGGCCCTTCTGCCCGTTGATCGAGGAGATGTTGACGATGCGGCCGAAGCCCCGCTCGCGCATGTTGTTGATGACGGGGCGTGTCATGTTGAACAACGAATCGAGATTGGTGCGGATCACCTCCGACCATTGCTCATGCGTCATTTTTTGCAGCATGGCGTCGCGCGAGATGCCGGCATTGTTGACCAGCACTTCGATGGGGCCGACCTGGTTCTCGACCTCGACGATACCCTCGTTGCAGGCGACATAATCGCCCACGTCCCATTTGAACACCGGGATCTTGGTTTCCTTCTTGAAGGCTTGAGCGGCGTCGTCATTGCCGCCGTAATTTGCGGCGACGTTATAGCCGGCCTTCTGCAGCGCTTTACCAATCGCGGCGCCGATGCCGCGCGTTCCCCCCGTGACTAAAGCCACCCGTCCCATAGCATCCTCCCTGTAAGGCGCTCTTAGCGGCGCCTTGCTTCTTTACATCGATTCGTCAGGCCCGCTCGGCAATGACGTTTATCACTCCCGCTCGACGCACATGGCGATGCCCATGCCGCCGCCGATGCACAGCGTGGCGAGGCCCTTCTTGGCGTCGCGCTTCTGCATCTCGTGCAGCAGCGTGACCAGCACCCGTGCGCCCGAAGCGCCGATCGGATGGCCGATGGCGATGGCGCCGCCATTGACGTTGACCTTGCTTCCGTCCCAGCCGAGGTCCTTGTTGACCGCCAAAGCTTGCGCGGCGAAGGCCTCATTGGCCTCGACCAGATCGAGATCGCCGATAGCCCAGCCGGCCTTTTCCAGCGCCTTGCGCGAGGCGGGGATCGGGCCCGAGCCCATGATCTTGGGATCGACGCCGACCGTCGCCCAGGAGGCGATGCGGGCCAGCGGCTTCAGCCCGCGCTTCTTAGCCTCCTTGGCGGTCATCAGCACCACGGCGGCGGCGCCGTCATTGATGCCCGACGCGTTGCCGGCGGTGACGGTGCCTTCCTTGTCGAAGGCGGGTCTCAGCTTGGCCGCATCCTCGACCTTGGCGCCTTCGCGGATATATTCGTCCTCGGCGACCACCGTCTCGCCCTTGCGCGTCTTGACCGTGACGGGGGCGATCTCGTCCTTGAACTTGCCGGCCTTCTTGGCCGCCTCCGCCTTGTTCTGCGAATTGGTCGCGAACTTGTCCTGCTCCTCGCGGGTGATCTGCCATTGGCGGGCGACATTCTCGGCGGTGGTGCCCATGTGATAGCCGTTGAAGATCTCCCACAGCCCATCCTTGATCATGCTGTCGACGAACTCGAGGGGGCCCATCTTCTGCCCGTTGCGCAGATGCGCGACATGCGGCGCGAGGCTCATGTTCTCCTGGCCGCCGGCCACCACGATATTGGCGTCACCGGCCGCGATCTGCTGCGCGCCGACCGCGATGGCGCGGAGGCCCGAGCCGCACACCTGGTTCAGGCCCCAGGCCGTTGCCTCCTTGGGTATGCCCGCGGCAATCGCCGCTTGGCGCGCCGGATTCTGGCCCTGGCCCGCTGTCAGCACCTGGCCCATGATGACCTCGTCGACATCGGCCGGATCGACCTTGGCGCGCTCAAGCGCAGCCTTGATGGCGACCTCGCCCAGCGCATGCGCCGGCAGGCTCGACAGCGAACCGTTGAAGGAACCAACCGGCGTCCGCGCCGCGCCGACGATGACAATCTCCTCGTCTTTCATACTCAAAATCTCCAGTTCCTCAGTGGCCACAATCAGGGCCAAGGTCATAGCTTAGTGGCTCGCAGCGGGAAAGCCTACGATTGGCCGCGCCCGTTAAGGCTTCCGGCAAAGCCTCTGGTGCTGTGCACAAAGATCGTGCTACTGATTTCGCAGTTGCGGCATATAAGTAACTTTGGGCCGGAGCCCAAGGCATTAGGAGCGAGAGAGACGTGGCAAGGGATGCGGAGCAGGATAGCCGGCCGGTCATCATCAAGAAATACGCGAACCGCAGGCTCTACAATACCGACACCAGCACGTATGTGACGCTCGAGGACCTCGCCGAAATGGTGCGGGGGAATCGGGACTTCGTGGTCTACGACGCCAAATCCGGCGAAGACCTGACCCATTCGGTGCTGACCCAAATCATCGTCGAGCAGGAAAGCCGGGGCACGAACCTCTTGCCCGTCGGCTTTTTGCGCCAGCTCATCCGCTTTTACGGCGACAGCATGCAGAAGCTGGTGCCGAGCTATCTCGAGTTCAGCCTCGATTCACTCACCCGCCAGCAGGAAGAGTACCGCCGCCGTTTCGCCAGCACCTTCGGCACGGCTGCCTTCGAGATGATGCAGGAGCAGGCCCGTAAGAACTTCGCCGCCTTCGAGCGCGCCCTTGGCCTGTTCAGTCCCTTCCCCAAGGGCGACAGCAATGCGCAGGACACTCAGGCGAGTGGGCTGGCCGAATCCAAGCCAACAGGCAATGCCAAGCCGAGCGATGACGAGATCGCCGCGTTGAAGGACGAACTCACCGCCATGCAGCAGCGGCTCGAGCAATTGTCGCGCCGCTAGACCTAGCCCCAGCAACAAACTTCATCCCTCCCCTTGATGGGGAGGGTGGCACGCCGAAGGCGTGCCGGGTGGGGTGAGTATATCCCTGCGTTAGACGAATCCCCCCACCCGGCTTGCTACGCAAGCCGACCTCCCCACCAGGGGGAGGTATGCGTCGTAAATTATAGGGACTGTGCCTAAGCGGCGTGGGCGGTGGTGAAGCGCCGCATATGCGCCGAAGCGAGGTCGTCCTCCACCAGGGCGCGTTCATCAGGCGTCTCGGCCAGGAGATGGAGATGCACCTCGTTGGCACCGCATTTGGCGCCCTGGTAGCGGAGATGCGCGAGGTTGAGGGAGATGGCCTCGTCCTTGGTCTGGCCGAAAGCAAGCGCCACGCGGCTGCCGTCGGCGTAGCGGCGGACCAAGATGTAGTTGGCCTGGGGCAGCGCCGGGCAACCGATCAGCGTGTACACGCTATGCAGATAGCGCCTGCCCGAGGTGCCGCGCCAATAATGGAAGGCCTGGGCGAAGGCAGATTCAGAGCAAACCAAGGCCGGCTCGTCCGCCGGACCCTCACCCTCGCCAAACTCGACTTTGCGTATCCACATGGAAACCCGTCCGCTTAACCAAGAAACAGTCCTGACAAATGGGTTGACCGATGACGAATTCAAGCCGGGGCTCGTCACGAATCTCTCCTGGAACAAATGATGAACTTCTGCCGCGCGATCGTCAAGAACTTAAGGATTAACGAGAAATTACCGCATTTGGTTCCTTCGCCTTGGCCTCGGCGAGCAGGCGATCCGAGGCGGTCTCGATGGCCTCTTGCAGCCGGTCCAGGAACTCGCTCCGGGGCAGGCCCGGCGGGATGGGATCGAGGAACTCGACCACCACGGTGCCGGGGTAGCGGCGCAGGTTCCGCCGCGGCCAGAACACCCCGGAATTGAGCGCTACCGGCACGCAAGGAACGCCGAGCGCGTCGTAAAGCAGGACCACGCCGGTCTTGTAATCGGGCGGTGCGCCGGGCGGCCGTCGCGTGCCTTCGGGAAAGATGATGATCTCGCGCCCACAGGCGACGCGCTTCTTCGCCTCGCGCAGCATGGCCCTGAGCGCCGCCGGTCCCTTGTCGCGGTCGACCGGGATCATCCGGAATTTGTGCGAGAACCAGCCGTGGAAGGGAATCCAGAACAGCTCGCGTTTCATCAGGAAAGCAGGGTCGCGGAACAGCGGGATGAGCGCGAAGGTCTCCCACGCCGATTGATGCTTGGCCGCGACCAGGCATGGGCCCGTAGGGAGCTTGTCGATGCCCCGCACTTCGAGATCGGTGCCGACGATCAGCTTGAGCAGAAAGAGCTCCATCTTGGCATGGAAGGCGAGCGCCGCCATCGCCCAGCTTCGCGGGGCGAACAACAGCGGGCTGCCGAGCACCACGAACAGCGTGGTCGACACGAAGAATACGACATTGAAGATGAGGGAGCGCACCATCCGGGCAGCAGCCGTCAGGGCTGCGGTAGGTCCTCGGCAGCGATCGTCTCGCCCGAGAACACGGCACGCACCAGCTTGGTGGCGCCAAGCCGTCCGAGCGCCGGCAGATATTTCAGATACTCGGAGAGCAGGAGCTTGGTCGATCCTGGATAGTTCCACCAGCGGTCGAGATGCAAATTGTTGTCGACCACCGCATAAGGGAGCAACTCCACCGTCGGCATCACCCGTCCAAGCTCGGCCAGCGCGCGGGGCATATGGTAGTTCGAGGTGACAACGATGATCGAATCGTAGCCGTGCAGCGCGACCCATTCGCTGGTCTCGGCGGCGTTACCGATGGTGTTATGGGCGTCCTTGTCGATGTCCACGCAGCAGGCGAAATACTGGCCGCCCACGCTGGCGAGCTTCTTCAGCTCTTGCTCGGTGGTACCGCGATAGACGCCGGTGATGAGGACTCGCTTGGCTTTGCCATGAGCCAGGAGTTTTATCGCCTGGTCGATGCGGGAAACGCCTCCGGTGAGTACGGCGATGCCGTCGGCGTTGGCGGTGGGCTCGCGCGCCTCGCGCTCGATGCTGTCGGCGAAGATCACGAAACCGACGATCATCAGCGCCACGGCCAGCAGCAGGCAATCGAAAATGAGCCGCACGCCGCCGGCGAAGCCGCTGAACCGGCGAGGTCTTTCCTGCTGCTCAAGTTCCTCAGTCACCGTTTACTCCCAGACCGGCCTAGCGGGGCGCAAGAATAGGCAAAATCCGGCCTCCATGTAATCGGCTTGGCCGCGACTCCTGCCGGACTGTTACACCGTTCATTCCTGGGATTTGAGGACGCGGTTCACGCCAAGACGGGAGGTTAGCATGCACAGGCCGGCCACCACGATCACCACCAGCACGCAGAGGAGATAGCCGCCGAAGTCCAGCTCTCCCGGGCCGATCAGCCGCCGCGTCTCTGCGGCGGTGACGATGCCGCCGCCGAGCAGATGCATCAGAAACGGCAGCAACAGGAAGGCGACGATGGCGGCGACTGCTCCCGCCAGCCCGGCGCGCACGCCGAGACCTAGAAAATGACGCTCGAACTCGCGGCTGATGAACCGTTCGCTGGCGCCGACGAAATGCAGCACCTCGATGATCCCACGGTTGGAGGCCATGGCGCTGCGCGTGGCGGAGACGATGATGGCGATGGTGGCGGCGGCCACCAGACCGAGCACGGCTAAACCACCGAGCGCGGCCGAACGGGTGAGCGTCTTGATCTCCGCCTGCCAGCGGCGGTGATCGTCGAGCGTGACCCCTTCGAAGTTTTGCGCGAGCGCGGACTTGATGACCCCGATGTCGGGGGGGCTTGAGCGGTCGATCTCGACCGCGATCAGCCGCGGGATGGGCAGAGCCGAAAGCGCGGGCGTTTGCCCGAGCCACGGTTCGAGCAGCTTGGCGGAGTCCTCGGCGCTGAGCGGCCTCACCTTGGTGATGCCTTTCTGTTTGGCGAGGAACAGCGAGACCAGCGTCATCTTCTTTTCGATGTCGGCTTCATTGGCGGGATCGAGCTCGACGGTGATCTCGCTGGCGATGTCGTTGACCCAGGCTTGCGCCGACTGATTGATCATGTAGACGGCGCCGGCGGTGAGGCAGGCAAGGAAGGTCATGATGGCGATGACCACGGTGAGTGCGTGGCCGGCGACCGATGCCGAGGGCACGATCTGTGTCTGCTTGGTCTGGAAACGGGCTGGCAACAGTCCGGCGAGCCGCGCCGGGAGAATCCCGGTCAACAGGCTGGTCCAGGGATAGTCCCGTATGCCGGAAAAAAAACTCACCTTGCGCCCCTGAGTTGGAGATGGCCGTCATAGAGTATCAGGCGCGGCGCATCGAGCTGGTCCATCAGGGCATAATCGTGGGTGGCGATAATGACCGAGGTACCGAGCCGGTTGAGCTCAACGAAGAGGCGGAGCAGGCGGTTGCCGATGGCCTGATCGACGTTCCCCGTGGGCTCGTCGGCGAGCAAGAGCTCGGGGCGCGCTATCACGGCGCGGGCGATGGCCGCGCGCTGCTTCTCGCCGCCGGACAGGATCTCGGGGTAGGCGTGGATGCGGTCACCGAGCCCGACCCAGCGGATGAGGTCGGTCACGTTCTCGCTGTAGTCGGACTCCGTCTTGCCCATGACCCGCAGGGGAAGCGCCACATTCTCCCAGGTGGTGAGATGGTCGAGCAGCCGGAAATCCTGGAAGACCATGCCGATCCGGCGCCGCAAGCCAGCCCGGCCGCTTGGCGTGAGCGCGCCGACATTCTCGCCGAACAGGAAAATGAGCCCCCTTGAGGGCCTGAGCGACATGAACAGCAGCCGCAACAGCGTCGTCTTGCCGGCCCCGGACGGTCCGGTCAGGAAGTGAAAGGACCCCGGAAGCACGTGGAAAGTGACGTCACGCAGGATTTCCGGGCCCGAGCCGTAGCGCAGCCCGACATTGTCAAAGCGAATCACCCGTGTTCCCTAAGTATCTAAGGATTGCAGACGCCTAGTTCTTTATGCTGAACTCCCGGTTCGGTATCAATGGAATTGGGCAACGGTGGGCCCGCCGTTAGGCCAGTGTGGGGGGAGTAGGGCTGTTTCGATGACCACGTTGATTATTTGTCCTGTCTGCGAGACCCGCTACGAGACCCAGGCGGTGTTCCCGCCCGAAGGGCGAAAGGTCCGTTGCAGCAAGTGCACTCATGTCTGGCAGGCGAAGCCAGTCACGGTTGGGGCTGCGCCTCAGGCCGCCCCCACGCCGGCGCCGGCCATACCGCCGCAGCCGCAGGCACCAATACCGCAGCGAGCGCCGGCGCCACAGGCTCCCATGCCACAGGCCCCCATGCCGCAGCCAGCAGCCGGTCCTCCCATCGGCGCCGCTCCCAGGCCCGAGTATACCCCTCCGCCAGCCCCGCCGGCCGAGGAAGCGCGCCGCGCCGAGTGGACGCCACCGCCTCCACAGGCCGATGCCGAATTCGAGGTTGACGAGAGTCTTGCCGCGCAGGTGGCGGAGATCAACGCCGAGGCCATGGCGCCTCCGGCTCCCGAGAAGAAAGAAGGCATCTTCGCCAGATTGACCCGCAAGCGCACGCCCGCTGCTCCCGTCGTCACCGAAACCGAGACGGCGCGCACGGACGCGGCTCTCGCCGAAGCCGATTTGGCCGAAGCAGCGCTCGCCGATGCCGATCTGGTTGCCGAAGCCATGGGCGATAAGAAACCGCCTCGGCCTCCCGGCAAGAGATTCAGCGCGTCGCCCGTCACCATCGGTTGGGGTGCACTTGTCCTGGTGGTGGCGCTGTTAGCCGGTCTGTTCCTGTTCGCCCGCGATACCGTGGTCTCGATTCTGCCGGGCGGTTCTGATGCGCCTGTCGGGACCCAGAATCTTGCTTTCGAAGACGTCCGCTACGACTGGACCAGTGACGGCGGCCAGACCGTGCTCGAAGTGCAGGGCAATGTACGTAATGTCGGCTCGTCGTCGGTGACCGTGCCGACCGTGGTGATTGCGCTCCGCGACGAGAAGGGCGAAGAAATCTCGGAGTGGACGGCCGAAGTTGACAACTCCGAGCTCTCCGCCGGCGAGGAAGCGCCGTTCACGCGCCAGATCCCCTCGCCACCCAGTAACGTCCGCAGTCTCAAGGTCCGTTTCGCCAAGGCCGAGTAGGCATGGCCGAGAGTGCGGCGGCCCCCGCTATCAAGCCGCTGTTCAGCGCCGAGCGCATCGCCGCCAGGGTCGATACACTTGCCCACGACATCGCGTCGTTGCGCCTCGACGACCTCGTCATCGTCGCGGTGCTGAAGGGCAGCTTCGTGTTCGCGGCCGATCTGGTCGTGGCGCTCAACCGGCTAGGGCTTCGGCCCGAGATCGATTTTCTCCATCTCGCCAGCTATGGTGACAGCACGAGCTCGAGCGGCCGGGTCGATATCGTGCGCGACATGGAGATCGCGCTTCGCGGCCGGGACGTGGTGATCGTCGACGATATTCTCGATTCAGGCCGCACGCTTGCCTTCGCCAAGGCGCTGCTCGAGGGTCGCGACGCTCGTTCGGTGCGGACCTGCGTGCTCCTCGACAAGCAGGCGCCGCGCGCCGTGGCGATCACGCCCGATTTTATCGGCTTTCGCTGCCCGCCGGTATTCGTGGTCGGCTATGGCATGGACCTCGCCGACCGCTACCGCGAGCTGCCGTATATCGGGGAGTTGGCACCCGACGCCTAACACCTGACTCAGAATGAGCGGATCAGGCGTTCCAGATAGTCGAGCTCGATGGTGGGGCGCGACGGATCGCCAAGCCTCCGGCGAAGCTCGTCGAGAACCTCGCGCGCGCGCTGAATGTCGATCTCGTCAGGCACTCTGACCGATAGGCCGAGATCGGGCCGGTTGCTGCGGTCGGGACGCCCGAGCGGATCGCGGCCGTTGCTGCCAGGGCCTTGCCCCGCCTGCATCTCGCCGCTCTCCATCATCTGCTCGGCCATGTTTTGCGCGCCCTTGCGCAGCCGGTCGAGCGCGAGACTCTGGTTCTGCGTGGCACGGTCGAGCTGGCCTTCGCCGATGGCCTCCTTGGCGTCACCCATGGCCTCTCCGGCGCCTTCCATCTGCTCGGGCGCTTCGGCCCCTTCCATGCGGAGCCGATCGATCAGGCTTTGCAGCTTGTCGCGTAATTGCTGCTGGCGCGCGGCAAGCTCGCCGTGCTCGCCCGGCTGACCCTGGGTCCCCTTCGGCGGCTGACCCTCCTCCATTTGGCCCGATTGCGGCGGCGCGCCTTGGCGGCTGGTGCGGCCCTGGCCCTTATTGCCGCCTTGCTGGCCTTCACGCATCATGTCGAAGAACTGGCCCATGTCGAGGCCCTGGCCGAATTCCATCGGCGGGCCGGGCGGACTCACCTCGAACTGGTCGCCGGGCGTATCGCCGCCCTGCTCGCGCTTGGCGCTGAACGTATCGTCGAGCAGCTTCTGCTGCTCGGAGACCACATCGCCGAGGTCCTTCATCATTTGGCTCGCGCGCTGCTGTTTCGCATCCTCGGCGAAATTGCCGGTCTGCAGCCGGTCGAGAATGTCCTTTAGCTCCGCCAGCATGCGCTCGGCCAAGTCCTTGGACCCGGATTCGGCAAGGTTCTGGATGTTCTGCAACATCTGGTCGAGGTCCTGCTGCGACACCAGCTGATCGCCGTCCTGATCCTGTTGCGGCGGCATGTTGCCCTTATCTTCTGCCTGCGAGGCGAGCGCCTGGAGATAACGCGACAGGGCTGAGCGCAATTCGTCGACCAGGCTCTTGATCTCGTCGGCCGAGGCGTTCTCCTGGAGCGCCTTCTGGAGCGCGTCCTGAACGGCTTTAAGCTCGCGCTCGGCCTCAGGCAGATCGCCATCCTCGATGCGGAGCGCCACCTGCCACAATTGTTCGACCACGCTCGCCAGACCCTCGCGGGACTGGTCGTTGCGAAGCCGCCAATAGGCGTTGCGCATGCCGAGATAAACGACCTTGTCCTCGATGACCTTCTCGCCGCCGAGGGTCAGTGCGTCGAGGGCGCGCGCGACATTTCCAGCGGTGTCCGGCTCACGCACCAGTTTCTTGCGCTGCTCGACAACGGCGCGCGCCAGCGGCTTGGTGAACTGGCGCTCGGGTAGCACGAATTCGAAAGGCTCGCTTTCGCCGATCTGGCCCGCCTGGTCGCGGGCGATCAGCGTGACGCTCGCTTTGAGCCCGGCCCAGGGATGGGCGGTCAGATCCTGCGTGGCGCGGCCTTCGACCTTCTTGGCATTAGCCTTCGACAATTGCAGCGGCATCACCGGCGGTGCGAGCAGGGGATCGACGGCTTCCGTGCTCTTGCTCTTGGCCGCGTCCGCATTCTTGACGGCGGGCTCGGCGGGGGGCGGGAGAGCGGTTGAGGCCTCAGTCTCGGCCAAAGCGAAGCGGGCTTCGGCGCTGGCCACGCCGTGATCGTCGTCGGCCCGATAGGTGAGGCGCAGCGCACCGCGCGGCATGGTGCTCGGACTTTCCAGGAGGCTGATGGTGGGAAGCTCGTCCTTGATCAGGTCGAACCGCCATTTGGACGCGGTGCGGCCGCCGATCATGACATCGGCGCTCACCGGCGCTGTCAGCGCCACGTTGAACTCGACCAGGCCTTCGCTGCCGCCCACCTTAGGCTCGATGGTCTTTGTCTCGGACCCGTCGTCCTTGCTGGTGGTCAGGCTCACGGTTTCGCCCTGGGGCGCATGCGCGCGCACGATCAAAGAGCTGCGCTCAGGTACCGACAGGGCGCGGAAGGATTCAGCGCCGGCGCCCACGGTCTCATTACCGTCGGCCAGCACGATCGGCGCCATGCCGGTATAGACAGGCGGCGTCACCCAGGCGTCGAGCCTGATGAGCGAAGGCGCGCCGCTCGCCTCCGGCGAGAGGGCGGCACGCAGACGGTTCCAGCCGTCGCCGCCCGCGGCGAAGATGGCGGCGACCAGGCCGAGCATGAGTGCAGCCCTGATGGCGTAAGGATCGTTGCGGTCGGAGCGCGGCGCGGGCCAAGAGGGTTTCAGCCTGTCGATCAGGCGGGCGAGCCGGTCGCGATGTGCCGCCCACAGCGCCACGGTCTCTTTCGGCGGCGTGGCGCCGAGCCGATCTTCATAGGACGACGCTGGCCGGTGCTTGATCTCGGCATTGCGTTCGAGGCGCCGCAAAGCTTCCGCGCGCGTCGGCAAAGCGATGCGGAACAACGGCAGGAAGGAGACGATGAAGGCGACAGCGAAGGCGCCGAGCAGAAGGCGATGCAGCAGCGGCGGCACGAAGCTCCACAGATCGAGCAGTGAGATCAGCAGGAAGCTGCAGGCCACGATGAACGGCCACAGCAAAGCCTCCCACAAACGCTCGGCCATGAGCGCGAGCCAGCTCAGGCGCACCTTGCGCTCGAAGCGCCGGGCGAGCGCGCTATCCGCCGCCGTTTGGGCGGGAGCTTCTTTTTTCCGGACCTTGGATCGCATCATCAACCGTGTACCACAGGAGCGGGCCGTAGCAGCCTAATCTGGGGATTGAAGCGGGCGAAAAGGAGACCTGTCTCGAGAGACCTTTATCCCCGCTTTTTGGCCTTAGAGCCAGTCGGGCAGGCGCTCGGCTTCCAGCATGTCGTCATAGCTCGGCCGTGGCCTGGTCACGGCATGGCGGTTTCCCGCCACCAGCACCTCGGGCACCAGAAGCCGGCTGTTATATTCGGAGGCCAGCACCGCGCCATAGGCGCCCGCCGTCATCACCGCAATGAGATCGCCGGGGTGAAGCTCCGGAAGCGTGCGGCCTAGAGCCAGATAATCGCCGGTCTCGCATACGGGCCCCGCAACGTCGGTAACGATGGTCGGCGTGCCGGGCTCGGGCGCGACCACCGGCAGGATCTCGTGATGCGCCTCATAGAGCGTGGGGCGCAGCAGGTCGTTCATCGCCGCATCGATGATGGTGAAAGTCTTGGCCACGCCGCGCTTCACGTACAGTACGCGCGAGACGAGGATGCCGGCATTGCCGGTGATCATGCGCCCCGGCTCGAACAGGAGCCTTAA
>DATMDY010000024.1:0-2799 GCA_035557335.1 Methyloceanibacter sp.
TCCTGCAGGCCATAAGTGGCAAACCCTTTCCGCGTATCGTCGATTTGATCGTCGCTGAGAATGACCGGTGAACCTATTGCGAGCGAATAATAATATTGCTTGGCGATGGTTTCGAGTTCGACCGCCGCCCACATCGCCTTCTCGAGCGAAGGGCCAGTGGCGATCAGGCCGTGATTGGCCAGCAGACAAGCCGTGCGCCCTTCCATTGCGGCAAGCGCGTTCACGGACAGTTCCTTCGTTCCGTAAGTGGCGTAGTCCGCGCAGCGCACATCGTTGCCGCCGAAGGCCGCGATCATATAATGGCAGGCCGGAATATTGCGGCGCGCGATCGCGAGCACGGTGGCAAAGGTTGCATGTATGTGCACGATGGCGCCCACTTCGGGCCGCGCTTTCATGATATCGAGATGGAAACGCCATTCGGTGGATGGCTTCAGCATGCCTTCCCAGTGACCGTATTCGCCCTCGATCGGCATGGAGGCGATCATGTCGACGGTGATGTCGTCATAGGGCGTCGCGCTTGGCGTAATCAGCATGCGATCTTCAAACCGCGCTGAAATATTGCCCGATGTCCCCTGATTAAGCCCGGCGGCATTCATCCAGCAGCATTTGTCGATCATGGCCTGCCGCAACTGCCGCTCGTGCTTATTCATTAGGTGCCTCCCAAATGCTGCGATCCGCCGGCATCTTGATAATGCCATTTCGCATCGCAGCAACGAATTCTATTGACTTCGCATCTCGATTGAAAAAAATTGCATGAGATTGAAAATTTTTCAAGAGGCTGCGATGCCGCTCGCCGGGCACAAGCCCCCGATGGATGAGGAAGCCACGCTCGCGGCCCGTGCCGCCTGGCTTTACTTCGCCGGAGGGCGGACGCAGGGCGAAGTCGCCGAAGAGCTGAACGTCGCCAGCACCAAGGCGCATCGGCTGATCGCCAAGGCCACCCGCGACGGCCTGATCCGCGTGTTCGTCGAAGGGCCGATGGCCGGCTGCATCACACTTGAAGATGAGCTCAAGCGCCGCTTCGGGCTGACCCATTGCGAAGTCGTGCCGAATGTGGATGACGGCCCGCTGCCGCTCCGAACGCTTGGAACGGCAGGCGCCCGCTATATCCGTCACGCGCTGGATCGCGGCCAGGACAAGGTGATCGCGCTGGGCCATGGCCGCACGCTGGCCGCCTCCATCGATTTCATGCCCAGCGTTTCCAGTCCCGGGGTGAAATTCGTTTCGCTGCTAGGCGGATTGACGCGGCGTTTCTCCGCCAATCCATTCGACGTGATCCAGCGCCTTGCCGAAAAGACCGGAGCGGAAGGCTATCTCCTGCCCGTGCCATTCTTCGCCAATTCCATCTCCGACAAGAAAGTCCTGCTGAATCAGCTCGGCATCGGCGATGTCCTTGAACTGGCCGATGCCGCTTCGCTGCTGGTCGTCGGTATCGGCGAGGCGAGCGCGAATGGCTTCCTGCATGTTGCAGGCATGGTCGGCGCGGAAGAAATCGAAGCGGTAAAGAGTGCGGGTGCGGTCGGCGAGCTGCTCGGCCATTTCTTCGCGCTCGACGGCTGTCATATCCCGAACGGATTGTCAGACCGCGCGCTCGCGCCGGATCTGAAGCGGCTCAGGGGGCGACGCATCGCGGCCATTGCCGGCGGCACCACGAAGGTGCCGGCGATCCGGTCGATCCTGGCGAGCGAGCTGCTTCACGGCCTGATTACCGATGAAACCACCGCAATCGAGCTGATCGCTACGACGTCGGAACAAGACGCGGCCAACAAGAACCGGCGCACCGGATGACATTGAGGAAACAACAAAGCCCAGGGAGGACGTGCGTATGTCGCATAAGGAAAGAGAACTCTTCGAGGCGTTCGTCAGCGGGAAGCTGAGCCGGCGCGAATTGCTGGCTGCCGCAGGCAAGCTCGGCATCAGCGCCGCCGCGGCGGGCATGATGCTGAATTTGGCGCAGACCAACGCCATGGCGGCCGACTTCGACTGGATGAAACACAAGGGGAAGAAGCTCAAGCTGCTTCTCAACAAGCATCCTTATGCGGATGCCATGATCGCCAATCTCAATGCCTTCAAGGGCATGACCGGCATGGATGTCTCCTATGACATCTTCCCGGAGGATGTGTATTTCGACAAGGTGACGGCGGCGCTTTCGTCCTCGTCCAGCGAGTACGACGCCTTCATGACGGGCGCCTATATGACCTGGACCTATGGTCCGGCAGGCTGGGTCGCCGACCTCAACGAGTACATCAAGGACCCGGCGAAAACGAACCCGAAATATGCATGGGACGATGTGCTCCCGGGCCTGCGCTCCTCCACGGCCTGGAACGGCGTGCCAGGCGGTGAACTCGGCAGCGCCGACGCCAAGCAATGGTGCGTTCCCTGGGGCTATGAGCTCAACAACATCTCCTACAACACGAAGATGTTCGAGAAAGCCAAGGTCACGCCGCCGAAGAACATGGACGAGATGGTGGCGACGGCGGCCAAGCTCACCAAGGATCTTGGCGGACCTTACGGCGTCGGTGTGCGCGGCTCGCGCTCCTGGGCGACGATCCACCCGGGCTTCCTGTCCGGCTATTCCTCGTTCGGCCAGCGTGACTTCACCGTCACCGGCGGCAAGCTCAAGGCGGCGATGAACACGCCGGTGTCCAAGGCATTCCACAAGCAGTGGGTGCAGATGATCCAGGAATCCGGCCCGAAGAACTGGTCGACCTACACCTGGTATCAGGTCGGCACCGATCTGGGCGCGGGCGCATCGGCGATGATCTTCGACGCCGACATTCTCGGCTACTTCATGAATGG
>DATMDY010000025.1:0-11304 GCA_035557335.1 Methyloceanibacter sp.
TCGAGCGTCACGGTGCGGAACTGATTGTCGGCGACGTCGCCGATGGCGCGGATGCGCTCCAAATTCTCGTTGGTGAGAATGGGATGCGCCGCCTCGAGCCGCTTCTGCTTGGAGGTGCCTTCGAGGTCGAGCAGGTTCGGCCGCGGCCCGATAAAGGTCACGAGCGACATGACCAGCTCCTCGCGGATCGGGTCGATCGGCGGGTTGGTCACTTGCGCGAAGTTCTGCTTGAAATAGGTGTGCAGCAGCTTCGGCCGGTCCGAAAGCGCCGAGAGCGGCGTGTCGGTTCCCATGGAGCCGACCGCCTCCTGGCCTGACTCGGCCATGGGCTGCATCAGGAACTTGAGGCTCTCCTGCGTGTAGCCGAAGGCCTGCTGGCGATCGAGCAGGCTGACATTGGTGCGGGGCGATGGCGCGGGATCGCCCGGCAGCTCGTGCACGCGGATCTGCGTGCGATCGAGCCATTGCTGATAGGGATGGGCGGAAGCCAGCTCAGCCTTGATCTCTTCGTCGGAGACGATGCATCCCTTCTCCAGGTCGATCAGCAGCATCTTGCCGGGCTGAAGCCGCCATTTCTCCACGATGTCCTTCTCCGGGATCGGCAGCACGCCGGTCTCCGACGCCATGATGACCAGGCCGTCCTTGGTGACGAGATAGCGCGCGGGACGAAGACCGTTGCGGTCGAGCGTGGCGCCGATCTGGCGGCCGTCGGTGAAGGCCATGGCGGCGGGGCCGTCCCACGGCTCCATGAGGCAGGCGTGATATTCGTAGAAGGCGCGCCGCTTGGCATCCATCAGCGGATTGCCGGCCCACGCCTCGGGGATCAGCATCATCGCCGCGTGCGCGAGTGAGTAGCCGCCCTGCACCAGGAATTCGAGCGCGTTGTCGAAGCAGGCGGTGTCGGACTGGCCTTCATAGGAGATCGGCCAGAGCTTGGCGATGTCCGGGCCGAACAGCGGCGAGGAGACGCTCGCCTGGCGCGCCGCCATCCAGTTCAAATTGCCGCGCAGCGTGTTGATCTCGCCGTTATGAGCGACCATCCGATAAGGATGCGCGAGCTTCCAGGAGGGGAAGGTGTTGGTCGAGAAGCGCTGATGCACCAGCGCCAGCGACGAGGCGAATTTCGGATGATGCAAATCGCTGTAATAGGCGCCGAGCTGATAGGCGAGGAACATGCCCTTGTAGACCAGCGTGCGGCATGACAGCGACACGGTGTAGTAGCCGATATCCCGGCCGCCGTTCTCGCCGTTGATGGTGTTGGAGATCACCTTGCGCAGGATGTAGAGCCTGCGCTCGAACTCCTCTTCGTCTTCGATGCCGAGCCCGCGGCCGATGAACACCTGTCGCTGCGCGGGCTCCGTCACAATGACCGTCTCCGACAAACAGGAATTGTTGGTTGGCACGTCGCGCCAGCCGAGCAGCTTCAAGCCTTCCGCCTCGACCACGCGCGCCACCACCTGCTCGCAATAGATGCGCTGGGCGCGATTGCGAGGCATGAACATCTGTCCGACGGCGTAGTGGCCGGGCTCGGGCAGCTTGATGGCGAGCGGTGCGCAAGCCTCTTTCAGGAATTCGTGGGGAATCTGCACCAGCATGCCGGCGCCGTCGCCGGCAAGCGGGTCGGCACCCGCCGCGCCGCGATGGGTGAGATTCTCGACGAGCTGCAAGCCTTGTTGGACGATCGTATGACTCGGGCGGCCTTTCAGGTCGGCGACGAAGCCGACGCCGCAGGCATCGTGCTCACGCTTCGGATCGTAGAGTCCTTGCGCCGGCGGCGGGGACGGCCACGCCGCATTCGCGGAACGACGATGAGACACATGGGATGCCATGATTCACACGGGATTTTGGCTGCTTTGGCCCTCCTGCACAAAGGTCAGCAAGCCTGTCCTATTTCCTCAAAATGACAGATTTCCAACGCCTAGACAAGCGGGATTCACGATCCTTCCGGTGCAGCGAAGGGCGCCCTCAAGGCGAGAGCGCCCTTCCTCTCAAATCCGCGAAAATCCCAGGTTTATGCGGCTCAATATCCGCCGATTTGCGGTCATTCCCCGCATTCTTCGCAGATAACCCGCCGTTACGCGGCCTTGCTGTCGATGACCTTGGCCGTCTCGGCGCGCTTGCTATAAGGAAATCCATGACTCTCGTCGCAACTCCCAAGAACCCCATCCCGCTCGGCGCCCAGACGGGCTATCTCGAGATCCGCAAGAATCTGCGGCTGCGCTACGCAAGCTGGCAATCGGCGCTAAAGGAGCGTCGCGGCACGGTGTGCATCTTCCCCGGCCGCACCGAGTTTATCGAGAAATATTTCGAGGTGGTGAGCGAGTTGCGCCGACGGGGCTTTGCCGTAGCGGTGCTCGACTGGCGCGGGCAGGGGGGATCGAGCCGGCTGACGCGGAACCCGCTCAAGGGCCATGTCAGGAACTTCGCCGACTACGAAGAGGATATCACGCATTTCATGAAGGGCGTGGTGCTCCCGGATTGTCCCACGCCCTATTTCGCGCTTGGTCATTCAATGTCCGCCGCGGTGCTGTTCCGGGCGGCGACCAAGCGCGGCGGCTGGTTCAGCCGCATGGTGATGACCTCGCCGATGATCGAGATCCTGAATCTGCCTTTCTCGCAGAAGCGCTGCGCGCAGATCACCGAGGGCCTCGCTCTGTGCGGGTTCGGCAAGCTGGCGGTGCCTGCCCGCAAGAAGGACCTTTGGCTCAGCCGGGAGTTTGAGGGCAATCCGCTAACCTCCGACCGCGAGCGGTTTTTGCGCAATCTGGGCGTGGTCGACGCAGCACCTGAGCTCGCCATCGGGGCGCCGACCATCGGCTGGCTGAATGCGGCGCTCGCCGCCACGGCCGATATCAGGAGCGATGCGTTCCCGCCGCAGGTCCGTATACCGGCCTTGATGCTCGCCGCCGGCGAGGACGAGATCGCGTCAGACAAAGCGATCGAGGCGCTGGCGTCGCGGCTGCGCGCCGGCACGCAGCTCGTTCTGCGCGGGAGCCGTCACGAGATCATGCAGGAGCGCGACGGGATCCGCGAGCAATTCTGGGCGGCCTTCGACGCCTTCATTCCCGGCGCCACCATGGGCATCGCCAGCTAACCAACGTCGTCATCACCCGCGAAAGCGGGTGATCCAGTCATCACTATACTTCGTCATGTGCTGACACAGGGGTGACTGGATTGCCCGGTCAAGCCGGGCAATGACGAAAATGTTTTATCCTGAGAGAATCTTGATCGCCGCTTCGTGGACTCGGTGGTCGCCGGCGGCGATGACGCGGCCGCCGCCTCGCGCGTCGCCGCCTTCCCAGGTAGTGACGATGCCGCCGGCCCGCTCGATGATCGGCATGAGAGGGAGGATGTCGTAAGGCTGTAGCCCTGCTTCGACCACGAGGTCAATGTGACCGAGCGCGAGCAGGCAGTAATTGTAGCAATCGCCGCCAAAGCGCCTGAGCCGCACCGCGCGCGTCAAGATATCGAAACGCCGGTGCTCATCCTCGTGCGTGAAGAAATCCGTGCTGGTGGTGGCGAGCAGTGCCTCGCTAAGCGCAGTGCAAGCGCGCGTGCGCATCGTCCTGGTCTTGCCCTCATGGCGGAACAAGGCTTCGCGTTCGCCGCTCCAGAAGCGTTCGCCGGTGAAGGGCTGGTCCATCATGCCGAGCAGCGGGCAGCCCCCCCGCGTGAGGCCGATCAGGGTGCCCCATATAGGCAGGCCGAGCATAAAGGAACGGGTGCCGTCGATCGGGTCGATCACCCAGCAATATTCGGCGTCGCCGCGGACGGTCCCGAACTCCTCCCCGACAATCCCATGGGCAGGATGGGCCCCTTCGAGGACCGCGCGAATGACTTGCTCGGCCTCGCGGTCGGCCGCGGTAACGGGATCGAACAGATCGCCTCCTTTGTGGTCGGCGGCGCAGTCTGAGCGGAAATGCGGCAATATGACCGCGCCGGCCCGATCGGCGGCCGTCTGGGCCGTGGCCAGAAGGGCCTGGAAATCCGCTTCTTGAGGGGCGCTCACCGTCTCAGCTTTGCTTGGGTTTTACCTTGCGAGTCAAGGCATCCACGGCTGGGGCGGCGCATTTCCGGCCAAGGAGCAATCTGTTCCCAACAATGCGTGACAAATATGCATCAGTGTTTCGGAATTGCCGCGGGAGTGTCATTGCAATCTTGCTTTTTGTGCGGCGCAATGACATATTGTTGCAACGCGGCATGGCTCTCCAGGCTATGCCGCTGCCCTCCTTGGGCGTTTCCTCCCTAGACTTGGGCCGCTCGTTCATTCGGGCGGCCCATTTTTTTGTGTCTTGGCTTTGGCTTATTCGGCCGCGGCGCGGGGGATGGCGAGGCCTGGAATGCCGGCGGTAAGCGCCTTGACCATGGTTTCGAGGTCGCCCTTGAGCCGCATGAACCCGGAAGATTTCTCGAAACTGGTCTCGTCCATATAAAGCGCTCGGTTGATCTCGATCTGCAGCGCGTGCCGGCCTTTATGCGGGCGCCCGTAATGTTCGGTGATGTAGCCGCCGGCATAAGGCTTGTTGAGCGCCACCTTGTACTCCAGGCCTTTGAGATGGTTCGCGGCCAGCCGGGTCAACTCGCCGCTGCACGAGGTGCCGAACCGGTCGCCCAGCACGAAATCAGGCCGGTCGCACCCATCCGTCGCCGGGCTTGACGGCATGGAATGGCAGTCGATCAGCACGGCGAGGCCGAACTCCTTCTGCGCGTTGAGCAGCAACCGGCGCAACGTCTCGTGATAAGGCGTGTAGAGGCGGTTGATGCGCTCGAGAGCCGCCCCCACGGTGAGCGGTTCACGGTAGATCTCGTCGGATTCCGACACGATGCGGGCAATGGTGCCAAGCCCGCCGACCACCCGCACCGACTGGGTGTTGGCGTAATGTGGCAGCCCGTCGCGGAACAGAACCGGATCGAGCTCGTAGGGCTCGCGATTCACGTCGAGATAAGCGCGCGGGAAATGGGCATAGAGTAGCGGCGCGCCGAGATCGGCGACGAAAGCGAACAATTCCTCGACATAGGCGTCCTCGGAGCGCCTGAGAGCCAGGGAATCGAGGCGCGAGGCGGCGAGGAAAGCGCTCGGATAGATGCGGCCGCTATGGGGGGAGTTGAAGACGAGCGGAAGGCTGATCTGTTGCGGTTGCGCCACGGTGAAGGGCGGCGCAAGCTCGCTTTCGATCGCCTCGGCCTCGTTAGGGCTCATGGTCAATCCTTCATTCAGGGCCTTGTGGGATAGCACCCGCAGCCTGGCTTCGCTCTTAACTCTGCCAATGAGAGTTAAGCCTGTCTAGGCGTCTTCTGCCTTGTGCAGAGGCCAAATAGACGCGATGATTTAGGGTCTCGGGGACGGTCAAAGAAGACCGGCCGTTTACCAAGTCGTTTACGAAGTTCGTGTACGCCCATCGGGCGAGAGTAAGGGGGAGTGGGATGGAGGCGAACGATCCGCGGGCGGGCAGCGTGCAGCGTATTCTCCTCGCCGAAGATGACGAGGATATGCGTCGCTTCCTGGTGAAGTCGCTGGAGAAGGCCGGTTACGACGTCGTGTCGTTCGGCAACGGGCTAGAAGCTTACGAGCGGCTGAAGGAGGAACCCTTCATGCTGCTGCTCACCGACATCGTGATGCCGGAGATGGACGGTATCGAGCTAGCGCGCAAGGCGAGCGAACTAGACCCCGACCTCAAGATCATGTTCATCACCGGTTTTGCCGCGGTGGCGCTCAACCCCGACAACAACGCCCCGAAAGACGCCAAGATTCTGTCCAAGCCCTTCCATCTGCGCGACCTGGTCGATCAGGTGGAGCGGATGCTGGCAGCCTAGGCGTTTCGCTGCGCCACGGGTTGCCTTCACCAGGCGCGACCCGATATAGAGAGCATCCCTTAAATAGCGGGCGCGTAGCTCAGCGGTACGAGCACTGCGTTGACATCGCAGGGGTCACTGGTTCGATCCCAGTCGCGCCCACCATTTCATTGTTTGATGCCGGTAACGCGGCCTGCGTCCATGAACACGATAGTGTTGGCCAGCCGCTCGACTTCCGCCACCGAGTGGCTGACATAGATGATGGGCATGCGCGTATGGTCGCGCAGACGCTCCAGAAACGGCATCACTTCCTGTTTGCGCGCCTCGTCGAGCGAGGAGAGCGGCTCGTCGAGGAGAAGGAGGCGCGGCGAGGCGAGCAGCGCCCTGCCGATTGCCGCACGCTGCTTTTCTCCGCCCGAGAGCTGCCGGGTGCCGCGGTGGAGTAGGGGGCCGAGATCGAGCAGGTCCGTCACCTCCTCGAACGAGGCCTGGCGCAGCTCGCGCGGCGCGAACCAGCGTCCATAGAGCAGGTTCTGTCTAACGGTGAGATGCGGGAACAGCCGGCTCTCCTGGAACACATAGCCGATGCGGCGCTTATGCGCCGCAATGTCGATGCCGCGCTCAGTGTCGAGCAGCGCCGTTCCGTCAACGGCCACGCGGCCGCGTTCAGGCTCGATCAGTCCGGCGATAACGTTGATCAGCGAGGTCTTGCCGGCGCCCGAGGGGCCGAAGATCGCGGTGATCTTGCCGTCGGTGGCGAACTCGGCGTCGAGGGTGAAATCGCCGAGCCGGGTCAGCGCTTTGACTTCGAGGCTCATTGCCCGCGCACCCTGCGCCCGACCGCCTGCGCGATGCCTTCGGCGGCGAGGATGGCGCCGAGCGAGATAGCGAGCGATATGAGAGTGAGGCGGAAGGCGCCGGCATTGCCGCCCGGCACCTGCGTGAAGGTGTAGATCAGTGTGGGTAGGGTCTGCGTCTCGCCGGGGATGTTGGAGACGAAGGTGATGGTGGCACCGAATTCGCCCATGGCACGGGCAAAACACAAAATCGCGCCGGCGATGATGCCCGGAGCGATCAGCGGCAAGGTCACGGTGAGGAACACCCAGGACCGGCTCGCGCCAAGCGTGCTGGCCGCCTGCTCGAGCCGCGTGTCGACCGCCTCGATGGCGAGTTGGATCGCGCGCACCAGAAGCGGAAAGCCCATGATCGCGCAGGCGAGCGCCGCCCCGGTCCAGCGGAAGGCCAAAACGATGCCGAAACTGTCATAGAGCCACCGCCCGATGGGACCCTGCTTGCCGAACAGGACCAAAAGCACATAGCCGGTGACCACGGGCGGCAAGACCAGCGGTAGCAGCACCAAAGCATTGAGCAGAGCGCGGCCGTAGAAGCGGGTGCGGGCCAGCACCAGGGCGATGGCCACGCCGAACGGCAGCGCGAACAGCGTCGCCACCGCGGCGACCCGCAAGGATAGCTTGATGGCGGTGAGTTCTTCCGGCGTGAGCGTCGGCACGCGTACCGGTCCTAGCAACCAGTCATTTCATGACAAGTCATTGCGCCGGGGCCTCGGCCAACACCGCGAAGCCTTCCACCGCCCCCTCGGCCAGTACCGTGAAGCCCTGGTCCTGGAAGAGTTTGTTTGCGGTGTCGGTCTTCAGGAAGGTCACGAAGGCTTGCGCGTCCGCGCTCCGCGACTGTGCCAGCACCGCCGCCGGGTAGATGATCGGCTTATGGGTATCGGCGGGGAAGGTGCCGAGCACCTTTACGTTCGGATCGGCCTTGGCGTCGGTGGCATAGACGATGCCGAGCGGCGCCTCGCCGCGCGAGACGAGCAGCAGCGCCGCGCGCACATTCTCGGCTTGCGCAATCTTATCCTTCACGGCGTCCCATATGCCGAGCTTGGTGAGCGCCGCCTTGCCGTATTTTCCGGCTGGAACGGACTCGGTATTGGCCATGGCGAGCTTGCCGTCGCCGATCAGCGCGGCGAGGGGGAAGTCGGGCACGATCTTGGCTTCGAGTGACGAGTCTTTCGGTGCGATCAGCACGAGCGTGTTGCCGAGCAGATTGAAGCGCGTGCCCGGCTTGATGAGATTGCGCTTCGCGAGATAATCCATCCAGTCGAGATCGGCGGAGATGAACACATCGGCCGGCGCGCCTTCCTCGATCTGCTTGGCGAGCACCGAGGATCCCGCATAGGAGATCACCGCACTCTTGCCGCTTTCCTTGCTCCAGGCCGCGTTGATGGCATCGAGTGCGTCCTTGAGGCTCGCCGCGGCGAAGACCAGCGGACCCTTGCTCTCGTCCCGCGCAAAGGAAGGCGTTAGGCAGAGCCCGACCGCCGCAACGGCGATCAGGCGAAGCAGATATCGTCGCGTCGTGACCACAGCGCGTCCTCCCAGCTTGTTGCCGGCAATTTGCGCAAAAAAGCTGTATGAAATCAATAGCGAAGCACAATGACTCAAAATCGCGATTCCTTATTGCCATCAGGCACGCGATCGCCGATTGCCGGTGGAACTGCATACTCTGGTTCGCTAGGTTTGACCTGCCTATCGTCGCAATCGGGACGAACGATTCATGAAGAGACGCAGCATTTCCTTGAGGCTTGCGGACGAACGATTGATGAAGAGACGCAGCATTTCGTTGCGGCTTGCGCGCCTCGGTTTTCTCTTGATGCTTGTCTTTGCCGTACCCTTTGCGGTGATTGCCGTATTGTTCAGCGAGCCGCTTGAACCTCTTCGTCGCGCCAAGGCCGCGCAATGGATCGGCGAAGCCCTTGATTTCGAAGTCTCTGTCAACGGCCCCGTGACAGTCGGTTTCGACTGGGATGCGACGCTCACCGTCCGTAACGTTGTCGGCATCAAAAGCGAACTGCCGACCGATATGAAGGCGATCTCCGCCGAAAGCATAACCATGGAGGTGCCGCTCCTGCCGCTCTTGTTCGGACACGCGGAGCCAACCGCCTTCATGGTTGAAGGGTTCAAGCTCGACATCGAGATTCCGCCGGACTCCGAACGGCCCGACGGTCCTGCGGAACCCATCGATGTCTCCTGGGTGGTTTACGATTACGTCCGTTTGCCCTTCGCCGCCAACATCGACCTGAGCAAGGCCGCGCTCACCTATAACAACAGTGAGACCGGTTTCGAGATCTCCTATCGCTTCGACAAACTTTCGAGCCACCGCACGTTTGGCGGCGCGGTGGCCGTGGAGGGGAGGGGCAGCATCAACGGGGAGCCGTGGAAGCTCGAAGGCAAGGTCGAGTCACCCGGCATTGATGCCTCGGTGCGCAACTTCGAGTTGACAGCCACGCAAGCTGGCCTGACCACGAAATTCGGGGGCAGTTATACCTTCGGGGATCCGCTGGACGTTGTCGACGCCACCCTCCTGGGCGAGGTCCCCGACCTCAACCGCTTCCTCGATGTCTACGACATCAAAGGCGTCATGGATGGCACGGGTAAGCTCTCCGCCAGACTCACAGGCCCACTCAAAGCGCCAAAGGTGAGCGATCTCGACCTCAAGCTCAATTTCAAGACCGGCGACAGCGTGGAGTTGACCGGCAGCGTGGATAACGCCCAATTCGGCAAGGGACTCGATTTGATGCTTACCGGCTCGATCGCCAAGCGGCCGCAGCAAAACACTCTAATCGCGTTCTACGATCTCAACATCACCGGCTTTACCGGCCGCATCGAAGGTTCAATCGACGACCTCGAGCTACACGACCTCCATATCACCACGGGCTCGGTGAAGACTCAGCTCCGCGATATCGGACCGATCTCAGCCGAACGTCTCTATAAGGACAAAGACGACAGTCTCGGCCTTTACGGCGTGGAGATATTGGCCTGCGACCCAGAAAAACCCTGTCTCAAGGTCACCGGCACGATCAAGGACATCATCTCCTTCCAGGGCGTCGACCTCAAGGGCAACGTCGATTTCCTCACGGCCGATTTCCTCGACCTCGCCGCAGAAGAGAAAGCGCCGCTGCTCGGCCACATCGTGGGCGATATCGCCGTATCCGACGCCGACGGCTCGCTCGGCATCGAGCAGTTCGACGCCAAGGTGGTCGGCAGTTCCCTCCTTCAGCTCGGCATCAATCTCGTATTCGACGATCTTGAGGACGCGAATGAGCTAGCCTTCAAGACCCATCTCGACATCCCGAGCTTCAAGGCCTTCGCCGCCGCGCTCGGAACCCCTGTCGAGGAACTTGGGCGGGTCAAGTTCGACGGTCTCCTCGAGGGTGGAGCCGCGGCGGGGATTACCGCCGCCGGCACAGTGTTGGTCGGCGCTACCAGCCTAACCGGCACGCTGACCGGCGCGATGGCGCAGGGGCGGCCGACGCTCTCCGGCGACATCTCGACACCGTTGCTGCATCTTTCCGACCTGACCAAGGTCTCCGCCATCAATTCAGTCTACCAGGCCAATGTCGACGACAAGGACGTCGACGTATTCGACTATTCCAAGGTCTGGGAGACGCTGCTCATCGACTTGCAGCTCAAGATCGCCAAGATCGCGGGCAGCGGCAACAGCGCAAGTAATATCCAGGGTCGTGTCACCTATCTTGCCGGTCTTATTGGTCTCGATCCGGTGAGCATAACCTTTCTCGGCGGCCGTGCCTCGGCTACCGGCGAGATAGACACGCGTCCAGCAATGACTACCTTCGGCGTCAAGGGCCGTATCGATAATATGAAGATCGGCGCGTTGCTGCGCGAGTTCGGGACCAGCTACCCGGTGAGGGGCGCGCTACATGCCTCCTACGATCTCGCCGGCGCCGGAAACACCATGGAGCAGATTCCGAAATCGCTGAACGGCAGCGTTTCGCTGTCGCTGAATAACGGCACAATCGGCACGAGTCTGCTCGATCTTACTGCAATCAGCCTGCCGCAATGGCTTCTGACGAGTGCCGGCAGATCGGCGAATATTGTTTGTCTGGTCGCTCCCTTCGCCATTTCAAGGGGCAGAGCCACAACGCATGGCTTGGTGATGGAAACCAATCAGGTGCAGGTGGTCGGGGTCGGCTATGTCGATTTTCGCGCTGATGCTATCGATCTCAGATTCAGGCCACAAGCACTGCGCCCACAGTTCATCAATGTTGCTCGACCCTTTGCCTTTCAAGGGTCGCTGTCGCATCCTCGCCTCGCGCTCACCGGGACCACGTCTCGCGCGATGACCGAGGTGCTGGCCTTCCCCTTCAACCTGCTCGGGACAATCATTCTGCCCTCGGCCGGCACGCCGGGCCGTAGGCCGTGTCACATCATCCATAGCACGCAACGCGCCGGCGGCGGCGGGAACACCGGCGGACCGCTCGGCTTAGGAATACTTGGGAGGCGTCCGCCGGCGCAGACCGCTCCAGCCCGTCGCCGCTAACTACAGATCAACGATCGTCTTGAAGCCGCCATAGATCATGCGCTTGCCATCGAAGGGCATGTCCTTTCCCGCCATCATCTTGGCAAGGCGCGGATCCTTCATCACCTTGGCGTTAATCCGGTCGCGGTCGCGCCGTGATTTGTAGACGATATAGGA
>DATMDY010000026.1:0-9497 GCA_035557335.1 Methyloceanibacter sp.
CCGGCGAAGGATGCTCCGGATTTTGGGTCTGACGACGCTGTTGATCCAGTTCACGGGTCTACCGAACTCTCAAAAAACGATCACACGATGACTAGACTGCGGCGGCTTCGCACCGATGACGCAGTGCTGAGGCCAAACGCCCAACGAGATCAAGGACTTGAAGCTTGGTGGTGCCGGTGGCTTGGCCCACGCCATCCAGACTCTGGGCGATGGCGGAGACCAGGGCCGAGCCGACCACCACGCCTTCGGCGAGGCTTGCGATGGCACTCACCTGCGCTTCCGTCTTCACCCCGAAGCCGACGGCAATGGGCAGGCCGGTATGCGCCTTGATGCGCCCGACATGCGCCTTGACGTCGCTCAAATCCGGCGCCGCCGTGCCGGTGATGCCGGCGATCGACACGTAATAGACAAAGCCCGACGTATTGGCGAGCACCGCCGGCAGGCGCTTGGCATCCGTGGTCGGCGTCGCCAGGCGAATGAAGTTTAGCCCTGCCGCGCTCGCGGCCGGGCGAAGCTCTTGATCTTCCTCAGGCGGTACGTCAACCACGATCAGCCCATCCACTCCGGCTTCGCTCGCATCGGCGACGAAGTGGTCCACCGGATACACATATATGGGGTTGTAGTAGCCCATTAGCACTATGGGGGTGGCCTGATCCTCGGCCCGGAAGGCTCTCACCATGGCCAAGGTCTTTTCCATGGTTTGCCCGGCCTTGAGCGCGCGTTGCGAGGAGGCCTGGATCGCCGGCCCGTCGGCCATGGGATCGGAGAACGGCATGCCGAGTTCCACGATGTCGGCACCGGCTTGCGGCAGTCCCTTGAGGATGGCGAGCGAGGTGTCGTAGTCCGGATCGCCCGCGGTGATGAACGCGACCAGACCCGCGCGCCCTTCCCGCTTCAACTCCGCAAACCTTAGATCTATCCGGGTCTGAGTCATTGTGCCGCTGACTCCTCACCTCCCCCCTTGCGGGGGAGGTCTGCTCGTCGTCTTGCGGCGAGCAGGGAGGGGGGTGCCTTTTCAAGCTCAGCCGCAATCAGCTCCAAAACCCCTTCTGTGTTTTGCAAAACGTCAGTGTTCCAAAAGCGCAGTACTTTATAGCCGCGCGTACCGAGCCAAGCAGTCCGTCGCTTATCGCGCCTCGCGGTATTTGCTATCCCATGCTGACCACCATCGAGTTCGATAATTAGCCCAGCGTCAGGGGGGTAAACGGATAGAATGCCGAGTTTGAGAACCCCCCTCCCTAACCCTCCCCCGCAAGGGGGGAGGGGATTTGTCCGTGCCACTGGAAAGACCGTCATGTCTTTGCATCTAAATAATTCGCGACGGAATCCAGATCCTTGTCGCCGCGGCCGGACAGATTGACCACCATCAGGTGAGAGTTCGGCTTCTTCGGCGCCAAGTCGAACACGCGGGCGAGCGCATGTGCGGGCTCAAGCGCCGGGATGATGCCCTCGAGCTTGCTGCAAAGCTGGAAGGCGTTGACCGCCTCGTCGTCGGTCGCGGAGAGGAACGTCACCCGGCCCATATCGTTGAGCCAAGCATGTTCCGGCCCGATGCCGGGATAGTCCAGCCCTGCGGAGATCGAGTGCGCCTCCTCGATCTGGCCGTCTGCATCCATCAGCAGATAGGTCCGGTTGCCGTGAAGCACGCCGGGCCTACCGCCGGCGATCGAGGCTGCGTGCGCCCCGCTGTCGAGACCGTGACCGGCCGCTTCCACGCCGTAGATTTCGATGCCGCGCTCGTCGAGGAAGGGATGGAACAGGCCCATGGCGTTGGAGCCGCCGCCGATGCAGGCGATCAGCGAATCGGGCGTCCGGCCTTCCGCCGCAAGCATTTGCTCGCGCGTCTCCCGCCCGATGATCGACTGGAAATCGCGAACCATAACGGGATATGGGTGCGGGCCCGCCACAGTGCCGATGCAATAGAAGGTGTCGTGCACATTGGCGACCCAATCGCGCAACGCCTCGTTCATGGCGTCTTTCAGCGTCTTCGAGCCCGATTCCACGGCGCGGACCTCGGCGCCGAGCATCTTCATGCGCAGCACGTTCGGCTTCTGCCGTGCGACGTCCACGGACCCCATATAGACGATGCAGGGCAGGCCGAACTTCGCGCACAAGGTCGCGGTGGCGACGCCGTGCATGCCGGCGCCGGTCTCGGCGATGATGCGCGTCTTGCCCATGCGCAAAGCCAGCATGATCTGGCCGAGTACGTTGTTCACTTTGTGCGCGCCGGTGTGATTGAGTTCCTCGCGCTTGAAATAGATCTTCGCGCCGCCGCAGTGCTCGGTCAGCCGTTCGGCGAAATAAAGTGGCGACGGCCGTCCGACATAAGTCGCAAGATGACGATCCATCTCGGCCTGGAACGCGGTGTCGGCCTTCGCGTCGTTATAGGCGCGCTCCAAATCGAGGATCAGCGGCATCAAGGTTTCAGCGACGAAGCGTCCGCCATAGAGGCCGAAATGGCCGCGCTCGTCGGGACCGCCGCGATAGGTGTTGAGCGGGCTTTGATCCATGGGCGCGCTCATGACGCCTTGGCCCGTGCTTGGGGCCCAGCCGCTTTCGCCGCCTGAACGAAGCGTCTCACCAGTCCCGCGTCCTTTTCGCCAAGGGCGCTCTCAACGCCTGAGGAGACATCAACCAAAGACGCGCCGGTCAGCGCTACGGCTTCGGCGACATTGTCAGGGTTCAGCCCTCCGGACAGCGCGAAGGGTGCGGTGAGGGCTACACCACTGAGCAGCGTCCAATCGAATGTGGTGCCGGCGCCGCCGGGAACGGCCGCATCCGGCGCAGGCTTGGCATCGAACAGCACCATGTCCGCGATCTTGGTGTAAGCGGCAGCCTTGGTGACATCGGCGGCATCCCGCACGCCGATGGCCTTCATCACCGGAAGTCCGGTGCGTGCCTTGATGGCGGCGACGCGCTCGGGCGTCTCGCTGCCGTGCAGTTGAAGGACATCGGGCCGGACCCGATCGGCAACCTGATCGAGCAGTCTATCGTCGGGATCGACCAGGACGGCCACCACGCCGATCTTGCCGCGGGCGATTGCCGCGAGCACGCGGGCCTCCTCCACCTCGACATGGCGCGGGCTCTTCTCGAATATCACGAGCCCGACATAGTCCGCGCCTTCGGCCGCCGCCGTCTCGACGATGGCAGGCGTCCGCACGCCGCAGATTTTGACCTTGACCGCCACTTGCTTGCTCTCTTGTGAGGGTGTTGCCGGCTAAGGGCTCGCGCGGGGCACCCTATGCCAATCGGGGCGCCCAAGTCTATCGCACTGCAACATCGGCCTTGCCAAGGGATTTAGGCCGGGTGGTTTACGTCCTAACCATGCGCGTGCGCCAGCGCCAGACGGTCACGCCGCCCCAGATCGCTTCGACGGACAGGTTTAGTTGGCGGGAAGACGGGGATGGGACGAGGGCTCGATGTCTTCGAGCTCTTTTTCCAGCCGGTCGGCGCGTGTGTGCCATTCGTCGGCTTCGCGGCGCTGCACCCGCGCCGTCTTGCGCCATTTGCCCTGGCGGAACCAGGTGGCGATGCCGCCGACGATCAGCCCGAGAGCGAAGGCGCCGAGCAGAAACAGGAAGAACGGGGCTTGCAGGGTAGCGCCAGGTTCGGTGCCCCCGAACGGGTCGAGAATGAGGTCGACCGGCTTGCGATTGACGACTGCAAGGGCGACCAGCAGCACGCCCAAAGGGACGACGATCAAGACAAAAACGAGCTTATGCCACAAGGGCAGCTCCTTGAGAGGCGGCAAAGCCACGCTTAAGCGCGCGACCGGCTGCCCTTGGGGTTCAACCGCTCGCGCAGCTCCTTGCCGGTCTTGAAGAAGGGCACGTATTTGTCCTCCACGAAGACCGTATCGCCGGTCCGGGGGTTGCGCCCCTGACGCGCAGCGCGATGCTTCACGGTGAAGGCGCCGAAACCGCGCAGCTCCACCCGGTTGCCGCGCGCCAGCGCTCCGGTAATTTCGTCCAGAATAATGTTGATGATGCGCTCGACGTCACGGTGAAAGAGGTGCGGATTGGCCCCAGCCACCTTTTGAATCAACTCGGACTTGATCATTATACGCCCCACCGGCCGGCCGCCCTCCAAGGCGCCGGACGCCCCCCACTAACCCGAATTAGGGTGCCAAACCGAAACCAGACCGTCAAGCTTAAGGGTTGACATAACCTGGCCAACCAAACCGGCGATTGTGCCGGTTGAAATGCCGAACGCATCCGCCATCGAGCGGATCAGCCAGCCGAACAGGCCGCCTGATTCCGCCTTTGGTTTCCAATCGACGACGTTCAATCCCGCCGGCACATCGCGTTCCGTCCTGAGCCAGCTCATGGCTGTTTCCTCGTCGCCGATCTGATCGGCGAGCTTGTGCTCGACCGCCTGACGGCCCGAATAGATGCGGCCCTCTGTCAGTCCGGGAACCGAATTTGGCTCGATCTTGCGGCGCTCGGCGACCAGATCGACGAACCAGGTCTTGGCTTCCTGCACCATCTCCTCGGTCAATTCGCGGCCCCGCTGATCCATCGGCTCGAAGGGACTCGGCACGGCCTTCAGGGGACCGCTTTTGACCTCCTCGACCTTGATGCCGAGCGTGTGCAGAAGCTCGGTCACTTCCGCCCATTGGAAGATCACGCCGACCGAGCCGGTGATGGTGTTGCCGTAGACGAAAATGCGGTCGGTGGCGATCGCCACAATGTAGGCGGCGGAGGTGGCGAGCGTGCCGCACACCGCGACCACGGGCTTTTTCTCGGCAAGCCGTCGCACCGCGTCGTACATCGCCTCGCCGCCGGTGGTGGTGCCGCCGGGACTGTTGATGTCGAGAATGACGGCCTTGACCTGATCGGCCTTGGCGACGCGCTCGAGCAGTTCCTGCACCTTGCGGTCGTCGGTAATGACGCCGTCCACGGTGACGCGGGCGACATGCGGCAGGATGCCGGCCGAGCCGGTCATCTCCTGATCTCCCAAGAGCAGCATGCCGACGAACAGAACCCCAAGCGCCACGGCGGCGATGCGCCAGATGGTGACCCGCCGTTTGAGGCGGCGGCGGTCGATTATGCTTTCGGCGTCGAGAGGCATGGGGCCTTGCTCAGGGTTTGCGCGCCGCGAGCAGCGCCAAGGGTTTCAGGGAACGCTTGGCGGGGCCGCTCATTCTTCGGGCGCGGCTTCTGGCTCGGCGGCTTCCGCCTTGGCTTTGGCGGCGCGCTTGCGCTTGGGCTTGGCCGGAGCTTCCTCCTCCTCCTCCTCGTCATCCTCGCCATCCTCGCCCTTCGCCTTGTTCAGGGCGGCGCCGAGTATGTCGCCGAGCGAGGCACCCGAATCGGTCGAGCCGTATTGGGCGACCGCTTCCTTTTCGTCGGCGATCTCCAAAGCCTTGATCGAGGCGGTGACCTTGCGGGACTTGGCATCGACCTGGGTGAGCACAGCATCGAACTTCTCGCCGACCCCAAATCGGTCGGGCCGCTGCTCGGAGCGGTCGCGCGACAAATCCGACCGGCGGATGAAGGTGGTGAGGTCGTGGTCGACCAGCTTGACGTCCAGTCCGTTGTCCTTGACGGCGGTTACCTCGCAGGTCACGCGCATGCCCTTCTTGAGCTTGGCGGACTGCGTGCCAGAGGCGAAAGGATCGGGCGTCAGCTGCTTGATGCCGAGGCTGATGCGCTCCTTCTCGGCGTCGGCTTCGAGCACCACGGCCTTGGCGGTATCGCCCTTCTTGTAATCCTTGAGCGCGTCCTCGCCTGACTTGGTCCAGTCGAGATCTGACAGATGCACCATGCCGTCGATGCCGCCGTCGAGCCCGACGAACAGGCCGAACTCGGTGATGTTGCGGATTTGACCCTCGATATGGGTGCCGGGCGGATGGTTGGCGGCGAAGGCGACCCACGGATTCTCCTGGGTCTGCTTCAGCCCGAGCGAGATGCGGCGCTTGTCGGGATCGACCTCGAGCACCTGCACCTCCACCTCCTGGCTGGTCGAGATGATCTTGCCGGGATGGATGTTCTTTTTGGTCCAGCTCATCTCCGAGACGTGGATCAGGCCCTCGACGCCGGCCTCGAGCTCGACGAAGGCGCCGTAGTCGGTGATGTTGGTGACCGTGCCCTTGAACCTGGACCCGACCGGATATTTGGCGGCGATGCCTTCCCAAGGATCGGATTCGAGCTGCTTGATGCCGAGGCTGATGCGCTGGGTCTCGGGATTGATGCGGATGATCTGCACCTTCACCGTGTCGCCGACGTTCACGATCTCGCTCGGATGGTTGACGCGTCTCCATGCCATGTCGGTGACGTGGAGCAGGCCGTCGATGCCGCCGAGATCGATGAAGGCGCCATAGTCGGTGATGTTCTTGACCACGCCGTCGATCACCTGACCCTCTTCGAGGCGGGCCACGATCTCGCTGCGTTTCTCGGCGCGGGTCTCTTCAAGCACCGAGCGGCGCGACACCACGATATTACCGCGGCGCCGATCCATTTTCAGGATCTGGAAGGGCTGCGGCATGTTCATCAAAGGGCCCACGTCGCGGATCGGGCGAATGTCCACCTGGCTTCCCGGCAGGAAGGCCACGGCGCCGTCGAGGTCGACGGTGAAGCCACCCTTGACGCGATTGAAGATCACGCCTTCGACGCGCTCGCCGGCCTTGTATTTCTCTTCCAGCCGCGTCCAGCTTTCCTCGCGGCGCGCCTTCTCGCGCGACAACACGGCCTCTCCGGCTGAGTTCTCGACGCGCTCCAGATACACGTCGACCTCGTCGCCGACGGAAAGGTTGGCCGGGCGGCCCGAGACGCCAAATTCTTTGAGGGGGATGCGGCCTTCGGTCTTCAGTCCGACGTCGATCACCGCGACGTCCTTCTCGATCCCGACGATGGTGCCCTTGATGACACTGCCTTCCTGGAGCGCGGTGGCGGTCAGCGACTCCTCAAGAAGGGCTGCGAACTCGTCGCGGCTCGGATGGCTTACGCTCGTCTGCGGTTCGTTCATCTAGGTTCCTATCGACGTCCCATCATCATACTACGCTCCAACCTCCAATGCTTGGCTTAGGGGGCAGCGCGTCCAAGGCTGCCACCCCCGCCTCCGCTCGAATTTTTCGCGGAAAACATGGAAAAAAGTGGTGAGCCAAGGCAAACGAGCAGGAACCTCAACCGGCCTGCCCCGCATGGCCCATCGCAGCATCGATCACATCGATGGCGACCCTGAATGCGGCGTCTATATCTAACTTCGTGGTGTCGAGCAAGACCGCGTCTTCCGCCATGCGCAAGGGTGCGGTGGCCCGATTTTGGTCGCGCTCGTCACGGGCCTCGATATCGGCGAGCACCTCGCCTGGCGTGACCTTCGCACCGTTCTGCTTGAGTTCCAGATAACGGCGCCGCGCGCGCTCTTCCGGCGTCGCCGTGACGAACAGCTTCACGTCGGCGTCAGGGCAGATCACGGTGCCGATGTCGCGGCCGTCGATGACCGCGCCGGGCTTCCGGTGCGCGATAGTCCGCTGATAGGCGCGCAGCGTCTCGCGCACTTGCGGGTGACGCGCCACGAGCGAAGCCGCTTCGCCAAGCTCGGGCGTGCGCAGGCTCGCATCGTCGAGGCTTTGCGGGTTGAGCGCTTGCGCCGCCTTGAGCGCCGCCGCGGCATCGGTGGGATCGCCGCCCGCCGCCAAGGTGTCGCGCGCCACGGCGCGGTAGAGCTGGCCGGTGTCGAGATAAGCGAGACCGTAATGGGCGGCGACGCGCTTGCCGAGCGTGCCCTTACCCGAGGCCGCCGGCCCATCGATGGCGATAATCATCTCTTGCCACCAGACGAAAGTCTGTCGTCAATGGGAAAGCGGCGTGCCTTTCTCTCCCCTCCCCCCTTGAGGGGGAGGGCTAGGGAGAGGGGTTTAAACAAAGACTCGAAGTTCACCCCCCTCCGCGCTCGCTTGTTCATTTGCGCTACCGCGCTTCGCGCTACTTGAGTGCAAGCGAGCGCGTGCTCCCCCGCAAGGGGGGAGCAATAATCTTGTTTGGCCGCCTTCATGAAAAATTCGCGCCGAGCTTGGTCATCAGCTCGGCGAAGCCGGGAAAGCTCGTTCCGATCATGCGCGTGTCGTCCACCGTGACGGGCGCTGTCGCGCCAAGCCCGAGGATTAGAAAGGCCATGGCGATGCGGTGATCCATGTATGTCTCGACCAGTCCGCCGCCCTTCACCTCTCCCCGCCCCTCCACGATCAGATCGTCGCCTTCGATGCGCGCGGCCACCCCACACGCGGCAAGGCCCGCGGCGATGGCGCGGAGCCGGTCGCTCTCCTTGACCTTCAGTTCGGACAATCCTTCCATGCGCGTCTCGCCCTCGGCGAAGGCGGCAACCACCGCCAGGATCGGATATTCGTCGATCATGGACGGTGCGCGCTCCGGTGGCACGCGCACGCCTTTGAGCGGGGCCGCCTGGATGCGCAGGTCGCCCACCTGCTCGCCGCCTTCCCCGCGAAGGTCGAGCAGCTCGATTCTGCCGCCCATCTCGCGCAAGGTCTCGATGAAGCCGGTGCGGGTCGGGTTCATCAACACGCCTTCGATGATCACGTCGGAGCCCGGACGGATCGCCGCCGCGGCAATGGCGAACGCAGCCGAACTCGGGTCGCCCGGCACCGTCAGCGAAGTCTTACCGAGCTCGGCGTCGCCGCACACGGTGACCACGCGCGTGCCGTCGTCCCTGCCCTCGACCAGAACCTCGGCGCCGAAATGCGCCAGCATGAGCTCGGTGTGATCGCGCGTCGCCATCTTCTCGACCACCGAGGTGCGGCCCGGCGCATGCAGGCCGGCAAGCAGGATGGCAGATTTCACCTGCGCCGACGGCACTGGCAGCTCATAGACAATCGGAATGAGATCGCGCGTGCCGCAGACGGTCAGCGGAAGGGTCGTCTCCCCTTCTTTCTCGGATTCGACCCTGAGGCCCATGGCGGTAAGCGGGGCGAGCACCCGGCCCATGGGGCGACGCCGCAAGGACTCGTCGCCGGTGAACTCTGCCTTCATGTCGTGGCCCGCGACCACGCCGAGCATGAGCCGGCTCCCCGTTCCGGAATTGCCGAAGTCGAGCGGCTGCCCGGGGACGCGCAGGCCGCCCACGCCTTGACCGCTCACCTCGAAGGCCCCATTTGACCGCGCGACCTCGGCGCCGAGCGCGGCTAGAACCTTGGCCGTGGCCATGATGTCGTCGGCTTCGAGCAGGCCTTCGATGCGGCTCCGGCCGGTGGCTAACGCGCTCAGGATCAGCGCGCGGTGGGAAATCGACTTGTCGCCGGGCACGTGCAAGCGGCCGGAAAGGCGCGCGGAACGGCTGGCGGTCAAGGGCTTGTGCATAGGCATTCGAAAGGGTTTTTTTGGGTGCTCGATAGCTTTTGACAGCACAGATGAGGCGTGGCAATGGGGAGCGCAACACAAGAAAAGCAACGAGGGGTGTCAATGTCGAAACCCGCACGGGGAACCAAGCGTGTTTGCCCGAGCTGTGCGGCGCGGTTTTACGATTTGGGCCGGTCGCCGATC
>DATMDY010000027.1:0-9201 GCA_035557335.1 Methyloceanibacter sp.
GGTGACCGAGCTTACCCCCTCCAAGCGCGAGTTCATGGCCGAGCAGAGCGGCACCACCGAAGCCGGCATCCACACCAGCTGGCGCGGCGATCTCTATGCCGTGCTCGGCGATTCGTTGAAGGACGGCGCCTACACCATCCGCGTCTATTTCAACCCGCTGGTGTGGCTGATCTGGTTCGGCGCCGTGATCATGTTCATCGGCGGCGCCGTGTCGCTCACGGACCGGCGCTTGCGCGTCGGCGCACCCAAGCGGGCGGACACCAAGATCGTCTCCGTCCCAGCCGGGGAATGATCATGCGGGCGCGCCGCAGCCTCTCGGCCCTCCTTCAGACGGCGCCCTCCAGCGCCTCGTCAGCATGAGGAAATGCAGAGGGGGTTCACTCCGCGGCGTCGGGGGCGAATTGCAGCTCGGCCAGTCGCTTATAGACGCCGCCCTTCCCGATCAGACTCTGATGCGTTCCCTCTTCGACAAGGCGGCCATGATCGAACACCAGGATGCGGTCGGCGCGCATGACGGTGGCAAGACGATGCGCGATCACAAGCGTGGAGCGGCCCTCCATGATCCTGTCGAGCGCTTTCTGTACCAACGTCTCGCTCTCCGCATCGAGCGCGCTGGTCGCCTCGTCGAGCAGCAGGATGGGCGCATTGCGTAACACCGCGCGCGCGATGGTGATCCTCTGGCGCTGCCCGGCCGAGAGCGTCACGCCGCCCTCCCCAAGCGGAGTGTCGTAGCCCTGGGGTAACGCCATGACAAAGTCGTGGGCGAAGGCCGCCTTCGCGGCAGTCTCGATCTCGGTCATGGTCGCATCTTTGGCGCCATAGGCGATATTGGCGGCGACTGTGTCGGCGAATAGCGCCGTCTCTTGCGGCACGAGCGCGAAGCGGGAGCGAAGCGCGGCAAGCTCGGCTTCATTCACCGCTAAGCCATCGACCTCGACCGTGCCTCTGTCAGGATCGTAGAAGCGAAGCAGAAGCGCGAAGATCGTGGTTTTGCCCGCACCCGAAGGCCCGACCAGCGCGACCCGCTCTCCCGGCGCCACCTGAAAGCGCACGCGATCGAGCGCGTTCGTCTCGGGCCGCAACGGATAGGAGAAGGAGACGTCGCGAAAGACGATCTCGCCGCGCGGCGGCTCGGGCAGCGCCTTCGGATGGCGGGGGGATTTGATCTTCGACTTGACGAGAAGCAGCTCGCTCAAGCGCTCGGCCGCGCCCATGCATTGCGCCACTTCGCCCCACACCTCGCTAAGGCCGCCGACAGCGCTGGCGGCAAGGACGGCATAGAGAACGAACTGGGAGAGCTTGCCCCCGGTCATGGCGCCTGACAGCACATCCTGGGCGCCGTACCACAGCACGCCCACGACGCTGGCAAAGATGAGGAAGATGGCGATGGCCGTGAGCCCGGCGCGCGCCTTTGCCCGCGCATTGGCCGCCAGGAAGGAGCGCTCGACCGCTTTGCCGAAGCGCCTTGCCGCGGCCTCCTCATGGGTGAAGGCTTGCAGCACCCTGACCTGGGCGAGGCTCTCGGCGGCATAGGCGGAAGCCTGCGCCAGCGTGTCCTGCGCCTGACGCGAGAACGCCCTGATCGAGCGGCCGTAGGCGACCAGTGGCAGCATGATGACGGGAATGGCGAGCAGCACGGCGAGCGACAGCTTGGGGCTCGTCACCACCATCATGACGGCGGCTCCGGCCAACAGAAGTATGTTGCGCAGTGCCTGCGAGATTACCGTGCTTGCCGCCGCCTTGACCTGGGTCGTGTCGGCGGTGAGCCGCGAAATCACCTCACCCGAATGCGACACCTCGTAAAAGGCGGGGCTCAAGCCGGTCAGGTGCTTGAACACGTCGCGGCGAATGTCCGCCACCACCCGTTCGCCCAGCCAGTTCACCGCGTAGAAGCGCGCCGCACTCGCCAGGGCGAGGACGATGCCGATGCCGATGAGCGTGGCGAAATATTTGTCGACGAAATCGGGCTCGATGCCGGAGAAGCCGAGATCGATCATGCGCCTGATGGCAAGCGGCACGGCAAGCGTGGCCCCGGCCGAGACGATCAGCGCAATAAGCGCGGCGGCGAGCATCCCCCCGTGGCGAAGGAGATAGGGCGTGAGCGCCATAACCGGGCGAAGCGAGGCGCGGCCCGCTGCCCTCCCCTCCGCGCCTAGCGCAGAGGTTTCGTCCTGGCAGTCGCGATCGTCAGGCTGTCGGGTTACGAGTTGCACAAAGAATGGGCCCAGCTTCGGTATTGTGGGGCAGGCCTTAACGACATGCACCCGATGACCGGTCTGTTGGGGTGAGATTGCCTCTGTGGACTGGCATTGGCAAGCTCGGACCTTAACCAGACGGGGCTGCCTTGCACCAAAGTCGGTGACACCAGTGCGTTCCGCGCCCAAAAATGTGGATTCGTCGTCACCAAAGCACACCTCGCACGTGGTTTTCGCTGGAACTCATGCATTGGGCGGCGGCCACAATTCCGCGATGAGGGGAGAGGGCCGCTACTCGGCGGCGAGCCTCACATATTCGCCTTTGCCGACAGGGCAGGCGGCCCACAGCTCTTCGAGCGCGGCTATCAGCGCGGCGATCTCCGCGTCGGTATGCACCGGGGAGGGGGTGAAGCGCATGCGCTCGGTGCCCCGTTTCACGGTCGGATAGTTGATCGGCTGCACATAGATCCGGTAGTGGGTGAGCAGCGTGTCGGTCACCGCCTTGCAGTGCACCGGGTCGCCGACCATCACCGGCACGATGTGGCTCGGATTCTCCATCACCGGCAGCCGGGCGTTGGCCATCAGCCGCTTCACCTTGCCGACCCGCTCCTTCAGTCGCTCGCGCTCGATCTCGCTCACTTTCAGATACCGGATCGAGGCGAGCGCGCCGGCGGCGATGGCCGGCGCGAGCGACGTGGTGAAGATGAAGCCCGGCGCATACGAGCGGATCGCGTCGCAGCAGGCGGCGCCAGCGGCGATATAGCCTCCCATCACGCCGAAGCCCTTGGCCAAGGTGCCGTTGACGATGTCGACGCGTTGCATCACGCCGTCGCGCTCGGCGATGCCGCCGCCGCGCGGCCCGTACAGGCCGACCGCATGCACCTCGTCGAGATAGGTCAGCGCGCCGTGTTGCTCGGCGAGGTCGCAGATCGCTTCGATCGGCGCGATATGGCCATCCATCGAATAGACGCTCTCGAACACGATGATTTTCGGCGTGCTCGCCGGCACTTTCTTCAAGAGCTCCTCGAGATGCTCGACGTCGTTATGGCGGAAGATGTGCTTCTCACCGCCGCCCCGCCTGATGCCCTCGATCATCGAGGCGTGGTTCTTCTCGTCGGAGAAGATCACCAGGCCCGGCATCAGCCGCTGCAAGGTGGAGAGCGTTGAATCGTTGGCGATATAGGCGCTCGTAAAGAGCAGCGCCGCCTCCTTGCCGTGCAGATCGGCAAGCTCGGCCTCGAGCTCGACGTGATAATGCGTGGTGCCGGAGATGTTGCGCGTGCCGCCGGAACCGGCGCCCACCGCCTCGATCGCCTCATGCATGGCGTCGCGCACGATCTTGTGCTGGCTCATGCCGAGATAGTCGTTGGAGCACCACACGGTCACGGCGCGGGTGCCCCCTTCGCCGAAATGGTCGGCCGCAGGGTACGCCCCGCAGCGGCGCTTCAAATCGGCGAAAATCCGATAGCGGCCCTCGCGATGCAGCGCTTCCAAATGCTGGCGGAAGCGATCCTCGTAATCCATGCCCAGCTTTTCCCCCTAGAACATTCGCCGCTCGACCGTTTTGTCCCGACATTCCTCAGATGTCCGGGGATCGGCGCTAAGGATACCATTCTGCTGGGGTACACGGAAGTCGTAACGCGGCGTCAGAGGCGAAGCCTCGGGCAATCTCGGCCCTTTTCGACGCAAGGCAGCCGATCTCGCGCACCGTCTATGGCGAACAAGACTGAATAGTTGCGGCGGTTTGCGCGGCCGGGTGCAGTGGGAAACCCGGTCTAGTCGAAATCGATGTCGTGATGATGGTCGTGGTCATGACCAGGAAGCTCTGGTGGCGGCGGGCCCGGTACTTCGGCCACCATGGCTTCGGTGGTGATGAGAAGGCCCGCCACCGAGGCCGCGCTCTGGAGCGCCGCGCGCACCACCTTGGCGGGTTCGATGATGCCCTTCGACAGGAGATTCCCGTATTCGCCCGCTTGGGCGTCGTAGCCATAGGCGTAGTCTTCCTTTTCGAGGATCTTGGCAACGACGACGGAGCCGTCCAGTCCGGCGTTGATTGCGATCTGCCGGGTTGGCCAAGCTATTGCCTTCCTCACGATCTCGATGCCCGCCTTCTGGTCTTCGTTGTCGTTGTTGAGTCTTGCCAGCGCCCGACTGGCACGCAACAAGGCGACACCGCCGCCCGGCAGAATGCCCTCCTCGACCGCGGCTCTGGTAGCGTGCATCGCGTTGCGGATGCGATCTTTCTTCTCCCTGACCTCGCTCTCGGTGGCACCACCGACACGGATGACGGCGACGCCGCCGGTGAGCCTGGCCAGCCGCTCCTGGAGCTTCTCGCGATCGTAGTCGGAGGTGGCCTCTTCGATCCGGGTCTTGATCTCGGCCACGCGGGCCTTGATGGCGGGCTTCTTTGCGGCCCCGCCGACGATGGTGGTGTTCTCCTTGTCGATCGTCGCCTTCCTGGTGCGTCCTAGCATGTCGAGCGACACGGTCTCGAGCTTGAGGCCGAGATCCTCCGAGATCACCGTTCCACCTGTCAGGAGCGCGATGTCCTGCAGGATCGCCTTGCGCAAATCTCCATAAGCCGGCGCCTTCACGGCGGCGACTTTGAGACTGCCGCGTAGCTTGTTGACCACGAGCGCCGCCATCACCTCTCCCTCGACCTCATCCGCGATGATGAGCAGTGGCTTTCCGGTCTGCACGACCTTCTCGAGCAGCGGCAACAGTTGGTCAATGCTGGAGAGCTTCTTCTCGCTGATGAGGATATAGGCGTCCTCCATCTCCACGACTCTCTTGTGACGGTCGGTGATGAAATGCGGAGAGATGTAGCTGCGGTCGAACTGAATGCCTTCAACGACTTCGACCTTCGTCTGGCGCGACGTTCCGTCTTCGACGGTAATTACGCCGTCGTTGCCGACCTTGTTCATGGCGTCGGCGATGGTGCGCCCGATCTCCGAGTCGCCATTGGCTGAGATGGTCCCGATCTGTTCGATCTCGACATTGGAGACGACTTTCCTCGCGTTCTTCTTAAGCTCCGCTACAATGGCCTCTACCGCGTGATCGATGCCACGCTTCAGGTCCATCGGATTCATGCCGGCGGCTACCGTCCTCGCGCCATTCCGGACAATCCCATGCGCGAGCACGATCGAAGTGGTCGTCCCGTCGCCGGCCAGATAAGACGTCTTGATGGCGGCCTGGCGCACCATCTGCACACCCATGTTCTCGAACTTGTCGCCGAGCACAATCTCGTTGGCGACGCTCACCCCATCCTTGGTGATCCTCGGTCCGAAGGATCTATCGATTGCGACATTGCGCCCCCGGGGTCCCAGTGTGACCCTCACCGCGTTGGCGAGAAGGTCTATGCCGCGCAGCATCTTGTCGCGAGCGTCGAACGAGAACTTGAGCTCCTTGGCAGTCATTTCCTCCTCAAGACTCACTGCTCTTCCTCAAGACTCACTGCTCGAAGGGTCGAGCGGAGCGATGAAGAGTTTCACGCTGCCGGATCTGCGAGCTTGATCGGTTTGAGATCCCCAGCCCAGCTGAACCTTAGCGTTCTTGCGCACACGGCGTGATCATTTTTTCCTATGACCCCGATAAGTATTGCTTATTGGACTTGGCTTCGGATAAGGCCGAAGCTGATGGTGGTGTTACCCCGTCATGATTCCGGGTGGTGTTAACCGTCATGATACGATAGGGTAGAAGAGGAGAGGGATGGCCGTGAACAGGAAATCCGATGTTCCGTTCGGTCTGCTGGCGAGCCTTGTAGTATCGCTCGCGTTTTCTCCCGCGCAATCATACGAAGTGGGTACTGTTGCCGACGGCGGAACCCTTGAGGGCATCGTCGTCTATCGGGGCGATGTGCCGACAAGAAAGATCATTCCTTCCAAGAATGTGGAGACCTGCGGAGGCCCCCGCGAGGAGCCGATGATACGGGTCGGCGGCGACCAGGCCGTCGAGAGCGCGGTCGTATACCTCGTCGACGTCGCCAAGGGAAAGGCTTGGCCTGAGCAGAGCAAGCCGCCCGAGATTGACAATGTCAAATGCCGTTTCGAACCTGAGGTTCAGGTCATTCCCCCAGGTGGGCTAGACGTCGTCAACAGCGATCCGGTGCTCCACAACACACACGGGTATTACGGCAAGCGGACCGCCTTCAACTTGGGCTTGCCGAATGAGGGACAGCGAATCCCCGTCGAGCTGAAGCGCGCCGGAACGGTCCGCGTCGACTGCGACGCGCATGGCTGGATGGAGGGCTGGATCTACGTGGCGGACAACCCCTACTACGCGGTCACCGGCGCCGACGGCAAATTCACTATCAGCGACGTTCCTCCCGGCGACTACAAGCTCGTGGCGGTGCAATCCTTCACCGGGCCGATCGAAATGCCCGTAACTGTAAAGGCAGGAGAGTCCACAAAGTTGGAGATCGAACTGAAAAAAAATTAGAAGAATCCAAAAAAATAATTGGCGCGGCTTAAAACTGCCGCGTCCGCCTCCGTAGGACCGACGCTTTATAAACGGTCCGTTGGGCAGGAGGAAACAACATGTCTGATGAGCTTGACCGCGAACGGCGAGAAATGCATGCCGTGCTGCAGAAGCCCGGCCTACGCCCCGACGATTCCGTTAAGATAACACGTCGCACCTTCGTGCATTCATCACTGATATTTGGCGCCGCCACCGTCGGCCAGAGCTTCGCGTGGTGGCCGCTGATAAACACCATCGATATCGCTCACGCCGAGGAAGCGCCATTCAAGTTCGCCTGGATTTCGGACACCCATCTCTATCCTAAGTCTCTTAACACGCGTTTCGTCGAAAAAACAGTGCGGGCGGCCAAAGACGTCCAGGCCATGGATCCGCCCGCGGACTTTCTGCTCTTCGGCGGCGACCTTGCCCAGCTTGGCACGGTCGAGGAACTCGAGCTCGGCAATGAGATTCTCAAGGAAGTCAAGATCCCGAAATACTTCATCCCGGGCGAGCACGACTGGTATCTCGACATGGGCAAGAAGTGGGGCCAGCTGTTCGGCGAGCCCACTTGGACTTTCGACCATAAGGGCGTGCGCTTCATCGGCCTCGACACGGTTAGCCGCGGACCGGACTACTGGACGGCGAAGAACATGACCCCGGAAGAGCGCATGGGCCACATGGCGACCCTCGACGGTACCGTCGCGGGCGCGTGGGCCGGCGTTGGTCGCGACCAGCTCGACTGGCTGCAGAAGAAGCTCGCCGACTGGGACAAGAACAAGCCGGTCGTCATCGCCACCCATAATCCGCTGTACGAGTACTATCCGCCTTGGAACTTCTGGGTGCGCGACTGGCGCGACGTGCACGAGGTGCTGAAGCCCTACACCAAGGTCACCAACATTCACGGGCATGTCCACCAGGTGCTTTATAACGAGATCGGGACGCTGCGCTCGATCGGCATGCTGGCGACCTCCTGGCCGTGGCCCTATGCCCCGGAGGGCGTGCCGAAACTCACCAAGCCGATGATCCGCGTCGATCCCGGCGATTATTTCGATGGCGTCGGTTGGGAAAAAATCACCGTAAACCCCGGCAACCAGCTCTCTAAAGACGACGTCGAGTACGTCATGTGGGGCCGCAAGGAGGTCTTCATCCAGTCGGAATCCGACTACGGAGGAAATGTTCCGGAGATCCTGCGGGCACGTGTCGCCGACAATATGTGGCCCTACTGAAAGGGAGGGATCGCTATGACAACCAAATCGACATTCCTCTTGATCTTGCAGCGTTCTTGCGTGGTCGGAGCGATTGTGGGAGCCGCCTTCTTGTTTGGACCAGCCAGTGCCCACAAGGACCCGGTGACGCCCGAGCAGCTGAAAGCCTACCAAGACGCATTCATGGACGAGGTCAGGAAGGGCGACCTCTTGTTCCATGGCGATGGGGCGACGGCCAAAAAGATGGGTGTCAACCTATCCGACACGGGAATGGCCTGTGCAATGTGCCATCCCATGGGCGCCGATACCCACCCGCACTCGTTCCCGAAGTGGCAGGTGCAGGTCGACAAATTCTCGACGCTGCGCGACATGATCAACTGGTGCATCGAAAAACCCAACGAAGGCGAGAAGATCGAATCCGATTCGGACGCGATGAAAGCCTTGGAGGCTTACATCTATTGGTCGAATACCGGCTCAGTGCTCGTGCCTGGCCGATACTGATCCCCGGTTGGGAAAGTCTGGGGCCCGAGCGGGCCGGCTCCGAAAGGTTGCGTCAGGGAGGTTTGCGCCGTTAGAGGCGCTTTGGGAGGGGGCGCCTTGTCTGAGACGGGGACGGTGCTGCGTGGTAGATTTGCTGGTGTCGACCTTGATGCTCTGGTCGATTGGCCGGTGGTGCGTATCTGGCTCTATTGGGGCATGTTTTGGCTCCTGGTCGCACCGTCGGTCGGCGTGGCGCTGTCGGGCCTCTTAAACTTTCCCGATTATCTCGGCGACTCTCTCGGTTTGACTTTCGGCCGGCTGCGGCCGGTCCACGTTAACGGCGTCATCTTTGGCGCCTTTTCCGCCCTCTTCATCGGTGAGTGCTATTACCTGGTGCCGCGCCTCTGCGGCGTGCGGGTGCCCTGGCCGCAATGGGGCGTGCCTCTGGCTTGGGTGTGGAATCTCGTTACTGCCGCCGCGCTCATCTCGATGTCGTTCGGCGCCAATCACGGCCTGGAAGCGGGTGAGTTTCCGCTCTTCGCCAAGATCCCACTGTTCATCGCAGTGGCGGTGATAACCGCACAATTCCTGATCACTATCGGCCGGCGCCTTGAACCACCGCTTTATGTTGCGCTGTGGTACCTGATCGGGGCGTTCGTGTGGACCACGATGAATCTCGTGCTGGGTATCCTCCTGCCCTACATGATTTCGGGCATCAACAGCGCAGCCTTTCACGGCCTCTACATTCACTATATCGTTGGACTGTGGCTCACGCCGGCGGGTTACGTGCTGATCTACTATTTCCTGCCGATCAGCGTGCGCAATCCGATCTACGCCCACAAGCTCTCCCTAGTTGGTTTCTGGTC
>DATMDY010000028.1:0-13768 GCA_035557335.1 Methyloceanibacter sp.
CCGCGCATGATTTTGTCGGCGATGCCTTCACGGTTGACCGCATAGTTGATGGCAAGCCGCACGCGCGGATCCTTGAAGGCCGGCACCCGGTCCTGGTTCAGCTCGAAGGTGAGGATACGCGGGCTCGGCATGGTGACCAGCGTGCAGCAGCCATTCGCCTCGATGCGCGTGAGATCGGTCGGCGGCACCGGCGAGATGAAATCGACGTCCCCGGCGAGTAACGCAGCCACGCGCGTGGCTGGCTCCTTGATCGGCGTGAAGACGATGCGGCCGACATTGCCCGGCGAATCCTTGTCCCAGTAATCAGCAAAGCGTTTCATCTCGAGGCGCACACCCTGCTCCCGATGCGTCACCATGAAAGGCCCCGTGCCGCTCGCATTGTCCGAGGCGAAGGACGCGCCGTGCTTGACGATTCCGTCCTTGGAGCGGCCGCGCTCGTCGTCGCCCGTATAGAACTGGCGATCCATCGGAAAGATGTAGGTGGCAAGGTTGAGCACCAAGGGATAAGGGCCCTTGGTAATGAGGTCGACGGTCAGATCGTCGATGGCGCGTGCGCCCTCAAAGGGCTCGAACAGCGCCTTGAAGTCGGGGCTCTGCTTCAGCCGGTTGAGGGTCCACACCACGTCCTGGGCGGAGAGCGTGCGGCCCGAATGAAACTTCACGCCGTCGCGCAGGTGAAAGCGCGTGGTGCGGTCGTCGATCTGATCGAAGCTTATTGCAAGCCGCGGTTCGAGCGTCATGTCCTGGCGGAATCGCACCAGCGGATCGAACAGCAGGTGGGAAAGCTGGAGCGTCGCGCCAGACAGCTGCTCATGCGGATCGAGCGAGGTCGGATCGGCGTCATAGGCCATGCGCAAGGTCTTGGCCTCCGCCTGAGCCATGAAGCCCAGGGCGAATAAAGCTAAGACCGTAAGGACGAGGCCGGGACGCATATTCGGGATGGAGGTTCCGCTCTAGTTGGGCTGGTTGAGTTGTTCCAGCACTTCAGGGGGTAGATCTTTTCGTATGACTGAATAGCGTGACGGCGAGGCGAGGCTCAAACGGCTCATTATGGGTCGTCTGCCTTGTTCTGCACTTAGGGCGATGCCGCTTTGTCGCCTGAAACCGGCGCTCCCGTCCACTCTCTTTGCCTCACTCGTCTTAGGCCGGTACAGTCCGGGCGTGAGGGACGGCGCGGCAAGGGGGGGAAGGCGTGCACGGCTTTTTCGTCACGGGCACCGATACCGATGTCGGCAAGACCCTGGTCGCGGCGTGGCTGCTCGCGCATCTCGACGCCTGTTACTGGAAGCCGGTCCAGGCCGGCGCCGAGCCCGAGACTGACTCTGTCACCGTGCGCCGTCTCGCTGAAATTCCTGCCGACCGCATCCTGCCCGAGGCTTATCTCCTGCCTGAAGCGATGGCGCCGCATGAGGCTGCGCGGCGCGCGGGCATCGCCATCGAATTCGATAAATTGGTCCCTCCGCCCTGCGACCGGATGCTGGTGGTGGAGGGCGCCGGCGGACTCATGGTGCCGCTCACTGACGACGCTTACGTCATCGATCTTGCCGAGGAGCTGGAATTGCCGGTGATCCTGGTGGCTCGTTCCACGCTCGGCACCATCAACCACACGCTGCTGTCGCTTGAGGCAATCCGCCGGCGTGGGCTTCCTCTCGCCGGCGTCGTTATCAGCGGACCCGAGACACCGCATAACCGCGCCGCCATCGAGCGCTACGGCCAGGCGGAAATCATCACCGAGATCCCCTGGCTCGACAGCGTGACGCGCGCGACTCTGCTCGCCATCGAACCCGAAATCGATCTCGCCAAGCTTGCTAGGATGGCGGCGTGAACGGCGCGAAAAACCGCCATCTCCTTCAGGCACGCGATATCATCGCTGGCGACCGGCAATATGTGTGGCATCCCTTTACCCAACATGGGACCGAGGGCGAGCCCACGGTGATTGTACGCGCCAAGGGGGCATCCCTGTTCGATGCCGGCGGCAAGGAGATCTTGGATCTCGTCTCTTCCTGGTGGACCTGCACCCACGGCCATGCGCACCCCAGGCTGAACGAGGCGCTGGCTAAACAAGCGGGGGAGTTCGAGCATGTGATGTTCGCGGGCTTTACGCACGCGCCTGCCGTCACCCTCGCCGAAAGCCTGGCGTGCCTGTTACCGGGCGATCTCAGCCGTGTATTCTTCTCCGACGACGGCTCGACCTCGGTCGAAGTGGCGCTCAAGATCGCCTATCAATATTGGATCAATCGCGGCGAGCCGCAGCGCACCATGCTGCTCGCCTTCGACGGCGGCTATCACGGCGACACGCTGGGCGCCATGTCGGTCGGACGCGGCTCGCAGATGTTCAGCCCATTCCGCGACCTGATGTGCAAGGTGTGCGTGCTCCCTTACCCCTCAACCTTCGAGGGCGACGAGGCGGTGGAAGAGCGGGAGGCCGGCGCTCTGTCCGCCTTCGAGGCGCTGCTCGCCGATCGCGGGCAAACCATCGCCGCGTTGATCATCGAGCCTTTGCTGCAAGGGGCCGGCGGCATGCGCGTGTGCCGACCGCATTTCCTCAAGCGCCTGGTGGAGACGGCGCAAGCTGCCGGTGTCATCGTCATTTTCGACGAGGTTTTGACCGGGTTCGGGCGCACCGGGACGCTGTTCGCGCTCCAGCAGGCAGGCGTAGTGCCCGGTCTCGTCTGCCTGTCGAAAGGCTTGACCTCCGGCTATATGCCACTCGCCGTGACAGTAGCGCGGGAAGCGATATTCGAGGCCTTCCTGGGCGACAGTTTCGACCGCGCGCTCCCGCATGGCCATTCCTTCACCGCCAATCCGCTTGCCTGCGCCGTGGCGCTGCGCTCGCTCGATCTGTTCGAGGAAGAGCAAACGCTGGAGCGGATCGCCGCGATCAACGCGCGCCACCGAGCGACGCTGGCTGAGCTGCAAACCCGCCCCGATGTGACGCGCCCGCGCGTGCTCGGCTCGATCCTCGCTTTCGATGTTAAAGGCTTGGGCGCCTATCAGTCTGAGGAGAGCCGCGCACTGAAGGCTTGGTTCCTCACGCAAGGCCTCAATATCCGGCCGCTCGGGTCGACGCTTTATCTGATGCCGCCTTACTGCATCACCGGCGACGAGTTGTCCCGCGCCTATGCCGGGCTCATCGCGGGTCTCGACACGCTCAAGCAGTAAGCCGGCCATAGACGATGTGCCAGGTGATGCGGCCGCCGAATCGGGCGTCTGCGACATGGATGGCGCGGCGCAGATTTCCCGGCGATAGCGGCGCGTAACCTTCCCGCGGGGTGAGACCGCCGACCGCCTTCATGCGGCGAAGGAAGGACAGCGCGTCCGCATCGGGCACCAAACGCTCTTCCTCGACCACGCCGGGCAGAGGCTTGATGTCGGTGAGCCCAGACGGGAGGGATTCCGCCGCCAGCACCTCGCGCCATTCGGTGAAGCTCTCAGGCCCGAGCGTGGCGTAGAGCAGCACCCCTTTGGGGGCGAGAAGCCGGCGCAAGCGTGAGAGCGCGGCGATCGGATCAGGGAGCCAGTGCAGAGTCATGCTGGCCGCTATCAAGTCGAGCTCGGCGTGTCCCCCCGCTTCGCCGGCATCCATCACCTCGTAGCTGATGCGAGATGCGCCGAGCTTTGCGAGGTTGCGGCGGCATTCGGCGATCATCGCCGGTGCTGCATCCGTCAGGATGAAGCGGCCTTCGGGATAACGCTTAACGAGGTGACGGCTGAACAGGCCGGTGCCGCAGCCAAGCTCCAGCACGCGCGGCCGCTCAAGGTCCGGCAACAGGCGCGCCAGATGATCGGCGACGGCGCGTTGCAGCCCGGCATGCTGCTCGTAGCTCTCGGCGCGCGCGCCGAAGCGCGCCGCGATCTCAGTGCTGCGGCGGGAGAGCATGGGCGAATTCAAGGACATGGCGCGCGCACCAGCGCGGATGCCGCAAGGGCAGGACATGGCCGCCGTCCTGGGACCATTCGATGCGCGTGTCGTTCCAGATGGCTTCGGTCATGGCTGGCGGCACGATGGGGTCGTCTCGAGCGGCAAGGGCAAGCATGGGGCAATCGAGCTGTTGCTTAGCGGGACGCGCGTCCCAATGCATCAACCAATCGAGCCCTTCGTCGAGCCGCGATACGTTCAGCGCCTCGGGCAAAGCGAAGCCAGCGGCGCCGCAGGAGCGCCAGAAGGCCTGGAGCGTGGCGCCCGCGTCCCGCTCGAGGCCACGCTTCAGGGCGGCGACACGCAATTGCGGCACATGGCAGCAGAAACAGTCGAAGCCCTGCACGCTGACCACTCCCTTGAAGCTTCGCCCCTGCTGGAGCAGCCAGAGCAGCCCAAGCGAATGGCCGACGGCGATGCCGTCCTGAGGCCATTCGTTCTTGCCTTTGGGCCCTCCGGACACGAATCCGAGATCGACAAGCGTGACTTCAACTGGTCCGAGATGAGTGACGACATCGGCCCAGATTCCGGCATGGAAGCCCCAGCCATGAACGAGGACGAAATGCATGGCTCAGAGATAGACCTTCTCGGCGCTCTGGCCAGCCTTCTCTTTAAGCACATCGAGCAGGCGATCGGCGTCGGCATCGTCATGGGCGGCGGTGAAGGCGAGCCGCACGCGCGCCGTGTCTTGCGGCACTGTCGGCGGCCTGATCGCGGTCGCCCAAAAGCCCGCGTCGCGCAGCCTCCCGCTCAAAGCGAGCGCTGCCTCAACGGGGCCGACTATCAGCGGCACAATCTGGGTGCTCGATGTCCCCGTGCTCAAGCCCATTTGATGCGCGCCCCCACGGAACTTCGCGGCGAGCCGCGCCACATGGGCGCGTTCAGCGTCCAGGCCGGGAAGGAGATCGAGCGCCGCATCGATGGCGCCGAGCACCGGCGGTGGCAAGGCGGTCGAATAAATGATTCCGCTGCACCGATTGATCAGGTAATCGCGCAGCGAGCCGGTGCAGGCGACATAGGCGCCGAAGCCGCCAAGCGCCTTGGAGAAAGTGCCGATTGCGATATCCGCCTTGTCGGAGAGGCCGCGCCCGCCCTCCCCCAGAATGCCGGTGGCGTGCGCGTCGTCCACGATCAGCGTCGCTTCGTGTTCGCGCGCGAGACGGCCGATCTCGCCGAGCGGCGCGACGTCGCCGTCCATGGAGAACACGCTCTCGGTCAAAATGAATTTCGGCCGGTTATCTGCTTGATATCGAGTCAGAAGCTCGGCGAGGTGCGAAGGGTCGCCATGGCGATAGCGAAGCTGGCGGATGCCGGCGGCCTTGCAGCCGAAATGCATGCTGGCGTGGTTGAGCTTATCGGCGAAGACCAGCGGCTCGGCGCCGAGCACGGCCCGGTCGAATAGTGCTTGCAGAACGGCGGCATTGGCCTGAAAGCCCGAGGCCATGATCAGCGCTGCCGGCTTTTGCTTCAACTTGGCGATTTTGGTCTCTAGGCGCTCGAACAGATCGAGATTGCCGGTGACAAGGCGCGAGGCGCCCGACCCCACGCCGTAGCGCCCGGCCCACTCTGAAGCCCGGGCGATGAGCGTCTTGTGGAAGCGCAAGGCAAGATAGTCGTTGCTGGCGAGATTGACGTAGTCCCGGCCCTTGACGCGGATGGTCCGCGCGTTCAGCGCTTCCACGCCGACCAATTCCCGCCGCAAGCCCTCGTCCTTGAGCGTGTCGAGAAAGGCCTGGTACTGGCTTTCGCTTGCCACCATCATCCTGTATTAGCGAAGGGCTCAACCGGCAGCAATCTCGGGCGCAAAACGTGTCGGAAATCCTGGAAAGGGTGAATCCTATCAACGGCCAGGCACGGCGGGCGGAGACCCCGCGCGAGCGCGAGGCTGCTTCCGGGATTCGCCACGACTGGAGCCTGCACGAAATCCTCGCCCTGCTCACCGCGCCTTTGCTCGACCTGGTTGACGAGGCTCGCGCAGTGCATCGCCGCTTCCATGCCGAGGGCGAGATCCAGCTGGCGAGCCTGCTGTCGATCAAGACCGGGGCCTGCCCCGAGGACTGTAAATACTGCCCGCAATCGGCGCATTACGCCAAGCAGACCGGGCTCGCGCGCGAAACGCTGCTCGACGTGGACGACGTTCTGGCCAAGGCGCGCATCGCCAAGGATGCGGGCGCGACGCGCTTCTGCATGGGCGCGGCCTGGCGCGAAGTGAAGGACGGCGCCGCCTTCGACAGCGTGCTAACCATGGTGCAAGGCGTCCGCGCTCTCGACATGGAAGCCTGCGTGACGCTCGGCATGTTGACCGAGGCGCAGGCCATCCGTCTCGCCGAAGCGGGTCTGACCGCCTACAACCACAATCTCGATACCTCGCCCGAGTTCTACGGCGAGATCATCACCACCCGCACCTATCAGGACCGGCTCGATACGCTACAGCATGTGCGGGGCGCCGGAATCCAGGTCTGCTGCGGCGGCATCATCGGCATGGGCGAGAGCATCGAGGACCGGGCACGGCTTCTTGAGACGCTCGCCACGCTCGATCCCCATCCCGAAAGCGTGCCAATCAATGCGTTGGTCGCCGTGCCCGGCACCCCGCTGGAAGACCAGCCACCGGTCGATCCGCTCGATCTGGTGCGCATGGTGGCGTCGGCGCGCATCCTCATGCCGGCCTCTTATGTACGGCTCTCGGCAGGACGACGGGCGCTGACCCGCGAGGCGCAGATTCTCTGCTTCCTCGCCGGTGCCAACTCCATCTTCTATGGCGACAGGCTGCTCACCACCGCCAATAACGACACGGTAGACGACCTCGCCCTTATCAAGGAAGCCGGCCTGCGCGTGCAAGCCCTTGGGCCGCTCGGCTAGTGCCGCTTCGATTTGAGCTTCGGCGGCTGGCCAGGATAGGTGTAATAGGTGACCATCAATATGGTGAGCAGGATCGAGGCGAACAGGCCGGCGAGCGTGCCGATCCATACCGGAACGGCGGCAAGGCCACTCCGCTCGGCGACATCGAGCGCCAGACTGCCGGCGCCAAGCGACGCTATGACGGCGTAGAGGGTCACCAGACCCGGCAAACGGCGATCGTCAGGCCCGATACCCGCGCCTCGCGCCAGGATCAGGCTGCGAACGACCGCGCCGGCTATCGATGCGAGAAAGCCGGCAAGCAGGGCGAGGTACAAAGCGTCTATGGAACCGCCTATGAGCAGGCCAATAAGCGCGCCGACCACAGTCCCGACCAATAACACAATCAAAGCGCTGGCTGATGTCATTCCCGTCCCCCATTGCCCAGTTTAGGACCGAGCCCTTGTTCTCCAAGTCCGTGAGTATGCCTCAAGCACGCGACGGTGAAAAGCGAACCAGGCGGCAACGGCTTGCGTTCGGCAGGAGCCGGCGCTAGGCAACTCCCTCCCGTCCTACCGTCCCAGCCAGCAAATGTCCCGCATCGTCTCTGTGAATGGCGCCTACCTGCCCGAGGAGGAGGCCAAAGTCTCCATCTTCGACCGCGCCTTTCTGTTCGGCGATGCGGTCTATGAGGTCACGGCGGTCCTCGATGGGCGGCTGGTCGATTTCGCGGCGCATCTTTCCCGGCTGGACAATTCGCTCAAAGAGATCGCGCTCGCCCCGCCCCTGACCCACGCGGACTTACGCACGATGCACGAGGAACTGATCGGGCGGAACGGCGTAGAAGAGGGCGTGGTCTATCTCCATATCAGCCGCGGCGCCGCCGACCGCGATTTCGCCTATCCTGAGAATACGCCGCCGACCGTAGTTGCCTTCACGCAAAGCCGGCCGTTGATCGACAATCCCTATGCCGCGACTGGTGTTAAAATCATCACCATCCCGGACATGCGCTGGAAGCGGCGCGACATCAAGTCGACCTCGATGCTGGCCCAGGCCATGGGCAAGCAGGCGGCCAAGCTCAAAGGCGCTTACGAGGCGTGGATGGTGGAGAATGGCGTGGTGACAGAGGGAACCTCGTCGACGGCCTTCATCCTCGACGCCGAGGGCGTGCTGCGCACGCAGCCGCTCGGGTCTCACATCCTTCCCGGGGTGACACGCCGCGCCGTGCTCAGGCTCGCCCAGCAAGAGAGCGTGCCTCTTGAGGAACGGCCCTTCAGCGTCGCCGAGGCGCTTGCCGCGCGCGAAGCCTTCATGACCGCAGCCTCGGCCTTCGTTCTGCCGGTGGTCGAGATCGACGGCGTGCCGGTCGGCGACGGCAAGCCAGGCCCCGTATCCCGCGGATTTCGCCGCATTTATATCGAGGAAGCGCGCAAGACCTGAGGGTCTGATCCTATGGCGATGCGGCGTATCGTTATGCTGATAAATCCCGGCTCCGGTGTCTTCACCCAGACGCCTGAAGCAACCTTGCGTGCTTCACTGAAACGCGCCCTTGCCAAGCACGGCATCGCGGCTCGACTCGTTTCCGCCAGCGGCGAGGATTTGCGCGCCGCCGCGGACTCTGCGTTGGCAGAAGCGAAACGCGGGGAGATCGACGCCATTATCGTCGGCGGCGGCGACGGCAGCGTCCGCCTGGTGGCCGGCGTGCTCGCCGAAACGGGTGTGCCGCTCGGCGTGGTCCCACTCGGCACGCGCAATCATTTCGCCAAGGATCTTGGCATGCCCTTGGATCTCGGCGCCGCGGTGGCCGCCATCGCCTTGGGCCATACGCGCGCCGTCGACATCGCCGAGGTCAACGGGGAGACTTTCGTCAACACCTCCTCGATCGGCATTTATCCCTACATGGTCATCGATCGCGAGCGGCGGCGATCGACCGGCAAGCTCACCAAATGGAGGGCCACGGCGCTGGCCTTCTTCCGCATGTTGCGCCATTTCCCGCGGCGGCGCCTGCGTCTCAGGGCGGAAGGCCTGGCACGCCCCTATCACACGCCCTGCCTTTTCGTGGGCAACAACGAACATGGTATCGACCTGTTCGCCTTCGGCCGGCGCCCGCGACTCGATACCGGCGAGCTGTGGTTCTATGTGCTGAAGCCGGCCAATGCCTGGGAGCTGTTCTTGACACTATGCCGGCTGTGCTTTGGGCACCCGGATCCTGCGCGCGATCTCGATACGTTCAAGCTCCGCGAGGCGGATATCGACGCCAAGGCGAGCCGGCTTCCCGTGGCGCTCGACGGCGACGTGCAGATCCTGCACCCGCCGTTGCACTACCGGTCGAGGCAAGGCGCGTTGCGGGTCATCGCGCCTGTGGCCCAATAGAGAATCAGATAGGCTGGCGCCTCGTAAATGGAGAGCAGTCCTGGCCGCCGAAGCGCCCTATACCAAGCGCAAGCTGATTGAGTTCGCCCCGGATATCTGGAAGGCGCTCGAGCTTCTGGCGCTGGACAGCCGCAAGAGCGTGCAGGATTTGGCGGACGAGGCTTTCCTCGACCTGTTGCGCAAATATCAGCGCCCGACCTCTCTGAAGGAAGCGCTCCAGGAAAGCACGCGCCGCCTGCCCGCCAATGACGATGCGCCGCCGAAGCGGCACGGCACTTAACCGCCTGTCCGCGCCTCAGGCCGGCTTGACCACCATGAAATAGAGATTGGCGAGAGGCAGCAGCGTGGCGATCGTCCCCCAGATCGCCCAGCGCCTTCCATGACGCCAATAGCTTTCCGGGATCGGACCGCCGTCGGCGAAACCGTGCGCCTCGCGGGCCTGGGCAATCTGTGTCGGAATGAGAATCGCGACCCAGATGATGCCGGAGGCGATGAACAGGGACTGGCCCCAGATCAGCCAGGCTGGGCCCAGCGGATTGAGGCCGGCGACCCATATCATGCCGTAGGCGCCGATCAGGATGAGCACCACGCCGCCGGCGGTGAAGATCCAGTCGGTCAGCGTCACCAGATTCTGGGCGTAGGCGATGGTGCGCGGATCGCCCGTATTGTCGGCCAGCACCTTCCACACGCCGGTGACGATGATATTGCCAAGAAACAGCACGACGCCGAGAATGTGGACGACCTTGAAGGCAAGGTAGCTGCTCATCTCATTCCTTCAGACGCGCGAGGATGGACTCGAGCGCGGCGATGGCCTCGGCCCGGTCGCGCTTCTGCAGATCGAGCAGGAATTTGAAACCGTCGGCCTCCTCGCGGATGACCATGCCTTCGTCGGCCAGATCGTCGTAAAGACCGAGCACCTTGTAGCAGCGAATGGGCTCGGCGAAGCCTTTCACCTTGACCGGCTCGCGCTCCTCGACGGCGACCTCGTCCTTGACCAACGAATAGGTCTCGTGGCCGAGGAGAATGCCGTCGATCTCCGCAAAGGATTGCAGCCGCGCGGTGAGATTCACCACGCTGCCAATGATCGTGTAGTCCATGCGGTCGTCGCTGCCGAAATTGCCGACCGTGACATAGCCGGTATCGATGCCGATGCGGAGGTGGAACGGCTTCACCGCGCCGAGCTCCTGCCACTCCGCGTGCAGCTCGCGCATGCGCCGCAGCATGGCGATGGCCATGCGCACGCAAGCTCGTGCATCCTCCTTGACGCCCTTCGATTCAGGGTCGCCGAAGAACACCATGATCGCATCGCCGATATATTTGTCGATGGTGGCGCCGTGTTCGAGCGCGATGTTCGACATTTCGGTCAGATAACGGTTGAGCAGATGGGTGAGGTCTTCCGATTCGAGCTTGTCGGTGGTCTCGGTGAAATTGACCACGTCGGAGAAGAAGATGGTCAACTTCTTGCGGTTCGAGGCGATCTCGACATTCTGCGCGCCAGTGAAGATGGAGTGGTAGATCTGCGGCGAGAGATATTTGGAGAGCTTCTTGGACAGCGCCTCGAGCTCCTTGTTCTTCGTCGCGATGATCTCGTTGGCGCGGCGCTGCTCCTGGGAAAGCGCGTTGAGCTGCTGCTCGTTCCGGTCGCTCAGCTTCATCAGCCTGCGCGTGGTGCGGAACAGCTTCTGATAGTCCTTGAGCAGCTCCTGGTAGAGCTTGCCGTCCGACTTGTCGTGAAGGGCGCCCTTGTCCAGCAGCTCTTGGGCCGCGGCGATCACCTGCTCTTCGGCGGCGAACAAATCATCGGAGGACATCAGGCGGTCATCTTCTCAAGATGGAACTTGGCGTTCTCGAGATCCTCGCCGAATTCCTCCCCAAGTTCCTGCATGGTGTCGTCCTCGTTGTCGTAATACCAGTAGACCTCGACCGCGGCGCCCTTCTTGGCGGCAGCTTCGAGTTTATCCATCACCATCATGATGGCCTTGGCGCTCGAGCTGTTGAGATAGATGAGCTCGAAATCGAACCGGCAGTTCTTTTTTCCGATAGTATTCAAATAGTTATCGAGTGCGATGAATACCGGCCCGTAGAACTCGGTGACGTCCTCGGGGTAGGACTCGCCCGCGATCTTGAGGTGGTGGTTGGCAAAATCGAACACCACCGCCGGTGTGCGGGACGTCGCTTCAATGTTGAGTTTATCTCCCATCGACCCCGCTCTCAGATGGTCGCTTTCAGCGCGAAGAAGACATAATCGTCGTCGATGTCGGAGAAGTCGAACTCGATCGGCTTCGACGCCCGCCGCGCGATCTCCATGAAGCCGAGTCCGGCGCCCTTGCTCCCCTCTTCGGGTTCTGCCCTGAGCTTCTCCTTGTAGAGCGCTTTCAGCTCGTCCTTGTTCATCTCCCGGATGCGGCTGAGCCGGGCATGCAGGCGCTTCACGTCGTCCCGCTCGACCAGATTGCCGGCGCAGACGACATAGTCGTTGCCTTCCTTGCCGATGGTCAGGATGCCGTAGCGCATCTCTCGAAGCGCCTTCGGGTCGGCCGCGGGAGGAAGAGGCGTTGTGGCCTTCTCGGCGGAGTAGCGGATGATGTTTTGCATCTGCTCGACGAAGATGGCGAACACGCTGCGAAGCGTTTTGGTGTCGGCGTCATCGATGGCGAGCTTTTGCTTCAGCGCCTCGCCGACGCCGCTCAGCACCGGCTCGGTGACATAGCCGCTATAAGCGAAGATGACACCCTGCGTGTGCAGCGCTGAGCGCAAATCCATGAGTTGGGAGGCGAGCATCTTCGTCCCTCAAGAATGCGGCACGAAACCCAGCACCGTGAGATCGTCGCGGCGGAGTTGCTGCCCCTGATATTTGGCCAAGGCTTGGCGCAAGGATTCCTCTTGCTCGCCCATGCTCGCCCCCAGATTCTTCTTTAGTAGATCCTGGAAACGGCGCTTGCCGAAGGAGCGCCCGCGCGGGCCGCCGATCTGATCGATGAGACCGTCCGTGGTGAGATAGAAGGCGTCTTTTTTGTCGAAGGGGAAGGTGACATTGTTGAAATCAGTCTGCTGCGAATAGCGCCGGTAGCCGAGCCCCGTGCGGTCTCCCTTAATCTCGATGACGCCCTTCCGGTTCGACTTCCACAGCGAAAAGCGCGCGCCGGCGAAGGTCATTTGCCGTTTCTTAGGATTGATGAAGCAGATGCCGGCTTCCAACCCGTCATCCGTCTCGCCTCTTGCCTCGTCCTGGCCGAGCAGGCTTTGCACGCCGCGATGCAAGCCGGTCAGGACCTCGCTTGGCTTGTCACTGGCCGCGCTGCGCAACATGCGGTCGAGCAGCCCCCAGGCGATCAGCGTCATGAAGGCTCCCGGCACGCCGTGGCCGGTACAGTCGCCGACCATGACCGCATAGCCGTCATTGATCGGCTGGAACCAGAAGAAGTCGCCGCCGACGATGTCGCGCGGCTCCCAGATGAGGAAATGATCGGCGGCCACCACTTCCAGTTCTTGCCGCGCCGGCAGCACTGCGGCCTGGATGCGGCTCGCATAGCGGAGGCTTTGCAAGATCAGTTGATTGGCCGCGGCCGCGCGCTGCTCGCTCTCCTTGATCTCGGTGAGGTCGCTATAGACGGCGACAGTGCCGCCGGTCTCGGTGCGCCGCTCGTTGACCTGGAGCCAACGTCCGTCCGAGCGATGCTCGAGCAGGGGGTCGCCGGGATTGCGGTGTTCGGCGAGGCGCTGTCTGAGCCAGCCATCCGCCCTGCCCTTGGCGTCCTCGATCAGCCCATCATCGACCGCGCGCTGCACGATCTCCGCGAAGGTCATGCCGGGCTTGGGCGGCCCGCCGCCATGATCGAACAGCTCGGCATATTTGTAATTGCCGAGCACCAGCCGGTCCTCCTTGTCGAACAGCGAGAATCCTTCCGAGATCGATTCGATGGCGTCGGTCAGGCGCTGCTCGCTCTCGGCCAAGGCCTGCTGCTCCGCGGTCTTGCGCGCGGTGACTTCGCTCCACGAGCCGATCACTTCGAGCGGCTTGCCGTTCTGGTCACGCACCAGATGCTGATCGTCGCTCACCCAGCAATAGATGCCGTCCTTCTTGCGGAAACGGTATTCGGCGACATGACGACCCTCCTCGAATAGCTTCGCCTGCCCCTCTTCCACGGCAGCGAGGTCTTCGGGATGGACGTTGTTCCGCCAGAAATCAGGCTGCATCAGATAGTCGTCGGTCTCGTAGCCGAGCACGCGCTTGATGTTGTCGCTTACGAAAGTCGGGGCGAAGTTGCCGCTCGCCTCGAAGCTATAAACCACCGCCGGCGCGCCATGCAGCAACAGGTCGAAGCGGGCGCGCGCGGCGTTCTCGGCCAGCTCGGCCTGCTTGCGCGCCGAGATGTTGCTCCAAGAACCGACGATCTCGGCAGGTTCGCCGTCATCGTCGCGCAGCAAATATTGCTCGTCGCTGACCCAGATATAGGTGCCGTTCCGCTTGCGGAAGCGGTACTCGGCGGTGTGCCTCCCCTTGTCGAACAGCTTGGCCTGCTCGGCTTCGACCGCGGGGAGATCCTCGGGGTGGACGTTGTTGCGCCAGAAATCGGCGTGCTCCAGATATTTCTCGGGGCAGTAGCCGAGCAGCCGCTTGATGTTCTCGCTGACGAAAGT
>DATMDY010000029.1:0-3956 GCA_035557335.1 Methyloceanibacter sp.
GCGGGAGCTTGGGGCACCGCGCTCGCCGTCACGGCGCGGCGGGCCGGCCGCGACGTGCTGATCTGGGCCTATGAGCTCGAGACCCTCACCGACATCAACGAGGCGCATCGCAACGGCATCTACCTCCCGGGCGTGAGCCTCTACCGGGCCATCAAGGCGACCGCGAGCTTCCGCGAAGTCGCCGAATGCGATCTCCTTCTTCTGGCAACGCCCGCCCAATTACTCCGACCCGTCGCCCGCGAGCTTGCCCCTTACGTCAGAGAGGGACAGCTGGCGGTGATCTGCGCCAAAGGTATCGAGCAGGGGACCGGCAAGCTGCTTTCGCAGGTGGTCACCGAGGTCCTGCCCAAAGCCGAGATCGCGGTGCTGTCGGGGCCGAGCTTCGCCGCCGAGATCGCGCGCGGACTTCCCGCCGCGGTCACTCTCGCCACGTCGCGTGAAGCGCAAGGCAGCGCGCTGTCGCATGCGCTCAGCCATTCGCCCTTCCGCTGCTATTGGAGTGACGACGTGCTGGGCGCGGAGATCGGCGGCGCGGCCAAGAACGTCTACGCCATCGCCGCCGGCATCGTCGCCGGCAAGAAATTCGGCGAAAGCGCGCATGCGGCGATGGTGACGCGCGGCTTCGCCGAGATGGCGCGGTTCGGCATGGCGCTCGGCGCGCGGCTCGAGACCTTGACCGGGCTGTCCGGTCTCGGCGACCTGGTGCTCACCTGCGGCAGCCCGCAATCGCGCAACATGTCGCTCGGCGTCGAGCTTGCCGAAGGGCGCAGCGTCGAGGAGGTTCTGAAGAAGCGGCCGACCGTAACCGAGGGTGTCTATACCGCGAGCGCGCTTGTGGAGATGGCGGCGGCGCGCGGCATCGACATGCCGATCGCGCAAGCGGTTCATTCGGTCGTGTCCGGACGCGCCACGGTGGACCAGGCGATCGAGGCGCTACTCGCCCGCCCCCTCCGCGCGGAGACATAGACAGCCTGACAAGCAGGCAATAGCCTCACGACAAGGGAGGGCCAATGCTCTTTGCGCTGATCTGCACCGACAAGCCGGGGAGCCTCGCGCTGCGCAAGGCCAATCGGCCTGAGCATCTCGCTTATCTGGAGGGCCTCGGCGATACGCTTGTGTTCGCAGGCCCCTTCACCGAGGCTGACGGCGAGACCATGAACGGCAGCCTGATCGTGGTCGAGGCGCCCACGATCGATGCCGCCCGCGCCATCATCGAAGGCGATCCCTTTGCCAAGGCCGGCATTTTCGCGGAGGTCGATATCCGCCCGTGGCGCTGGTCCATCAATCCTCCCGATGAGGAAGAATGACAACCCGGGTCTAACGACATGGCCTATTGGCTGGTGAAATCGGAGCCCGAGACCTGGTCCTGGGCCCAGCAGAAGAAAGCAGGCCGCAAGGGCGCCGAATGGACCGGCGTGCGCAACTTCCAGGCCCGCAGCAACATGCGCAAGATGAAACGCGGCGACCTCGCCTTCTTCTATCACACCGGCGAGGAGAAGGCCGTGATCGGTATCGTCAAGGTGGTGAAGGAAGCCCACCCGGACTCGACCGATCCGTCAGGCCAATGGGACTGCGTCGACGTTGCCGCGCTCGCCGATCTGCCGCGCCCCGTGACCCTCGCCGAGATCAAGGCGAAGCTCAAGGACATGGCACTGTCGCGCAATCCTCGCCTCTCGGTGCAACCCGTGAGCGAGGCCGAATGGCGCAAGGTCTGCGCCCTGGGAGGCCTGAATAACCCTCCTTCAGTTTAGTGCCGGAAACGCGCGTCCTGGGGTAAACTCGGCCAGCGACAACCATCCATAAGGGGGGAAAGTCATGACGCCAATAATGGTGAACTACCTCGCCATCATCATCGCCGCCTTGGCCGGGCTCGGCCTCGGCCTGATCTGGCGCATGGTGATGCTAAAACCTTGGCTCGCGGCGCGCGGCAAGACCAAGGCCGATATCGAAGGCCGGGGCCTCGTGTTGCCCTTCCTTACCACCTTCGTGGCCCTGCTGGTCATGGCCTGGATGCTGGCCGGCGTGATGGTCCATATGGGACAGGTCACCGTCAGGGGCGGACTGATCACGAGCTTCCTCGTCTGGCTCGGCTTCGTCATCACCGTTATAGGCGTCAGCCACGCGTTCACCGGCGCGAAGCCGCTCCTCACCCTGATCGACGGCGCCTATTGGCTCGCCGCGCTCCTGATCATGGGCGCGGTCATCGGCGCTTTCGGCGTCTAGTCAGAACGCATAGTCTTTGCGCTCAAGCAGCGCCCCGTCATAATGCCCCCAAAATGAAGCTGCGTTTGCGTTGGGAGGAACGGACGAATGTCCGAGTACAAGTACAAAGTCGATGCGGTGAAGGTGCCCAAGAAGTGGAAGGAGCGAGCCTTCATCGACAAGGACGCTTACCGGAAGCTTTACAAAAAGAGCGTGGAGCAGCCTGACAAATTCTGGGGCAAGGAAGCCAAACGCATCGACTGGATCAAGCCTTTCACCCGCGTCAAGAACACGAGCTTCGACTATTCCGACGTCTCCATCAAATGGTTCGAGGACGGCACGTTAAATGTCGCTGCCAATTGCACCGACCGGCATCTAAAGAAACGCGGCAAACAGACCGCCATCATCTGGGAACCCGACGATCCCAACGCCGAAGCCAAGCATATCAGCTATCGCGAGCTGCACGAGCATGTCTGCCGCCTCGCCAATGTGCTCAAACGCCAAGGTGTCAAACGCGGCGACCGAGTCACCATCTACCTGCCGATGATCCCTGAAGCGGCTTACGCCATGCTCGCCTGCGCGCGCATCGGCGCAGTTCATTCGGTGGTGTTCGGCGGCTTCTCGCCCGATTCGCTCGCCGGCCGCATCGAGGATTGCAAATCGCGGTTTCTCATCACGGCCGACGAGGGATTGCGCGGCGGCCGCAAGGTGCCCCTCAAGGTCAATGCCGATGCGGCGCTCGCGAAAGTGTCGGGCGTGGAGAAGGTGCTCGTGGTCAAGCGCACGGGGGCCGAGGTGCCGTGGACCGAAGGGCGTGATGTTTGGCTCGAGGACGAGCTCACCAAAGTCAACGCCGATTGCCCGCCCGAGGAGATGAACGCCGAGGATCCGTTGTTCATTCTCTACACTTCGGGCTCAACGGGAAAGCCGAAGGGAGTCCTGCATACCTCAGGCGGCTATTTGGTGTTCGCCTCGGCGACGCATCAATACGTGTTCGACTACCACGATGGCGACATCTTTTGGTGCACCGCCGATGTCGGCTGGGTCACCGGCCACTCCTATATCGTCTACGGCCCGCTCGCCAACGGCGCCACCACCTTGATGTTTGAAGGCGTGCCTAACTACCCAGATGCCTCACGCTTCTGGCAGGTGATCGACAAGCACAAGGTCGATATTTTCTACACGGCGCCGACGGCGATTCGCGCGCTGATGGGCGCGGGCGACGACTATGTGAAGCGCACCAGCCGCAAGTCGCTGAAGCTGCTTGGCACCGTGGGCGAGCCGATCAATCCGGAAGCGTGGGAGTGGTATTATCATGTGGTCGGTGAGAAGCGTTGTCCCATCGTCGATACCTGGTGGCAGACCGAGACCGGCGGCATTCTCATCACACCGCTGCCTGGCGCCACCAAACTCAAGCCCGGCTCGGCGACCTTGCCCTTTTTCGGCGTGCAGCCGGCCATCGTCGACAGCGAGGGCAATTTGCGCGAGGGCGAGGCGGCCGGCAATCTCGTCATCCTCGACGCGTGGCCTGGCATGATGCGCAGCGTCTATGGCGACCATCAGCGCTTCGTCGAGACCTATTTCTCCACCTACAAGGGCAAGTACTTCACCGGCGACGGCTGCCGCCGCGACGCCGACGGCTATTACTGGATCACCGGCCGCGTCGACGATGTGATCAATGTCGCGGGTCACCGCATGGGTACGGCGGAGGTCGAATCCGCGCTCGTCGCCCATCCCAAGGTTTCGGAAGCCGC
>DATMDY010000030.1:0-3614 GCA_035557335.1 Methyloceanibacter sp.
GTCCAGTGACGCCCTCTTCCAATTGGGGATGGACTTGGATCATGGTTCAAGCACCGCCCAAACGGAAGAAAAGCTTTCCCGGTGCCTCTCTCCCGACGGAGAGGGACGCAAGGACTTTTTCTGTGAGCGCGATGGGGTTCGCTACGCGGGCACTCATCTCATCATCGATCTCGTTCGGGCAGAGCGGCTCGACGACCTAGATCACATCGACCAGACGCTCAGGCGGTGCGTGGAGGTTGCGGGGGCTACGCTCCTGCATATTCACCTCCACCACTTTACCCCGAATGGTGGGGTATCGGGCGTGGCCGTCCTGGCGGAATCGCATATCTCCATCCATAGCTGGCCTGAATATGGCTATGCCGCGCTCGACGTGTTCATGTGCGGCGATACCAATCCGAGAGCGTCCATCGACGTCTTGAAGGAGGCATTCAAGCCCGGACGGGTGGTGGTCAAGGAACACATGCGCGGCAAGGAAATGCACCGATGGAACGTTGGGTCGAGGAAACGCTCCATAGCGGCTTCCGTGTCCGTCTGAAGGCGGACCGCGTCCTTTTCGACAGCGAGACCGAGCACCAGCACCTGATCATCTTCGAGAACGGTGATTTCGGCCGGGTGATGATGCTGGACGGCGTGGTCCAGCTCGCCACCAACGACGACTTCATCTATCACGAGATGATGGCGCATGTGCCGCTGTTCGCCCATGGCCGCGCGCGCAAGGTGCTGATCGTAGGCGGCGGCGACGGCGGCGTGCTGCGCGAGGCGCTCCGGCACAAGAAGCTCAAAAGCGTCACGCTGTGCGAGATCGACCGCAGCGTGATCGACCTCTGCCGCGAGCATTTCCCCGACATATCGGCCGGCGCCTATGACGATCCGCGCACCCGGGTAGTCATCGCCGACGGCACCAAATTCGTGGCCGAGACCGATGAGCGCTTCGACGTGATCATGGTCGATTCCACCGATCCGATCGGCCCGGGCGCGGTGCTGTTCACCAAGGAGTTCTATACCGATTGCCGCCGGGCGCTCGCCGATGGCGGTATTCTCGTCACCCAGAACGGCCTGCCCTTCCTGCAGGCGGCCGAGCTCAAGCAAAGCGTGACCTATTTCCGCGACCTGTTCGACGATACCTTTGCCTATCTCGCCACGACGCCGAGCTATTTCGGCGGGCCCATGTCGTTCGGCTGGGCCACCGACAATGCCAAGTTGAGGAAGGTAAAGCCAGGCAAGCTGGCGAAGCGCCACGCCAAGGCCGGCGGCTTTGCCACGCGCTATTGGAGTCCCGAAGTGCAGGTCGGAGCCTTCGCGCTTCCCAACTACGTGCGCGAGCTGGTCGAACCCTAAAGCCGCGCGATCTTCGGCAACTCGCCGATGAGCGGGCTGCAATATTCATAAAAGGCGGCGCTCACGTCGTTTCGGCCCGCGATGAACTCGGCCGGCATGTGACGGGTGCGGCGCGCCACCGAAGTGAGATCGGCACGGCGGCATTCGCCGCGATAGGGTGCGTTGCTCGTGCGCACGAGGATCGTCGAGGCGGAAGTGTCACCCTTGCCGGCAAGCGCCGCGGCATAACGGCCGACGGCGCGCGCTTCCTCCGCGTCGACCGGTGACGCATAGGGCCAGCAGCGTTGCAGATAGCCGAACGTGTCGGCGCGCACGCGTGGCGCCTTGTCCCCCTTTGGCGTAAGTGCCTTCTTGACCAGGTCGGCGAGCCCGTCGCCAAGCGCGCCGGAGCCTGAGAGCTGCACATTGCCGTGCGCATCGACTTCGCCCGAGCCCATCAGCTTGGGTGCGATTTCCGACCCGGTCTCGTCGCGGATGCCCTCGCTCACGGTGATCTGGCAGCGCCCAAGCTTGGCGTAGACGGCATCGACATCGGCGAGAAAGGCGTCGGTGGAGAAGGGAACCTCGGGAAGATAGATGAGATGCGGCGCGCGCCGATCGGCGGGGGCGGCGCCGACGGCCGCCTGCCCGCGGGCAAGCGAGGCGGCGGCGGTCAAGAAGCCCGCGTTCCGCCCCATGACGATATTGATCTTGATGCCGCCGAGCGAAGCGTTGTCGAGCGCATCCCCCATATGGGCGAGCGTCACGTAGCGCGCGGCGGAGGGGAAGCCCGGCGTGTGGTCGTTCTCCAGTAGGTCGTTGTCGATGGTCTTCGGCACGTGGAAGCAGCGAAGCTCATAACCCGCCGCGGCCGCCTTCTCGCTGACGATGCGGCAGGTGTCGGCGGAATCGTTGCCGCCGATATAGAAGAAATAGCGGATGTCGTTTCGGCGGCAGCCCTCGAGGATCTTCTGGCAATAGGCCTCGTCTGGCTTGTCGCGGGTCGAGCCCAACGCCGCCGAGGGCGTGCCGGCGATGGCTTCGAGCTTCGGCTTGCCGATGGCGGTGAGATCGACAAGGCCGTCAGAGCCCGGCTTGAGCAGGCCGCGCACGCCGTGACGCAAGCCAATAATGCGCTTCACCTGGCCAGAAGCGGCTAGCCCCGCCTGCAGGCCCTCGACGATGCCGGCGAGCGACTGATTGACGACCGCGGTCGGGCCGCCAGACTGGCCGATCGCCGCATTCCCGGTGACAAGATCAGGCAATTGGTTTCACCTTCCTGTTTGTGGCGCGGGAGAATGCCTTGGGGTGATGCGGCGTTCAACCAGAGCTCCACTTGAGATTGCAAGCATTTGGTCTTACACTTAAGCTTATTGGGGACCCTATCGACGACTATTCAATAGCGGAGTTAAAAAGGGGGGGCACGCCCTTCCCGTTTGGTACTTCCGAAGGGAACCGAGGTCGCCATGGTTGAGGCTGCCGAGGCAAAATACGAGCAGGAAATTCGCTTCGCCGTCGTACTCTACGGAGGCGTCTCGCTCGCCATTTACATGAATGGCATTGCGCAGGAATTGCTGCGCATGGTGCGGGGGACAGCCAAGCTCCCCGAGGACGAGGAACTCAAAGGCACCGAACTGATCTATCGCGAGCTGGGCCAGATCATTGGCCTAGATGGTCCGCGAAAGGATCTAACTCCCGATCCTGAAGACACTAAGACCTACCCAATCCGGTCCCGCTTCGTGGTCGACATTATCTCGGGCACCTCCGCCGGAGGCATCAATGGCGTGGCCTTGGCCAAGGCGCTGGCGCTGAAATGTAGGAACCTGGACGCCCTGAAGAACACATGGCTTGAAGAAGCTCAACTCGACCTTCTGCTGAACGACAAGAAATCCGACCAGCGCAAGTATCCGGTCGGCAGCAAGACAACTTCACTCCTTAACAGCGAGCGCATGTACGGAAAGATCCTGGAAACCTTGCTGGCCATGAACGACCCGGCAAAGTGCACCGCAGATGCCGCGGACTTTGCCGACAAGCTCGACCTGTTCGTCACTGCGACCGACCTTGCCGGTCTTGAGACGCGAATTCAGCTCACCGGTCACACGATCAAGGAAAGAGTGCATCGGGCGGTTTTCCATTTTGAATATCCGCCGGTCTGTCCGGAGAACGAAAAGTCGGAGAATCAATTCGACCGAGAGCACGATCCGATGCTGGCGTTCGCCGCTCGGTGCACGTCGTCCTTTCCGGCGGCGTTCGAGCCTGTGCGTTTCGACCACATCAAGAACCAGGTTGAAAAGCAC
>DATMDY010000031.1:0-2467 GCA_035557335.1 Methyloceanibacter sp.
GGCGATCAGCAGAGCTGGCTCTCCACGGAAGGCTTCATCAGCAAAATCGACGAAAATCTGCAAAAGGCCATGCAATAGCCTCGTTCCTGTCCAAGAAGGCGGCCCTGTCCAATTGCATCGATCCAAACGGCGGCGACAAGCCGGGTTTGATGCAAAGCGTGCCGCCTTCCCTGGATGAGGACCGATGCGACGGAAGCCGTTGCGCATAGCCGTGGGCTTTGGGATTTTCGCCCTTGCCGTTTGGCTCAATAACACCTCGTTTTTCTCGGTGCGCGATCCCGGACGCACCGTGCTCCTCGCCCATCGGGGGGTGCATCAGACGTATAGCCGCGAAGGCCTGACTGCCGAGACCTGCACGGCGACAAGGATTTTCCCTCCCTCGCACGACTTTCTGGAGAACACGCTGCCGTCGATGGAGGCGGCGTTCAACAGTGGCGCCGACATCGTCGAATTCGATATTCACCCGACAACGGACGGCCATTTCGCCGTGCTGCATGACTGGACACTGGATTGCCGGACGAACGGCACGGGGGTTACCCGCGAGCACAGCCTTGCCGAGCTGAAGGTGCTTGATATTGGCTATGGCTACACGGCGGACGGCGGCAAGACCTTCCCTCTGCGCGGCAAAGGCGTCGGACTGATGCCGACGCTCGATGAAGTGCTGGCGCGCTTTCCCGATAAGCGCTTCCTCATCAATATCAAGAGCAACGATCCTGCTGAGGGAGACCTGCTGGCGGCGAGGCTCGCTTCTCTTCCGGTCGAACAGCGTGCCAAGCTTGCGGTCTATGGCGGCGACCGGCCAGTGAGGCGTTTGCAAGCCAGGCTTCATGGCATGCCCGTGATGTCCCAAAACAGTCTCAAGCGCTGCCTGCTACGCTATATGGCGTTGGGCTGGACCGGCTACGTGCCGGAGGATTGCCAGAAGTCCGTTATCATTCTGCCCATCAATATCGCGCCATGGATCTGGGGCTACCCGCATAGACTGGTTGCCCGAATGGAGGCCGCGGGAAGCCAGGTATTTGTCGCCGGCGGCTATGACGGCACGGGCTTTTCCTCCGGGGTCGACGACCTTGCCACCCTCTCGAGACTGCCCACCGGCTTCGGCGGCGGCGTGTGGACCAATCGGATCGAGCGCATCGGTCAGGCCGCAGCGACGCTCGCGGCGGGCTCGCACCCTACCGAAGGCCGGTAACTGCCCGCAGCAAGATCGATCTTGCAGTTATGGCGCACGGCGTACCAGAGCATAACGACGACCGGTTAGAGCATTTTCCAGCAAAGTGGACACCGGTTTGCGCCGCGAAAATGCGACCAGCAAAGAGATAGACTCGATTCAATCGGAACAGAAACGTCTCTGGCTTCAGACGCCTGCGGCGAGGCGTTCAGCAATCGCCGTCAGCGCCGCCTCGGCGCGGCTGCCGTCTGGGCCGCCTGCCTGCGCCATGTCGGGGCGACCGCCACCGCCGCCGCCGCCGAGCGCTTCCGCGCCGGTCCGAACCAGCTCCACGGCGCTGTAACTATCCGTCAGATCGTCCGTCACGCCGACCACGATGCCCGCCTTGCCTTCGTCGGTGACGCCGATGATCGCAACGATGCCCGAGCCGATCTGACGCTTGCCATCATCGACCAGACCGCGCAAATCCTTCGGCGGAATACCGCGTACGGTGCGCGCCATGAGTTTGACCGCGCCGACCTCGCGGACATTGCCGGCGTCGGTCTGCGTGGCGCCATTGCCGCCGCCGAGCGCGATCGCCTTGCGTGCCTCGGTCAGTTCGCGCTCGAGCCGGCGTTTTTCCTCGACAAGCCCGGCGAGACGCACCGGCAACTCCTCGGGCTTCACCTTGAGCGCGCCGGCCGCAGCCTTGAGCAGGCTGTCCTGCTCGCTGAGATAGCGCCGCGCGGCGCTCCCCGTGAGCGCTTCGATCCGGCGAACGCCGGCGGCAACCGCGCCTTCCGAGACGATTTTCACCAGACCAATATCGCCGACACGGGACACGTGGGTTCCGCCGCACAGCTCAACCGAATAGGCTTTGCCCGATTTGGCGCCTTCACGCTCCGTCCCCATCGAGACGACGCGCACTTCGTCGCCGTATTTTTCGCCAAACAGCGCCATCGCCCCGGATGCGGCCGCATCGTCGATCGCCATCAGCCGCGTGGTGACCGCATCATTTTGCAGGATCATCGCATTTGCGATCTCTTCGACCGCCTGGATTTCCTCCGCGGTCATCGGCTTAGGATGCGAATAATCGAAACGCAGCCTGCCCGGCTCGACGAGCGACCCCTTTTGCGCCACATGGGTGCCGAGAACCTGCCGTAGCGCTTCGTGCAGCAAATGGGTGGCCGAGTGGTTGGCGCGGATCGCCGTGCGGCGGGCGTGATCGACCTTGAGTTCGAGCGCGGCGCCGGGCACGAGCCTGCCCTCCTCCACCGTGACGGCGTGGACGACGAGCCCGTCGGCGCGCTTCTGGGT
>DATMDY010000032.1:0-3438 GCA_035557335.1 Methyloceanibacter sp.
GCCTGCCAGGGGCAGGAGGTCATCTTCGAGGACCGTTTCGGCGACGACACTGGCGGCTGGTCGGTCAAGGACAGTGTCGATGTGAAGGACGGCGCGTTCACCTTCAAGCTCGAACCCGACGACATGCAATCCAACCTCAACGTTACATTTATGTTGGAGAACGCCGATATCTGCTCCGATGCGGTGTGGCCGGAGGGCGAGCAGCCAGTGCTCGGCGCTGGCCTCCTGTTTTGGGGCGAGAACAACAAGACCTATTTCCAGTTCGGCGTGCTCAACAACGGCCGCTTCTGGATCGCACGCAAGCAGGACGGCCAATGGCTCGGCACCATCGCCGCCAATGTCGACTCCCCGGCGATCAATCGGGCGCCGGGCGCCGCCAACACGCTGCGTGTCAAGACCGACGGGGACAAGGTGGCCTTCTTCATCAACGGAACCAAAGTGCGCGAGTTGCGCGGCCAGGCGCCGAAAGGTGGCTGGCGCTTCGGTCTCTCCGGCGACAATTTCGACAAACAGAAGGACGCGCGGGTAATCTTCCGCACCGTGAGGGTCACGAATTAGGCTTGAGCCTTGAGCAACTTTGCCGCGTCGCGCGCGAAATAGGTGAGCACGGCATCGGCGCCGGCCCGCTTGCAGGCGATGAGGCTTTCCATGACCACGCGGTCCTTGTCGAGCCAGCCGCGCTCGGCAGCGCCCATGATCATCGAATACTCACCCGAGACCTGATAGACAAAGGTGGGGAGCCTGAAGGCTTCCTTCACCCGCCACACGATGTCGAGATAAGCAAGCCCGGGCTTGACCATCACCATGTCGGCACCTTCGGCGATGTCGAGCGCAACCTCGCGCAGCGCCTCGGAGCCGTTGGCCGGGTCCATCTGATAGCTCAACTTGTCGCCGCGCAACCTCGCGCCCGATCCTACCGCGTCGCGGAACGGCCCGTAGAAGGCGGACGCATATTTCGCGGCATAGCTCAGAATCTGCGTCGTGATGAAACCGTTCTCTTCGAGCGCCGCGCGGATGGCGCCGATACGCCCATCCATCATGTCGGACGGCGCGAGGATGTCGCAGCCGGCCTCGGCCTGCACCAGCGCTTGGCTGATGAGCATCTCGATGGTGCGGTCGTTGTCGATCTCGCCGTCGATCAGAAGCCCGTCATGGCCGTGGCTGGTGTAAGGATCGAGCGCCACGTCGCAGATGATGCCAATCTCCGGCACTTCTTTCTTGATGGCGCGCACGGCACGGCACACGAGATTGCCGGGATTAATCGCTTCGCTCGCCTGCTCGTCGCGCAGTGCAGGATCCGTATTGGGAAAGAGTGCGATGGCCGGTAATCCGAGTTCGGCCGCCTCTTCCGCAGCCCTGACCGCGAGATCGACGGTCAGGCGCTCGACGCCCGGCATCGAAGCCACGGGACTCTTTGCCCGCTCGCCCTCGATGAGGAAGAGCGGCCAGATGAGATCGTCGACGGTGAGCTGCGTTCCGCGCACCAAGCGGCGCGACCAGTCGGCGCGGCGGTTGCGCCTGAGCCGCGTCGCAGGATAACCGGCCCGCGTGCTGTCGGAAGTCTTGCCGGCGCGCTTGGCCCGCTCGGTACGCAGGGAAACCGCTTTGCCTTTGGGAAACGCCATGGGGTCCGCCATGTAAATTCCGTCGAAGTGGCGGCAAGCTAGCACCAGGCAGTGTCCGGTGCCAACACATGAGGTAATTAGGGTTTCTAGCCTGGGCTACCGGCAATAGCCCGAGCGGCGATACTTCATATCGAAATGGAAATGGTTGCGATGGGCCGCATCGGCGCTGGGCCCGAGCGTGGTCCCGAAATTCTTGCAGGCCTCCGCGTAAATGCTTCGGACGAACGCGCTCTTATGCTCAGGGCGCGGCTTTAGCGGTTGCGGCGGTTCAGGCGGCGCGAGGAGAGCCGGCGTGGCCAACACGGGAGGCGGCGACGGCGTGGCCACGACGAAGGGATTGACCTTGATCTTGGTGACCTCGGTGGTGTTACCAATCAGGACTCTGACATGCGAGACCGGGGAGAGACGCGGCTTGAGCGACAGCGCGGAGCTTGCAGCGAATGCCGGCAACACGGATCCTGTCGCCTCGGCAAGCCGCCCCGGATTCGGTTCAGGCAGAGGCGGCGCAGGGGCGACATAGACGCGCGGCCAGCTATCGAGAACGGTGACGAGCACACCCGTTTCAAGCGTGAACTCGGAAATGTCGAGCGCATTGGCGCGCGCGTGTTCGCTCAGAACGCCGTTCGGATTGCTGTTGCGGTTGCGGCAGGCATAAGAGGCAGCATTGCGCAGTCTCACCACCGGCGTCCCGAAGGTCTTCATGGCTTCGGGCTGCACCTTTTCCTTCAGCCAGTCATTGAGAGCAACCGCCAGCTTGCAATTGATGATGGCCGGCGGCGAGATCGTGACCTTTGGATTGCTGCCGATCGTCTTGACAAGGATCGGTGCCGGCGTGCCGCATATGCCTCTCCTGATCGGCGGTAGCACCTCGTACTCGATGGCCATCTCGGGGAGTAGTTTGTCGCATTCGGCTCTCGCCTCCACGACCTTGCTGCTCAACCAAGGAAGGGTAGGCGCTTCGCCTGGCTCGACGGGCTCATTCTCTGCCGTCTTGGTCGCCCGTTCCGGATTGCGCTCGGGCAACGGAACGGTATCGGTGAGGGCGAACCCCAAGGCCGGCAGGGTCACGGCCAAGGCAAAGACCAGCGGGGCGAGGGGATCGAGCTTCATGCGAGCCTCACGGCCTCCCTGGCAAAGCTTGTGATTTCCCAAATTGGGTGCTAGCTGCGCCCCCAGCCTTTCCGGGCTGATTTTGGGACGTTTTCGAGCAGGGGGCAACGCGTTTGTCCGAGGCGCTTGGCATCACTTTCGAGGAAATCGACCGCGCAGGCGTGGTGACGCTGAACCGTCCGTCCCGTCTCAACGCGCTTTCCCGGGAAATGTTCGAGGCGCTGAGCGCGCAATACCGGCGCTGGGCACCCGCGTCGCATATTTACGGCGTGGTGATGCAGTCGGCCCACCCGACCGTGTTCTCCAGTGGCGGCGACCTCAAAGTGCTGCATGAACTGAGCGAGCAGGGCGCCCTGCAAGCGATCCGCGAATTCTATCGCGCCGCCTACACGCATGTCTGGGTCCTTGAGAAATTCATCAGGCCGAACGTGCCGCTGATCAACGGTCTCGCCTTCGGCGGCGGCATCGGCATCACGCTTTTCGGCACTCATTGCGTGGCGGGGGAGGGCTATCGCTTCGCCATGCCGCAAGTCGGCATCGGCTTTCTTCCCGACATTGGCGGCACCTATTTTCTGCCGCGTCTGCTCGGTTGGACCGGGCTCTATCTCGCTCTGACCGGGCGCGTCATCGGCCCCGCCGATGCTTTTCGCCTGAAACTCGCCAGCCATTACATTCCGTCGGCGCATTTCGACGTGATCAAGGA
>DATMDY010000033.1:0-17828 GCA_035557335.1 Methyloceanibacter sp.
GGCGACGCCCGAGCGGAAGGCGAATTGCGTCACGGTGAAGCCGAGCAGGACGAGGATGAGCACGAGCCCCGATACCAGCCCGGCGACGACGATGTCGCCTGAGAGCTTGCCGAGCACCACCAAGGCCGCGCCGAACAGCCACACGATGAGAAGCATCCAGCTTGGGATGAGCGACAATGCCCGGTCCTGGCCTCGCAAAGCGAAATAGGCGACGAGCCCGGTGCCAATGCCGGCGATCAACAGCATCGAGGCGCGGGCGAGGCCGGAAGCGAGGCGTGGGTCGATGATGGCGACGACGATCAGCGCGGATTGGACGGCGATCCAGCCCCAGAACAGGGTCCTGATCCAGCCATGCCACAGCCCGATGCGCAGGAAGGTGTAGAGAAAGAGAACGAGGCTCGCCGCGAGACCCGCTTCGGCAGCGGCGCGATAAAACGAGGTGCGGTCGGGACCGATCGGGAACAGCTTGTTCCAGAATCCGAAATGAACGCATAAATAGATCAGCGCCACCCAGGCTATGAGCGCGGTGGCGGGGAAAATGGCGCGGTGGTTGGCGGCGAAGATCGCCGTAAGGAAAATGGCTAGCAGTCCGGTGATGCCGAGCAGCACGCCGTTGAACAACATGCGGTCCTGTTGCTTCGCCTGATAGGCGTTGGGATCCCACAGATGGAGCGTCGGCACTTGCGGCGAGCCAAGCTCGGCGGCGAAGGTGACGGTCTGGCCCGGCTCCAGATTCAGCCGGTACATATCGGCGCGATCGCTCTTCAAGGGCTCGGGACGGAAACCGAGCGAGGGTGTGACCGCGGTAATGCGGGGGGCATCGAGCTGCGGCCAGAACACGCGCGAATTGACCAGCGAGTAGCGCGGCGCCACCAGCCAGCGCACGATGCGCTCAGGCGTCGTGTTGGACAGGGCAAAGACCAGCCAACTCGGATTGGTACCAGGGATCGAGGCGCCGACCGCCATGCGGCCAATATAGCCGTCTGGTCCCGGCGCGGTTTCGATCTGGAGGCGATCGCCGCGCCCTTCATAGAGCTCGCCCTTGGCGGTGATGTCGATCTTGGGTTCGTCGGGATCGACGGGGATCGCCTCGATGGCGTGGGCTAAGCCTGACGCAAATACCGCAACGACGAAGAGCATGGCGCCGGCGAGCGCAGCCAACGGCACGCCTCCTCGCCGCCAGGAAGGCGCCGCTCTACCGCGCGATGAGGCGATACTTTTCGCCATTCCTCCCCCGTCTTCTCTCGGCGCTTAGCCGATCACGCCTCAGTGGCGCGTATCGGTGTCAAGCAACGCGTACAGTAGATGGTCTTGCCACACGCCATTGATCCGCAAATAGCGGCGCGCGAGGCCTTCGCGCTTGAAGCCCGTTTTCTCCAACAGCCGTATCGAGGCCGTATTGCTCAGCAGGCACGCCGCCTCCAGCCGGTGCAATTCGAGCGAATCGAACACAAAAGGGATAACAGCGCGCACGGCCGCGGTCATGTAGCCGTGCTGAGCATATTTGGCCCCGACCCAATAGCCCAGCGTGCAGGATTGGGTCACCCCGCGGCGGACGTTGCACAGCGTAAGCCCGCCTACCAAAGAGCCGGACGGCGCGGCAAAGACGAATAGCGCATAGCCTACGTCCTCGCGGAGATCCCGGAGATAGTGGCGCACGCGCCGGCGAAACGAGGCGCGGGACAGCTCGTCATTGGCCCAAAGGGGCTCCCACGGCGTCAGGAATTCGCGGCTCGCGGCCCGAAGCTCGGCCCAAGCGGGATAGTCCGACATCTGCGGCGAGCGTAGCACCACGCGCTCGGACTCGATGACCGGCCCAAGATCGCTCGGAGAGGCTGTTCGCAACAAGGCCATCGGCGGGATACCCTCTTCACGCGGCTTTGGTGGACGGAATAGTGAATTTTTCCGTCACCGCGTCGAACCTTGCAACATGCCGAATGGGCCCAACCGTGGCAAGGCTCGCCGGGGAAACCAGCAATCTCTCAACCAAGGCTTGCAAATCGGCCGCCTCGACCTTCTCCACCCGCTCGATCAGTTCTTGCGTGGTGAGCACGCGGCCGTGGATGAGGATTTGCCTGGCGAGCTGCTCGGCGCGGGCGCTCGAGCTTTCGAGCCCGGCCAGCAGACCCATCTTGAGCTGCGCCTTGACCCGGGAGATTTCGTCCTGGTGGAAGCCATGCTCGGCGGCACGTTCGAGCTCGGTGCGGATCACGGCGAACAATTCGTGCGCCCGCTCCGGACCGCTCGCCGCATGGACGGTGAACATGCCGCTATCCGTAAGTCCGCTCGAGAAAGCGTAGACCGAGTAGCAGAGCCCGCGCCGCTCCCTCACCTCCTGGAAGAGACGCGAGGACATGCCGCCGCCAAGGGCCGCGGCCAACATCTGCGCGGTGAAATAATCGGGATCGCGGTAGGGCGGCGCCTCGAAGGTCAGCACGAGATGGGTCTGCTCGAAGGACTTGTCCGAGCGCCTCACACCGCCCGCGTAATGCGCGCCGGCCGGGAGCGCCGTGCCGCTTGCATCGAGCGCAGCGAGATGCCGTTCGGCTTCCGCCACCAGCACCTTGTGATCGACGGCGCCTGCGGCGGCGAGCACCATGTTGGGGGCATGATAATGCGCCGAGAGATAGGCGCCGAGATGGCTAGGCTTGAACCCCCTCACGCTTCGTACGGTGCCGAGGATCGGCCGCCCCAAGGACTGATTGGGGTAAGCCGCCTCCTGCGCGAGATCGAACACGATGTCCTCGGGCGAATCGAGGCAGGCGGCGATCTCCTGCAAGATCACCTCGCGCTCGCGTGCAAGCTCAGTACGGTCGAAGCGCGGGGCGAGGATGATGTCGCTCAAAATATCGAGCGCGAGCGGCAGGTCCTTGCGCATGACGCGTGCGTAATAGGCGGTGGAGTCGACGCCGGTCGAGGCATTGAGGTCGCCGCCGACCGCCTCGATCTCTTCGGCAATGTCCCTGGCGCTGCGGCGCTCCGTTCCCTTGAACGCCATATGCTCGAGGAAATGGGCGACGCCATGCTCGACTTTCGTCTCGCTGCGGCTGCCGGCGCCGATCCAAATGCCGAGCGATACGGTCTCCACTTCAGGCATGGCGTGGCTGACCACGATCAGGCCATTGGCAAGCTCTGAGCGCTCCATGCTCATGCGCGCACCGTGGCACGGCGACCGCGCGCTTCCTTCTGGCCTTCGCGCGTCCGGCTATGCGTGGCGATGAATTCAGCGACGGCGGCATAATCGTTGGGGAGCACCGTGCAGCGCTCGTGCTGACCAAGGCGGAGCCGCAAGCGCTCGGGCTGCTCGGGCACGCGTCCCGACGCCCGCTCGACGGCTTCGGGAAACTTGGCGGCATGCGCGGTGGCAAGCACGACCATGGGAGTCGCGCCGAGGCCCGTTTCCTGCCGCGCTGCCGCCACCCCAACCGCGCTATGCGGATCGGCAAGCATACCCGTTTCTTCCGCCAGTCCCCGAATGGTCATCTCCGTCGCATGCTCATCGATCGAATGCGCCGCGAACAGGCCACGCAGCGCGCCAAGCTCGGCATCGTTCAGGCGGAAGCACCCCGTGCTGCGCAGATCTCCCATGAGCGCCTTCACACGCCCAGCATCGCGGCCGGCAAGCTCGAACAATAGGCGCTCGAAATTGCTGGCAAGCTGGATGTCCATGCTCGGGCTAGACGTGGCGATCACGCCTCCCGGCTCGTAAACCCCCGAGCCAAAGGCGCGGGGCAAACTGTCGTTGAGGTTCGTGGCGATAACGAGGCGCGAGACCGGCAAGCCCATCGCCCGGGCCGCGTAACCCGCGAAAATATCACCGAAATTTCCGGTGGGCACGGTGAAGGCCACCTGCCGATGGGGCGCGCCGAGGCTCACTGCGGCGGTGAAATAATAGGGAATTTGCGCGAGGATTCGCGCGAAGTTGATGGAATTTACGCCGGTCAGTTCGAAACGCTCGCGCAAGCTCCCATCGCCGAGCAATCCCTTCAAGATCGACTGGCAATCGTCGAAGGTCCCCTCTACCGCCACGTTGTGAACGTTGGGCTCGGCAGCCGTGGTCATCTGGCGGCGCTGCACGTCGCTGACGCGCCCTTTGGGATGCAGGATGAAAATATCGACGGCCTCAAGCCCGCGAAAGGCCTCGATGGCGGCGGCGCCGGTATCGCCGGACGTGGCGCCGATCACCGTGGCGTGCGCGCCCTTGCGCAGCAGCGCACGGTTCATCAGCCGCGCCACCACCTGCATGGCGAGATCCTTGAAGGCGAGCGTCGGCCCGTGAAACAGCTCCAGCAGAAACGTGTTCGGCGCGATCTGGTGCAAGGGCGCGACGGCCGGATGATGGAAGCTGCCATAGGCTTCTTCCAGCACGGCTTCAAGATCGCCGAGACAGGGATCGCCTTCGAGATACGGACGCATGATCCGATAGGCCGCATCCGCGTAATCGAGGCCGGCGAGCGCGGCGATATCGTCAGGCTTAAGCCGCGGCCAGGCTTCGGGCATATAGAGGCCGCCGTCGCTGGCGAGGGCAGCGAGCAGCGCGCCCTCGAAGGAGATCGCGGGCGCCTCACCGCGCGTTGAGATGAATTTCACGACCGGCCTCTTGCCAGGAACAGGGGGCTTTTCCCGTGGACCCTAGCGGTCGGTGAGGACGCCCGCAACTGGCGACAATTCTAAAGGTTTATCCCCGCCCGGAATGACTTGGGGGATTAGTATTTGACCACGGCGCGGCCGACAACGTCACCGGCCCGCAAGAGATCGAGCGTGTCGTTGATCTCCTCGAAACGGATGGGCTTGACCGTGTGCCGGACCTTGCCCTGCTCGACGAGCGCAACGACCTCGCTCAGATCGTTGTAATTGCCCCAGAACGAGCCGTGATAGGTGTATTCGCGGGCAACGAAGGGAAACAGGGGGATGTTGATCCTGTCCCCGACAAGGCCGACGGACGAGTAGTGCGCGCCGACGGATAACAGGCCGAAGCCTAGCCGGATCATCTCCTCAGCGCCGGCGCAATCGATAACCGCATCGATTTCGCCCTTGCCTGTCGCCCGCACCAGCTCCTTGCGAATGTCGTCGAGCGATTTTCCCTTGATGTCGATGACGTGGTCGGCGCCGAGCTCTTTGGCAGCTTCAAGCTTCTCCGCGTTGCGGCCAAAGGCGACAACCGTCGCGCCGCCGCCGAGAAGCTTGGCGTATTGGATGGCATAGGTTCCGAGTCCGCCGACACCAAAGACCGCCAGCACGCGATCCGGACCGAGAGCGCCGGCATCGCGCAGCTTCTTGAGGCCGCGATACGGCGTCAGACCGGCATCGGTGAGCGGCGCGAGTTCCTCCGCCTTCAGGCCGTAACGCTTGTCGATCTTGATGAGATATTGCACGGGCACGGGAACGTATTCCGCGTATCCGCCATAGGGGCCGAACCCGGGCCATTTCCCGTGAGGGCAGATCTGCGTGTTGCCTTCATGGCAGTGGCGGCAGGTTTCGTCTCCCCAGCCCCCGACAACGACGACTTGGTCGCCCTCCTCAAAGCCCGCAGATTTAGGTACCAGGCTGCCGATCTTGTGCACCTCGCCGGCGATCTCATGCCCCAATGTCAGCGGGAAGATCGACTCGACGTAAGGGCGAAAATACCCGTCAATCAATTGAATGTCGGTGCGGCACATGCCGGCGGCGCCGACCCTGATCAGAACCTCATTGGGTTCGATCTCGGGGACCGGCACATCTTCCAATACCAAAGGCTGGTTGTAGGCATGCATTCGTGCGGCGCGCATAACATCACCTCATTAACTTGCTCGCCTGGCAGGAGCGGCGACCGCAAAAAATTACATTAAGACAGCACGGGATCAAGAAGACGAAAGTTCACGTCGATCCCGGCCTCTGAGAGAGCTGGCCCCAAACATAGACGGCGTAGATGACAGCCAGGCAAAGCGCCAGCGCGAACCAGGTAAGCGCGTATTGCAGATGGTTGTTGGTGATGTTGAGCTGCGTCTGTCCCCCTAGGGGCCAGCCGCCCGGCACCTCGCTTTTCTCCGCTTCGAGGAAAAAGGGCACGATCTCCCAAGTGCCGCTCGGAAACATCGAATGGCTCATGCCGGCGAGGTCGCGCCAGAACCAGCGATTGGCCTCCAGCTCGTTGTCGGGCGTGAAGACGTTCGGCGTCTCGGAAGCGCGCGCGAGCCCGGTGACGGTGACGACCTCCTCCATCTGCCCGCGCGGACGCGACGACGGATCCCTCAGGCTGTCGGGCACGAAGCCGCGATCGATCAGGACAATCTCTCCATCTTCGGTCTGCAACGGCGCGATCACGTGCCAGCCGGGCTTCCCCTCCGAAGCGGCGTAGAGATAGCGCTCGCGGTCGTGATGGAAGCGGCCTTCGACACGCACGCGATAATAGCTTGGATCGTTTCCCTGGCGGGACAAGGCAATCGCCTGGTCGAGGGCGATGGGCTCGGCCGTCGAGCGCGTTTCGATCTGCGCGATCACGCCTTGCTTCAATCCGAGCCGCTGGAGTTGCCAAAGCCCGAGGCCGATCAGCACAGCGATACCGGCGAGCGTAAACGCGGTGAGCCCGAGCAGTCCCTTGGTCCGCATGCGGGCTGCCCTATTCGGAGGCGAGCTTGCCTTCTTCGGCCTTGTGCCTGAACTGGAGGGCGATGAGCGCGCCCTTGAAGGACCGAAGCAAGACGAGCGGCAGGAGGATGGCGAGCGAGCCCCACAGCAAACCGTGCAGCCAATAAGGCGGCATGTAGAGAATCTCGACGATGAGGGCGAGCCCCACCACCACGAAGCCCGTGACCAGAATGACGAACACCGCGGGCCCGTCGCCCGCATCGGCGAAGTGGTAGTCGAGGCCGCAATTCTCGCAGCGCGGCGCCAGCGTCAGATAGCCCGCGAACAATTTGCCGCGATGGCAGGAGGGACAGCGACCGGCGATCCCGTCCCATAGCGTGGCGCCAAGGGAATGCTGGTCGTGCGCACTCTCCGCTTTCATCATGGCGATCACCTTACTTGAAACGAAAAGGGGGCGGCCTCGGACCGCCCCCCAAAGACGATTTTGAGCCTAGACCCTAATGCGTGTAATTGGCGCCCGCCCCCCACACATAGATGCAGGTGAACAGGAACAGCCACACCACGTCAACGAAATGCCAGTACCACGCCGCGGCCTCGAAGCCGAAATGCTGCTTCGGCGTGAAGTCGCCTTGAAGCGCCCGGAACAGGCACACCGTCAGGAAGATGGTGCCGACGATGACGTGGAAACCGTGAAAGCCCGTGGCCATGAAGAAGGTCGAGCCGTAGATGTGGTTGGCGAAGCCGAAGCCCGCATGCATGTACTCGTAGGCCTGCAAGGACGTGAACAGAATGCCGAGAATGACGGTGCAGACCAGCCCCCAGATCAGCCCCTTGCGGTTGTTGTTCAGCAGCGAATGGTGCGCCCAGGTCACCGTGGTGCCCGAGAGCAGCAGGACCAGGGTGTTGACCAGGGGCAGGCCCCAGGGATCGAAAGTGTGCTTGAAGCTGCCAAGGCCGGGCACGCCGGTTTCGGCGCTCGGGATCGGCGGCCATTGCCCGCCGAGCACCTGTGTGCGCGCATAGGTGATCGCGCTGTCGGGATAAAGCGCCGAGTCGAAATACGCCCAGAACCAAGCGACGAAGAACATCACCTCGGAGGCGATGAACAGGATCATGCCGTAGCGCAGATGGAGCTGCACTACCGGCGTCTCGTAGCCCTCATGCGCCTCCTTGATGACGTCGCGCCACCAGCCAACCATGGTGACGATCACCAGCACGATCCCCGGCAGCACGTACCAGAGCTGCGGGTCGCCGGCCTTCTTCGACATGAAATAGAGCAGCGTACCGATGGCCAGCACGAAAGCGCCGATCGCGCCAACGATGGGCCACGGACTCGGATTGACGAGATGATAGTCGTGATGTTTAGCGTGGGCGTGGGCTTCGGCCATTGTGCTCTCCAGTTCCTCCCAATCCAGTCAGGCGGCGTGAGCCGCCTCAAAATCCTCGTTGCTCACGATCCCGATTTGCCGTCCGGCGGCACGGCTGCGACACCCGGATCCTTGTCGTCGCGGTAGAAGGTATAAGACAGGGTAATCTCGGAAAGATTCTTAGTGTCCTCGTCCTCGACCAGTTTGGGGTCGATGAAGAAGCTCACCGGCATCTCAATGCTCGCGCCCGCCGCAAGCGTCTGCTGCGTGAAGCAGAAGCACTCGATCTTGGCGAAGTAGCGCGCGGCGAGTTCAGGCGACACGTTGAAGATGGCGGTGCCCGTGACCGGCGCGGACGATTCGTTGCTTGCCCTGAAGAAAGCCAGTGCCGTCTCGCCGATCCTCACCTCGATGACCCGTTCGACCGGCTCGAAGGCCCAGGGCAGCGCGCGATCGACATTGGCGTCGAAGCGGATGCGGATGGTGCGGTCGAGCACCTCCTCCGGCGCCGATTCCGCGCGCTGCGGCACCCCGCCATAGCCGGTGACCTGACAGAACAGGCGGTAAAGCGGCACGGCGGCGAAGGACAGGCCGACCATCACGGCGACGAGGCCGGCGCATGACAGGGCCACGAGGCCGTGTCGCTTTTGCTGCTGGTTATCGCCGCTTGGCTTGGTCATGACGTTTGCTCAAAGGGGCCGGTCGGCCACGTTGCCGCCGAGCCTGACAATGGTGACGATGAAAAACAAAGCGGCGAGCGCGGCCAGGATCCAGGCGATGGCGATGGATCGCGTGCGTTGGCGGCGTTTGCGCTCCTGCTCAGCATCATGCATTACGACGTCCAAATAGTCGGCAGGGCGAACCCGTCAATGCCGAAGCCAAGCTCTATGAGAAGCACCGCGAACAACAGGAACAAGTATAGCACCGAATAGGCGAAAAGGTGCTTGGCCGCCCGGTCGGCCCTCTCGCCTTCCCGCTCGCGGTAGCAATCGAGGGCCAAGACCACGAACAGGGAGCCGAGCATGGCTGCCACGACCATATAGAGCGTGCCGCCCAAGCCAATAATGGCCGGCACCATGCCGAGCGGCGCCAGGATCAGGCTGTAGATGAGGATCTGGCGCCTGGTCTCGTCGGCGCCGCGCACCACGGGGAGCATGGGCACGCCGGCGCGGGCATAGTCGTCGCTCCTGAGCAACGCGAGCGCCCAGAAATGCGGCGGCGTCCACATGAAGATGATGAGGAACAGGACGAAGGATTCGAGACTCACACTGCCCGTCGCCGCGGCCCAGCCGATCATCGGCGGCACGGCGCCCGCAGCCCCGCCGATGACGATGTTCTGCGGCGTGCTCCGCTTCAGCCACATGGTGTAGACGACCACATAGAAGGCGATGGTCAGCGCGAGCAGCGCGGCCGCGACCCAGTTCACCATGAGCCCGAGGCAAATCACCGAGCCCGCGGCCAACACCACGCCGAACACGAGCGCTTCGTCCGGGCTTATCCGGCCGCGCGGAATTGGCCGGCCGGCGGTGCGCGTCATGGCCGCGTCGATATCGGCGTCGTACCACATGTTCAGCGCGCCGGAGGCGCCGGCGCCGACGGCGATGCAGATCAGCGCGGCGATGGCGAGCACGGGATGCATGGAGCCAGGCGCCGCCACCAGGCCGACCAAAGCGGTGAACACCACGAGAAACATCACCCGCGGCTTCATCAGAGCGAAATAGTCGGCGACGTCGCCATCGGTGGCGACCTCGACTTCAGGGGCTAGCGCTTGGACCGTGGCGTTGGACATGGACCTACTCATTCAGGGCGCTTGGGTCGCGAGCAAGACTTGCGCCTTCCGTCATTTGATCCGCGGCAGCGTCTCGTAGCTGTGGAAGGGCGGCGGCGAAGACACCGTCCATTCGAGCGTGGTGGCGCCCGCGCCCCATGGATTTGCGCCGGCCGCTTGCTTGCGGGCGAAGGCCTGGGCAATGCCGAACAGGAACACGATCAGGCCGACGAAGGAGAGGTAGGACCCCAACGAGGCGACGTAGTTCCACGGGGCAAAGGCGTCCGGATAATCGGCGATGCGCCGCGGCATGCCGGCGAGCCCGAGGAAATGCATGGGGAAGAAGGTCAGGTTGGCGCCGATGAACATCAGCCAGAAATGCAGCTTGCCGACCGCCTCGGAGTACAGGTAGCCGGTCATCTTCGGGAACCAGTAGTACCAGCCGCCGAAGATGGCGAACACGGCGCCGAGCGACAGCACGTAGTGGAAATGCGCCACCACGTAATAGGTGTCGTGCAGCGAACGGTCGAGGCCGGCATTGGCGAGCACCACGCCGGTGACCCCGCCGATGGTGAATAGGAAGATGAAGCCCAGCGCCCAGAGCATCGGCGTGCGGAACGAGAGCGAGCCGCCATACATGGTGGCGATCCACGAGAAGATCTTGATGCCCGTTGGCACGGCGATGACCATAGTAGCGAACACGAAATAGGCCTGCGTGTTCACGCTGATGCCGGCCGCGTACATATGATGGGCCCAGACCACGAAGCCGATCACGCCGATGGCGACCATGGCATAGGCCATGCCGAGATAGCCGAACACCGGCTTCTTGGAGAAGGTCGACACGATATGGCTGACCATGCCGAAGCCCGGCAGGATGAGGATGTAGACCTCGGGGTGGCCGAAGAACCAGAACAGGTGCTGCCACAGCAGCGGATCGCCGCCATGGGCCGAGTCGAAGAACGCCGTGCCGAAATTGCGGTCGGTGAGCAGCATGGTGATGGCGCCCGCGAGTACCGGCAGCGACAACAGCAGCAGGAAGGCGGTCACCAGCACCGACCAGACGAACAGCGGCATCTTGTGCAGCGTCATGCCCGGTGCGCGCATGTTGAAGATGGTGGTGATGAAATTGATGGCGCCGAGGATCGACGAGGCGCCGGCCAGATGCAGCGACAGGATGGCGAAATCCATGGCGATGCCAGGCGTGCCTTTGGTGGTGAGCGGCGCGTAAAGCGTCCAGCCGGCGCCGACGCCGTCACCTCCCGGCATGCCGGGCACGAAGAGCGACGTCAACAGCAGCGCGAAGGAGGCGGGCAGCAGCCAGAAGGAGATGTTGTTCATGCGCGGGAAGGCCATGTCCGGCGCGCCGATCATCAAAGGCACCATCCAGTTGCCGAAGCCGCCGATCATCGCCGGCATCACCATGAAGAACACCATGGTGAGCCCATGCGCGGTGACGTAGACGTTGAAGACCTCGGGATCGCCGAAGATCTGCATCCCGGGATTCATCAGCTCGAGACGCATGGCGATGGACAACACGCCGCCGATGACCCCGCCCACCAGGGCGAAGATCAGGTACATCGTGCCGATGTCCTTGTGATTGGTCGAGTAGACCCAGCGGCGCCAACCGGTGGAATGGTCCTCGTGATGGGCTTCGGCGGCTGTGGCGGGATATGCCATGCTGATGCTTCCTTACGGTCTTAACGTTCTTGCGTCGTCATCGGCGAGGGCTCGCCTCGCGTTAGTTCTCGACCGCGGCCACTTTGCCTTCGCTGTCCGGCGCGGCCGCGGCCTTGGTCTTAAGCCAGTTGTCGAACTCTTCCTCGGACACGACGCGGACGGCAATCGGCATGAAAGCATGATTGCGTCCGCATAGCTCGGAGCATTGGCCGTAGAACCAGCCCTCGCGCTCGGCCCTGAACCACGTGGTCTGTAGCCGGCCCGGCACGGCATCGATCTTGATGCCGAAAGAGGGGACGGCCCAGTCATGGATCACGTCGTTCGCCTTGACCTGCACGATGATATTCTTGCCGACCGGCACCACGACCTCGTTGTTGACGCTGAGCAGGCGAGGCTGGCCCTCTTTGAGGTCGGCATCCTTCACAATGATCGAATCGAAACTGATGCCATGGTCGGGATATTCGTAGGTCCAATACCACTGGCTGCCCGTGGCGGTGATGGTGAGGTCAGCCTTGGGGAAGTCGTATTGGGCGAACAGCAGGCGGAACGAGGGAATGGCAATGGCCACAAGGATCAGAATCGGCAGCACCGTCCAGGCGATCTCGAGCGGCGTGTGGTGCGAGGTGCGGGACGGGAGCGGATTGCGCTTCTCGTTGAAGCGGGACATCACATAGATCATCAGGCCGAGCACGAAGAGGGCAATGACCGTGATGATGATGGTGACATAGGTATGGAAGTTGGTGATCTGCTCCATGATCGGCGTGGCCGCCTTCTGGAAGCCCATCTGCCAATCCGAGGGCTGCCCATCGGCGGCAAAGGCAGGGCCGCTCAAGGCGAGGGCCGCGAGCGCGGCAAAGGTCGTCAATGTTCGACAGAAGATCGCCATCCCATCACTCCTAAAGCCTTCTCCCCTCGCCCATCACCCTGCTTGCTGGTGCGGGCTGAAATATTGGGCAGGGGCGGGACCGGCGCGCCCAAGCCGCTTGGTCGATGCAAAGGCGGCGCGAAGAAATGAGTCGCGATAAATGGCGTCGCCCCCACCGTAATTCTTGCCCAGAGCCCTCACGCGAAACGCGAGGCTGGAGGCTCTTTTCGGTGTTCAAATCATAAAGGCTACAGATTGGCAACACTCATGATTCAAGTGAGCGCTGCGGCATATGCACGCTTGCCGATAAGGCGTCAGGATCGGGCAGAAGTTCCCGGAAATGGTTGCGCCGAAATTTGGCCCCAATACTCGGCGAAGGCGGTTTTCCATGTCGCGGCATTTGGCCTTAAAGAGCTTCCCCTTACAATTTAATTTCCCTAAAGCTGATTTGCGCTTGAGAAGCACGCGCAGCCGGTCTCTCTAGTGTCATGACTCACGAGCCCAAATTTCAGGCTTTCGCGCCGCGTTCGCGGACCATTGCCGCGCTTTGCCTTGGCGCGGCCCTTGTCTTCGCACTTGCGAGCGAAGCTGACGCCCAAAGCGCGTCGCCCGATGCCGGGCCTGCCGCTACGGGTCCGGGCAGCGTGGTGCGCGAGACACATGGGGCCTGGCAAGTCAGCTGCCGCACGCCGCCAGGCGCCAAGGAAGAGAAATGCGCGCTGGTGCAGAGCGTCACCGCCGAGGACCGGCCGAATGTCGGCCTGACCGTCGTGTTCTATAAGGCGATTGGCGAGGACAAGAAGCTGCTGCGCGTGGTGGTACCGCTCGGCGTGCTGCTACCCACCGGGCTTGGGCTCAAGATCGACGACCAGGACGTGGGCAACGCGCCGTTTCTCAAATGCGGCAAGCGGGGCTGCGTCGCCGAAGTGGTGCTTCAGGACGAGGTGATCGCCAAGCTGAAAAAGGGCACCAACGCCATGTTCATCATCTTCGACACGCCCGAGGCCGGTATCGGCATACCCGTCAGCTTGCAAGGCTTCGGCACCGCCATGGACGGGCTTAAATAGCGGTTTCGCAGGCGCAAAAAAATCGGCGGCAGAAAAGGAGAAATCTGCCGCCGACACATCCGCCTTTGGGGGACGGACTACGTCTCTTCCGTGCAGGGTAACAGGAAGAGACGCTGACTTGGCCCCTATGTGGTCGGGCGGGTCCGCCGTTTCAAGATGAGAATCAAAGCGCGGCGGCGTCGAACACCTTGTCGATGTCGCCGTCCCATGGGCCGTGATATTCGGCGAGCAGGCGTACGGCCGGCGAGCGCCCCGTCTCGACGGTCTCGATGAGCGGAGCCAGCATCTTGCGCTCGTCCTCACCGCTCGCATCGAGCCGCGCGCGCCGTTTCAGGCCCGCCTCTGCCAGCGTCACCATTTGACGCGCAACATCCAACACGGTGCCTTCGCGGAACGGTGTCGCCAGTCCATGACGCGGCACCGCATCGCGCAAAGCCTGCCGTTCCTCTGCCGTCCAATCGGCGACCAGGAGAGAAGCTTCGTCTTGCGCGGTCTTGTCGTAGAGGAGCCCCACCCACAGCGCCGGGAGTGCGAGCATTTGGGGCAGCGAGCCCGCGTCGGCGCCGCGCATTTCGAGAAAGCGCTTGAGCCTGACATCGGGGAATAGCGTGGTGAGATGGTCGCTCCAATCGTCGAGCGTGGGCCGCGCGCCGGGCAGCGCCGCGAGCCTGCCTGCGAGGAAATCGCGGAACGAGGCGCCGGCCGCATCGGTATAGCGTCCGTCGCGATAGACGAAATACATCGGCACATCGAGCGCGTAGTCAACATAGCGCTCGAACCCCATGCCGTCCTCGAAGGCGAAGGGAAGGAGTCCGGTGCGGTCGGGATCGGTGTCGCGCCACATTTCCGCGCGGTAGGATTGGAAACCGTTGGGCTTACCGTCGCTGAACGGCGAGTTGGCGAACAGCGCCGTGGCCACCGGCTGGAGCGCCAGCCCGACGCGCATCTTGCGCACCATGTCGGCCTCGTCGCCAAAATCGAGATTGACCTGCACCGTGGCGGTGCGAAACATCATGTCGAGGCCGTGCTTCCCTTTTCTCGGCATGGTGCGCATCATGATGCGGTAGCGCTCCTTTGGCATCATCGGCGTGGCTTCGAGACTCCATTTCGGCGAGAAGCCAAGCCCCAGAAAGCCCATGCCGAGATCGGCGCCGATCTCGCCCACTTTGGCGAGATGCTCGCGGAGTTCCTCTTCCGTCTCGTGCACGGTGTCGAACGGCGCGCCGGACAGCTCGACCTGGCCGCCCGGTTCGAGGCTGATCGCGCCGCCTTTGGGGCAATCGATGCAAGAGAGCCCGATAATGTTGCCCTCTTCGACGATCGCCTTCCAGCCGAAGCGATCCTCGAAGCCTTGCAGCAATGCGGCGATGCCGCTTTTCCCCACATAGGGGACCGGCGCATGTTCGGCGAGGGTGAAGGCGAACTTCTCGTGCTCGGTGCCGATGCGCCATTCGCTTTCCGGCTTCGATCCCGCTTCGACATAAGCGATGAGCTCGTCGCGCGACGAGATGACCGGGCTCTTGGGCCCATCCACCTTGGTCGACATGAGGGAGCTCCGCTAGCTTGAAGGGACGCTTACCCGCCTTGCGAACCTAGGGCACGGATCGCAAAGGGTGGCTCTTATGGCGCTCGCAGCTTGTGCCTGACAAGGGGACTCTTCTGACGCTCACTAGCGCCAGTCGCCCAAAGTGGCGTTGACCAAGGACAGCGCGGCGACCGCGGCCGTGTCGGCCCGCATCACCCGCGGCCCTAGGGAAATGGGCACTACAAAGGGCTTGGCAAGCAGCGCCGTCCGCTCCTCCGGCTCGAAGCCGCCCTCGGGCCCGATCAGCACCGCAAGCGGGCGCGGGACTTGCGCCGACAAGGCTTCGAGCGGCGAGGCCGCGGGCGCGGTTTCGTCGGCGAAGATCAGCAGGCGCTCCGCGTCCCATTTGTCCAACACCTTTGAGAGCTTCTCCGGCTCACGCACCTCCGGCACGCGCAAGATGCCGCATTGCTCCGCCGCCTCGACGGCATTGGCAAACAGGCGCGCTGTCTTGACCTTCTCGGTCACGGTGCGGCGGGTGATGACGGGGCGCAGCACGCTCGCGCCCATCTCGGTCGCCTTCTGCGCCATGTAATCGAGACGCGCGCGCTTGAGCGGCGCGAAGAGATAATGCAGGTCAGGCCCTTCGTCCTGCATCCTCGTCTGATGCTCGAGCACGGCGTGCGCCTTTTTCTTGCTTGTGGCGCCAAGAGTGGCGCACCACTCTCCGTCTTGGCCGTTGAATAGGAGAATCTTGTTGCCCCGCCCGAGCCTGAGTACGTTCAGGAGATAATGTGCCTGTTCGCCGTCGAGCGCGATCTCGGCGCCCATGCCGAGCGGGGACTTGACGAACAGCCGGTGAAGCTTAGAGGGCATGAGGTGACGCGGGTTTAGACGGAGCTCTGCGAGACATGCCACGTTCAAGGTCGCAACGCAAAAGGCGCGCCGTTGCCAAAGCCAGCGCGAAGAACTGGGTCGACCGCTTCGCGCCGGCCCCGCTCGCCCCTTATTTGCGGCTCGCGCGTGCCGACCGCCCCATCGGCTTCTTCCTGCTGGCGATTCCCTGTTTCTGGTCGGTGGCGCTCGCCGGACGCAGCCTCGGCGCCCCCTACCCCGACCCCTGGCTCCTGTTGCTCTTCGCCATCGGCGCCATCGTCATGCGCGCCGCCGGATGCACCTATAACGACATTGTCGATCGCGACATCGACGCCAAGGTGGCGCGTACGCGCTCTCGCCCGCTGCCGAGCGGACAGGTCACGCTCACAGAGGCTTCCATCTTCATGGGGCTGCTGTCGCTGACCGGGCTTGCCGTGCTGCTCAGCTTCAACCGCTTCACCGTCCTGCTCGGACTCGCCGTGCTGCCAATCGTGGCGCTCTACCCGTTCGTCAAGCGCTTCAGCAACTGGCCGCAAGCCGTGCTCGGCCTCGCCTTCAATTGGGGCGCGCTGCTCGGATGGGCGGCGGTGCTGGCGCGGCTCGATCTCGCGCCGGTGATTCTTTACGCGGGCGCCGTCGCCTGGACCATCGGCTACGACACCATCTATGCCCATCAGGACCGCGAGGACGACGACCTGATCGGGCTCAAATCGACCGCCCTCAAATTCGGCAGCGCCACCAAGCCGTGGCTCGCCCTGTTCTACGGTATCGCTTGGGCGGCCATCACCGTCGCGGGGATCATGGCCGGCGCCGGATTTTTCTTCCTGCTTGGCATGATTTTGGCAGCGGCACATCTTGTTTGGCAGGTGTTGAGCCTCGATATCGACGATACCGAGAATTGTCTTGTCCGCTTCCGTGCAAACCGCGATTTCGGCCTCATCGTGTTTGCCGCCATCGTGCTCGACATGGCGATGGCTGCACTCTTTTAAGGCAGATAAACCTCGGGCCCCGGAGCTTTCGCCCCGAGGCCCGTGTGACGCCTTGCTGTTAGCTTCCCTCCCGGCCACCTTCAGGCAGCCATCATTGCACCTAAGATGTCACACAAGCATTCCTGGTCACTTAATGGACGTCGTTAACGTCCGGTATGCGCTGCCCGACTGTTGACATGGTTTAGAGTTTCTTCTTGCCCCAATGACGATCCTTGCACCCCAAGAAAAGCCGCTATCCGCGCCGTCGCTCGCGGAAGATTACGCATTGCTTAAACAGGCAGCGCACGATGCGGGTGAACTTGCACTCACTTATTTCCGTCAACAAATCCTAATCAACCGCAAGGCTGACGGATCCGAGGTGAGCGAGGCCGACATCGCCGTCGATAACGCCCTCAAATTCAATCTGCTCAGCCCGCGCCCCGACTATGGCTGGCTGTCGGAGGAGACCCCGGACGATACCGAGCGTCTCAAACATAAAAGAGTGTGGATGGTCGATCCGATCGACGGCACCAACGCTTTCTTGCGCCATTTGCCGGAATGGACGGTTTCCGCCGCGCTCGTCGAGGACGGCGTGCCGGTGATCGGCGTGGTGTACAATCCGGCCACGCAGGAATTCTTTCACGCCATGCGCGGGCACGGCGCCTTCCTCAACGACAAACCCATAAAGGCAAGCGACTTGGCCACGCTCGATGGCGCCGTGCTGATTGCGAGCGGTGGCTTATTTAAAAAGAAGATCTGGAAGGAGCCTTGGCCCGAGGTGAAGACGCGCTGGGTGAATTCAGTCGCTTACCGTCTCGCGCTGGTCGCCGCGGGTAAGGCCGACGCCACCATCTCTCTTTCCAACAAGTGCGAGTGGGACCTTGCCGCCGCAGCCGTCATCGTCGATGAGGCCGGCGGCGTCGTCACCGACCATCACGGCAACCCGCATCTCTATAACCGTGAATCGCCCCGCCTGCCGAGCCTGGTCGCCAGCGGCACCCGGCTACACCCCCTCCTGATCGAGCGCACAAGCCGCATAGACCTCTAGCGTGCCTTCCGGCAGATTTGCGCCGCAAGCCAGCAGCAGGGAGCCGGAGCATGGCCGCCAAGGATGGCGCGAAGCAGAAGCAATTACTTCACCTCGTGTT
>DATMDY010000034.1:0-29172 GCA_035557335.1 Methyloceanibacter sp.
TTCAGGCTCGCATCGTCGAGCGCCTGCACCCCGAGCGAAAGACGATTGACCCCCGCCGAACGGTAGCCCGCGAAATTCTCGGCCTCGACGGATGTGGGATTTGCTTCGAGCGTGATCTCCACACCGTCTTCGATAGGCCAATGTCCGGCGATGGCCTCGAGGATGACGGCCACCGTGCCGGGCTGCATCAGAGATGGCGTGCCGCCGCCGAAGAAGATACTGGTCACGCTGCGTCCCGGCGCGCGCGAGGCGAAATACCCCAGCTCCCGAAGGTAAGCGGTCAGGAAGCGCGCTTCTTCGATGCCGTTATGGCGGACGTGGCTGTTGAAATCGCAATAGGGGCATTTGGCGCGGCAGAACGGCCAATGCACATACACGCCAAACGGCTCCGGCGCCACGCGGCTACCGGACAGCACCAGCGCTATGTCAGGCATGACGACATCGAGCTCGGTGTTAGGCATCTTCATAGGCCACCGCCATCAATTTCTCGAAGGCGCGCATGCGGTGCGACAGCCGGTTTTTCAGGTCGGGGTCCATCTCCCCGAAGGTCTCGTCATAGCCGTCCGGCACGAAGATCGGATCGTAGCCGAAACCGCGCGTGCCGCGGGGCGGCCAGACGACGGTACCAAACACTTTACCCTCGGACACTGTCACCGAGCCTTCGGGCGAAGCAATCGCGAGTACGCAGGTAAAATTGGCGTGGCCGTCGCTGCCCTTTGCCAGCGCCTGATTCACCCGCGCCATGGCGAGGCCGAAATCCTTATCCGAGCCGCCCCAGCGTGCCGAATGGATGCCCGGCGCGCCGCCAAGGGCCGTGACCTCGAGCCCGGAATCGTCGGCCAGCGCCGGCAGGCCCGAGCCTTGCGCCGCCGCCATAGCCTTGAGCTTGGCATTGTCGGCGAAGCTCTCGCCGGTCTCCTCGGGCTCGGGCAGGCCGAGACTCGCGGCGGAGACGCATTCGATACCAAACGGCGCGAACAGCTCGGCCAGCTCCCTGACCTTGCCCTCGTTATGGCTGGCAATGACGAGCTTGGCGCCCCGCTTGAGCTTCGGCATGAGTCCGCTCACGGCAATGCTCCCAAGTCCTTGAGCACGGCTTTAGCGATGTCGAGCCTCGCGGCGATATGTTCCGGCTTGAGAATGTCGACATTGAGCGCAAAGAGATAGGCATTGTCGCCGCGCTCCACCCAACCGACGACCCAGCCGATTTCCGGCTCGGGGCTCGTGGCCCAACCAGTCTTGGCGCGCATGACATAGCCATCGCCCTCCTCGATGACGAGAATGTCACGCACCGTCTGCATATGCTCTGGCGAGATTGGCAAGTCGTTACGGCGAAGGCGGCCGAGAAACGCGATCTGCTCTAAGGCCGAAATGCGCAAATTGCCTTCAAGCCAGTAGGGATAGGAGCCGGTCGCGTCGTGATTGCCGTAGTCGAAATCGGCGAGATAGGCGTTGAGCCGCTTCTCGCCGATGCGCTTGCCCAACGCGGCGAAGATTGGCACGCAGGAGCGCACGAGCGCCGTGGCCAGCGTCTGATCCGTGTTGCAGGCGGGCACGATCCATTCCACGCCGTCCCACTTCAACACGTCTTTATGAGCATCCTGCACAACGCCGGTTTCGAGGGCTACCAGCGAAGCGGGAATCTTGAAGGTGGAGGCAGGAAGAAAGCCGGTCTCGGCCCGCGTCCGGTTATGGACGATCGTGCTATCGGCACGGACATCGCGGACAGCGATGGTGCCTTGCGTACCCGCCACATCGAAATGGCGGCCGATGTCGGGCCGTTTCTCGACCTCTGCGGTGCTGCCGGACAGCGGCGCGAGGCAAAGCAGAAGCGCTAGGACAAAGCGAGCGACGTGGGTCAGATCAGGCAACGGTGAGCTTCTGCAATTGCACGAGTTCGGCGATGCCTTGCCGCGCCAGCAGCATAAGGCGGTCGAACTGCTCCTGGCCGAACGGCTCGGTCTCCGCGGTGCCTTGCACCTCGACGATGCCGCCGGCGCCCGTCATCACGAAATTGGCGTCGGCATCGGCCTCCGAATCCTCGGCGTAATCGAGATCGAGGATCGCCTCGCCGCCATAGAGCCCGCACGACACGGCGGCGACGTGATCGCGCAGCGCTGATGTCTTGACCATGTTGCGCGCTTGCATCCAGGCGAGCGCGTCGTGCAGCGCCACCCAGGCGCCGGTGATCGCCGCGGTGCGCGTGCCGCCGTCGGCCTGGAGCACGTCGCAATCGACGATGATCTGCTTCTCGCCGAGAGCGGCAAGGTCGGTAACGGCGCGGAGCGACCGGCCAATCAGGCGCTGGATCTCCTGCGTGCGGCCTGATTGCTTGCCCGCCGCAGCCTCGCGGCGCGTGCGCTCGGTGGTGGCGCGCGGCAGCATACCGTATTCGGCCGTAACCCAGCCGCGCCCCTGACCCTTGAGCCACGGCGGCACCGGCTCGCCGGCGGTCGCCGTGCACAGCACATGGGTCTCGCCGAAACGCACCAGGCACGAGCCTTCGGCGTGGCGCGACACGGCGCGTTCCAGGGTGATCGGGCGAAGTGCGTCGGGCGCGCGTTTGGAGGGGCGGACGATGATAAAATTCTCCTTGAAGAGCCGCCGCACCCTAGAGGAGGCTTTGCTTGCGGCAAAGTCCTTTCCCCAGGTCCTTCCGGTCGCACCCTTGTGCCGGCAAAACCCAGAAGCTACCACCAAGCCCATGAATTGGTGCGACCAGCAGCTCGGTTTCGACCAAACCCCGGCCCCCAGCGAAGAAGACGTCCAGGCGCGACTCAAGGCGCTCTCTCCGGACGATCTGGTACGCGCCTGGCGCGAGATCGGCACCACCGGCCTTAAAGAGCAGACCGATGGCACCCATGCGGTGCTGATGTATTTCGACCGGCTGGGGCATGACGATCCGGAGCGCGCCGTTTCCTTCATCGAGGCGCTGCTTGAACGCGAGCCAGACGACGCGCTTGTGGCGCTGACCGCCCAGGAGAAATTGCTCGGCCAGCTCCTGCACTTCAACGGTCCCCGCGTTGCTGGCGCATTACAGGAGCTCGCCATGCGCCGGCCACGGCTCCGCTGGCTGATGGGCGGCGTGTATTGGAGCATAAGCGGGGGCATCGAGGATAAGGACACCAAGCGCCGCCTGCTCGCCATCGCCGACAAGGAGGCGTATCGCGCGTGGGAGGACAGCTACAAATCGCGCGAGACCATCGACTTTGCCGCGCTGCCGGTCGCGGAGCTGGCGCCGCTCTGGGTCGAGATCAATTCGCGCTCGCCGCTTGGCAAGGAGAAGGACAAGAATTGGAGCGAATTGTTCGATTTTCAGTCCGAGCTGGTCAACAACGACCCACTCAAGGCGCTCGACCTGGTCAAGGCCATCGTGGACATCGAGGACAATACGGGCGTTCTCGGCCTCCTCGCCGCCGGCATGCTGGAAGATCTGATTCCTGCTGTGGACGGCCCGGTGGTCGAGGCGGTAGTGGCAGAGGCGGCGCGCAATCCCCGCTTTCGCCACCTGCTCGGCGGCGTGTGGTTCTATGGCATGAGCTCCGAGGTTACGGAAAAGCTGGAGAAAGCCCGGGAAAGCGCGCGCTGGTAGTCTCGCCACCGGGTCGTGCGCCATTGCATACTGCCAGGCTCTGAAGGGGTCGGCATGAAGGACGAAATGGCGCAAGAGGCTCTATCGCCCGGCTTCGAGAGCCGTCCGCAGGCTCCGCTTGCCGACGGCGCCTCCCAGGCCGGGCCGGCCACGCCCATGATGGCGCAATATCTGGAGATCAAATCGGCCAATGCCGATTGCCTCCTGTTCTACCGCATGGGCGATTTCTACGAGCTGTTCTTCGACGATGCGGAAGTGGCCTCGCGCGCTCTTGGTATCGCGCTGACCAAGCGCGGCAAGCATCAGGGCGCCGACATCCCCATGTGCGGTGTGCCGGTACATGCCGCCGACGACTATCTCCAGCGCCTGATCGCGCAAGGCCATCGCGTCGCGGTGTGCGAGCAGATCGAGGATCCGGCCGAAGCCAGGAAACGCGGGCCCAAGGCCGTGGTGCGGCGCGACGTGGTGCGGCTGGTGACGCCCGGTACTCTGACCGAGGAGACGCTGCTCGACGCGCGCTCGCATAATTTTCTCACCGCTTTGTTCCGCGGCGCGCCGAAGGATGGCGAGGCGGATTACGCGCTGGCCTCGCTCGACATCTCCACCGGCGACCTGATCGCGGCCTCTTCCAAATGGAGCGATCTGGCCGGCGAGCTTGCCCGGCTGAAACCAGGCGAGGTTCTGGTCGGCGACGATTTGGCGGGAGAGGCCGAGCTACGCCGCCTGATCGAGGAGGCTGGCGCGTCGCTGACGCCCACGCCGCGCGCCCATTTCGATTCCCAGCGCGGCGAACGCGCGCTGAAAAACCGCCTCGGTGTCACCACGCTCGATGCGTTCGGCGAGTTCACCAAGCCCGAGCTTGCCGCGCTCGGCGGCCTTCTCACCTATGTGGAGATCACCCAGGTCGGCAAGGCGCCGCTACTGCGGCCACCGCGCAAGGAAAGCGCCGGCAGCCTGCTGATCATCGACGCTGCCACGCGCATGAATCTGGAGCTTGCCCGCTCCAATCAAGGGTCGCGCGCGGGCAGCCTGCTGGCCGCGATCGACCGCACCGTGACGCCCGCCGGCGCGCGAGAATTGGCAAGCCGCATCGCCAGTCCCTTGACCGACGTGGCCGCGGTCAACGCGCAGCTCGATGCCGTGTCCTATCTCGCGGGGGAGCCCCGCCTGCGCCTGAGCTTACGGGAGGAGCTGAAACAAGCGCCCGATCTCGCCCGCGCTCTGGCCCGGATGGCGCTTGGCCGCGGCAGCCCGCGCGATCTCGGCGCCGTGCGCGATGCCATCCTTACCGCCCAGGCGCTTGCCTCCCATCTCGCCCGTACCGGCGGGGCACTCGGTCTGCCAGTAGTGCTTACATTGATTGTCGAGCGCCTGAACGGCGCGCCGGCACCCGTCGAGCAATCCCTGTCGGCGGCGCTCGCCGAAAGCCTCCCCGTCAATGCCCGCGATGGCGGCTTCATCCGCCAGGGCGCGCGCGGCGATCTCGACGAGCAGCGCCGCCTGCGCGACGGCAGCCGCCAGGTTATCGCCGGTTTGCAGGGAGCTTACGCCGATGCCACCGGCGTCAAGTCGCTGAAGGTGCGCCACAACAACGTGCTCGGCTATTTCGTCGAGGTCACCGCGACAAATGCGGGGGTCTTAAGCAAGCGGCCGCATGTCGAGACCTTCATCCACCGGCAGACGCTTGCCAACGTCATGCGTTTCTCCACGCCCGAGCTTGGCGAGCTCGAGGCACGCATCACCTCGGCCGCCGACCGGGCGCTTGCCATCGAGCTGGACTTCTTCGCTCAGCTCACCCAGCAGGTCTTGTCAGAGCAGAACGCGTTGGTGGAAGCGAGTGCCGCTCTCGCCGAGCTCGACAACTTTGCGGGCCTCGCCGAGCTCGCCGTCGAGCAGAATTACGTACGCCCTAAAATCGACGAAAGCCTGATCTTCGCCGTCGAGGAAGGGCGTCACCCCATGGTCGAGCAGAATTTGCGGCGGGGCGACGGGTTGAGCTTCGTCGGCAACGATTGCCGTCTGGGTGACGACGGGGCAGATGCGGGCCCGCGCGTCCTGGTGGTGACCGGCCCCAATATGGCCGGCAAGTCCACTTTCCTCCGCCAGAACGCGCTGATCGTCGTACTGGCGCAGGCCGGCTCGTTCGTGCCGGCGAAAGCCGCGCATATCGGGGTGGTGGACCGGCTGTTCAGCCGCGTCGGCGCCGCAGACGATCTCGCGCGTGGCCGCTCGACCTTCATGGTCGAGATGGTCGAGACCGCATCGATCCTCAATCAGGCAACGCCGCGCTCCTTCGTGGTGCTCGACGAGATCGGCCGCGGCACCGCGACCTTCGACGGGCTGTCGATCGCCTGGGCCACGCTCGAATATCTGCACGAGGTGAACCGCTCGCGCGTGCTGTTCGCAACGCATTATCACGAGCTGACCGCACTCGCCGACAAGCTCACGCGCGCAGCCAACGCCACGGTCGAGGTCAAGGAATGGCGCGAGGAGATCGTGTTCCTCTATCGCGTGGTGCGGGGCGCGGCCGACCGCTCCTACGGCATTCACGTGGCGAAGCTCGCCGGCCTCCCGGGACCGGTGCTGACCCGCGCCGGCGAAGTGTTGAGCGCGCTGGAGAAAGCCGACGGGCGGCCGAAGCCCGCCGACTTGGCCTCCGACCTGCCGCTGTTCAGCGCCGCGAAGGGTGCGGTTGAACCCAAGGGGGACCATGCCTCACGGGTCGAGGAGGCGCTCGCGGCGCTGAGCCCCGACGCCATGACCCCGAAAGAGGCGCTCGAAGCCCTTTACCGGCTCAAAGCTTTGCTTGCGGACAAAAGTTAAAGGGGCCATGTGCTAAGGTCTTGATAGCCTTTGCCATGGACCAGACTGCACCGAAAAAAGCGCCCTATTCCGGCCTCGACCTCCTGCGCCACGAGGCGGCGGATCTCGCCCGCGCGCATTTGGGCCAGGATTCGGCGCTGCGGGCTGCGCTGGTCGAACGCCTGCGCCCGTTGGTCGACGAGGCGCAAACAGAAGCCAGGGAGCAGCTCGAAGAGGACGGCGACGGCAGGGTCTGCGCCGAGCATCTCTCCGCCTTTCAGGACGCTCTGATCCGCCTCGCCTACGACTTCACCACCACCCACATCTATCCTTCAATGAATCCGTCGGCCGCCGAGCGCATGGCCATCGTGGCGCAAGGCGGCTACGGCCGCGGGCTGCTGGCGCCAAGCTCCGACATCGATCTCCTGTTCCTGCTGCCCTACAAGCAGACCGCCTGGGGCGAGAGCGTCGCCGAATACATTCTCTATCTCCTGTGGGATCTCGGCTTCAAAGTCGGCCACGCCACCCGCACGATCGACCAATGCGTGCGCCTTGGCCATTCCGACATGACCATCCGCACGGCGTTGCTCGACGCGCGGCTGATCCTCGGCGACGCGGCGCTGTTCACCGACTTCCAGCAGCGCTTCCGCGCGGAGGTGCTGGAGGGCAATGCACGGCCATTCATCGAGGCGAAGCTCGCCGAACAGAACGCGCGTCATGCCCGCGCCGGCGCCTCGCGCTATCTGGTCGAGCCCAACGTCAAGGATGGCAAAGGCGGCTTGCGCGATTTGCACACGCTGCATTGGCTGGCCAAGCACCTCTATCCCGACAAGGCGGAAGAAGAGTTCGTCGAGGCCGGCGTGTTCACACCCCACGAATATCGGAGCTTCCGCCGCTGCGAGAGTTATCTGTGGTCGGTGCGCTGCCATCTGCATTTCCTCACCGGGCGCGCCGAAGAGCGGCTGAGCTTCGACGTGCAGCAGGTGATGGCCGAGCGGCTCGGCTATCGCGGGCATGCAGGCTTGAGCGCGGTCGAGCGCTTCATGAAGCATTATTTCCTGGTCACCAAGGAGGTGGGCGAACTGACCCGGATTGTCTGCTCGGCGCTGGAGATGAAGCAGCTGAAATCGCTGCCCTCTCTCGGCACGCTGCTCGCGCCGTTCGGCTGGCGGAAGCGCGCCAAGCTAAGGCGCACCTCCGATTTCCGCATCGAGAACGGGCGCGTTTACGCCGTGGACAAGGACGCCTTCGCCAAGGATGCGGTCAACTTCATCCGCCTGTTCGCGATCGCCGACGAGCATCAGGCTTCGTTCTCGCCCGAGGTGTTGCGTCAGGTGCGCGCGAACTTCCGCCTGATCGACGACGATTTGCGCGCGAGTCCAACCGCCAACCGCCTGTTCATGCGGCTTCTCACCGACGCGCGCGATCCCGAAGGCACGCTCCGCCACATGAACGAGGCCGGCGTGCTCGGCCGCTTTATCCCGGATTACGGCCGCGTGGTGTCGATGATGCAGTTCAATATGTATCACCACTTCACCGTCGACGAGCACCTGATCCGCACCATCGGCTATCTCTCCGGCATCGAGCGGGGGCGATACGCATCAGAGCATCCGGTGTCGAGCGAGATCGTGCGCACCATCGACAACCGGCGCGCGCTCTATGTCGCCGTGCTCCTCCACGACATCGCCAAGGGCCGCGACGAAGATCATTCGACGGCGGGCGCGCGCATCGCCCGCGAGCTCGGGCCGCGCCTCGGGCTCAACGCATCCGAGACCGAGACGGCCACGTGGCTGGTCGAGCATCATCTGACCATGAGCCTGTTCGCCCAGAGCCGCGATTTGAACGACCCCAAGACCATCCGCGATTTTGCCGAGATCGTGCAGAGCCGCGAGCGGCTTAAACTCTTGCTTTTACTCACCGTGGCCGACATCCGCGCCGTGGGACCGGGCGTGTGGACGGGCTGGAAAGGCCAGCTCCTGCGCACGCTCTATTTCGAGACCGAGCCGCTGCTTGGCGGCGGCCACACCACGTTGAGCCGCAGCGAGCGCGTGTCCCAGGCGCAAGACGCGCTGCGCGAGCGCCTCGCCCACTGGCCGAAACCCGAGCTCGACCGGTTCATCGACCGGCACTACCCGTCTTATTGGCTGAGGACCGATCTCGACGTCATCGCCGAGCATGCGAAATTGATCCGCGACGCCGAGGCGCAGAATAAGCCCATCGTCATCCACATCGTCACGGATGCGTTCCGGGCCGTGACCGAGATCACCTTCCTCGCGCCGAACCATCCGCGGCTGCTCGCGCTGGTGGCGGGCGCCTGTGCCGGCGCGGGCGCCAACATCGTCGGTGCGCAAATATCCACCACGCGCGACGGCATGGCGCTCGACACCATCCATCTCGAGCGCGAGTTCGACCAGGCCGAGGATGAGGAGCGGCGCGCGCGCAGGATCGCCATAACCATCGAGAAGTTGCTCCGCGGCGACGCACGGCTCGACGACGTGGTCTCCACCAAGAAGAAGCCCAAGGCGCGGCTTGCCGCCTTCACCGTCGAGCCGCAGGTGGTGATCGACAACACGCTGTCGGATGCGCTCACCGTGATCGAGATCAACGGCCTCGACCGGCCGGGCCTGCTTTACGACGTGACGCGCGAGATCTCCGACCTCAATCTCGACATCGCCTCGGCGCATATCGCCACGTTCGGCGAGAAGGCGGTCGACGTGTTCTACGTGACCGATCTTACCGGCAAGAAGATCACGAGCTCGTCGCGTGAGACCGCCATCCGCGAGCGGCTGATGAAGGCGCTCCAAGCGCGGCAAGACGCGCCGCGTATCCCGGCTTGATTTCATGAAGCTCTATCGCGGTTTCGCCACCGTGGGCGCCATGACGGTGATCAGCCGCGTGCTCGGCTTTGTCCGCGACGTGGGCATTGCCGCCGTGCTCGGCACCTCCTATGCGGCCGATGCCTTCTTCGTCGCCTTCCGCGTGCCCAACATGTTCCGCCGCCTATTCGCGGAAGGTGCGTTCGATGCCGCCTTCATCCCCCTCTTCGCCAAGCGCTTTCACGCCGATGGGGCGGAAGCCGCGCGTGCCTTCGCCGGACAGGCGCTGGCCGGGCTTACCCTGCTGCTCGTGGTCCTGGTGGTGCTGGCCGAGATCGCCATGCCGTGGCTCATGCTTTTGCTGGCGCCCGGCTTCAGGAGCGACCCGGCGAAGTTCGACCTCGCCGTGCTGCTCGCGCGCATCGCGCTTCCCTATCTCGTGTGCATGGCGCTGGTCGCGCTCTACACCGGCATGCTCAACGCGCTCGGGCGCTTCGCCCTCGCCGCCTTTGCCCCCAGCCTGCTCAATGTCGTGCTGATCGCCGCGCTGCTCGCCATGATCGCCGCGGGCGTCGAGGTGAAAGGCACCGCGGCCATTACGCTCGCCTGGGCCGTAGCCGTCTCGGGCGTGTTGCAGGTGCTGCTCGTGATCTTCGCCGCCGCCAGATCGGGCATGGGGATCGCGTTCCAGCGCCCGCGTCTTACGCCGGAGATGAAGCGGCTGATGCAGCTCGCGGCGCCCGGCCTCCTCGCCGGCGGCATGGCGCAGATCACCTTGGTGATCGGCACCATCATCGCCACGCTCCAGGACCGCGTGGTGTCCTGGCTCTATTACGCCGACCGCATCTTCCAGCTGCCCCTGGGAGTGATCGGCGTCGCCATCGGCGTGGTGCTTCTGCCCGATCTCAGTCACAAGCTTCGCGCCGGCGATCATCAGGCGGTCGCCTTGAGCGAGAACCGGGCGCTGCAAGTCGCGCTGCTGCTCACCGTGCCCGCCGCCACGGCGCTCTATATCGCCGCCCTGCCGATCATCCGCGTGCTGTTCCAGCGCGGCGCCTTCGCCGCCACCGATACGGAAGCCACCGCCGCCATGCTGTCGGCGCTGGCGCTCGGGCTCCCCGCCTATGTTCTGATCAAGGTGCTGCATCCGAGCTTCTTCGCGCGCGAGGACACCAAGACGCCGATGATCCTCGCCGGCATCGCCATGGCTGCCAATGTGGTGCTGAGCTTCGCGCTGTTCTTCTGGATCGGCCCGGTTGGCATCGCGCTCGCCACCACGCTTGCCGGCTGGCTCAATGTCACTTTGCTGGCGATCATGCTGAAGCGCCGCGGCGAGTTCACGCTGAATGCCACTTTCCGCCGCGCGCTGTTCGGCATCGTCGCGGCGAGCGCGGTCATGGGCGCCGGCGTTTGGGTGCTCGCGACCTGGCTCGAGCCGTATCTTGCGCCGGGCGCCGGGCTCTTGGTGCAGGGCGCGGCGCTCGCACTGCTCGTCGGCGCGGGCTTGGTGATTTATGCCGCTTCGGTGGAGCTCTCCGGCGCGGTCAGGCTGAGATCGTTGCCCCAGATCCTACTCGGCCGCTGAGGTGCTTGCGTTAGCCCAACCCGCAAGCCATAACCGGCGCTTCGTCAACGGGGCGATTCATGGCGCATAAAACCCGCGTGTTCTCGGGCGTTCAGCCCACGGGCAATCTGCATCTCGGCAATTATCTCGGCGCCATCACGCGCTTCGTTAAGCTGCAGGAGAGCCACGACTGCCTCTATTGCGTGGTCGATCTCCACGCCATCACCGTGTTCCAGGACCCCGACGAGCTGGCCCGCAACACCCGCGAGGTGACCGCCGCCTTCATCGCTTCGGGTATCGATCCCGCCCGCCATATCGTGTTCAACCAGAGCCAGGTCAGTGGCCATGCCGAGCTTGCCTGGATCTTCAATTGCGTGGCGCGCATCGGCTGGCTCAACCGCATGACGCAGTTCAAGGAGAAGGCCGGCAAGGACCGCGAGAACGCGTCCGCCGGGCTCTATGTCTATCCGAACCTGATGGCCGCCGACATTCTGCTCTATCACGCGACCCACGTGCCGGTCGGCGAGGACCAGAAGCAGCATCTCGAGCTTGCGCGCGACATCGCGCAGAAATTCAACAACGACTTTGCCAAGACCATCGCGCGTGCCGGTTACCCTGACGGTTTCTTCCCGCTGCCCGAGCCGCTGATCACCGGCCCTGCTACGCGGGTGATGAGCTTGCGCGACGGCACCAGGAAGATGTCGAAGTCTGACGAGAGCGACATGACGCGCATCAATCTCACCGACGGCGCCGATGCCATCGCCAAGAAGATCAGGAAGGCCAAGACCGATCCAGAGCCGCTGCCCTCCGAAGGCAAAGGTCTAGAGGCGCGGCCCGAGGCTGACAATCTGATCGGGATTTACGCCGGTCTTGCGGAGATTTCCAAGGACGACGTACTGCGCGAGTTCGGCGGTGCGACCTTCTCGAAATTCAAGGAGGCGCTGGCCGAGCTTGCCACCGCCAAGCTCACGCCGATCGGCGAGGAGATGCGCGCGCTGTTAGCTGACCCGGTCGAGATCGACCGCATCTTGGCCGACGGCGCAGCCCGCGCCCACGCCATCGCCGACCCGATCCTCGCCAAGACCAAGGACATCGTCGGCTTCATCCGCAGCTAGCCGTTACCTGCTGGCGGATTGAAACAGCCTTGCGCCCTTGAGGCCCCGTTGCGCACGGCGCGGCTTGATCGGCTTGCCGGCGAGTCTCGACAGCAATTCCCTGGTCGTGATCGGTTCCGCGCCGGGAATCACGTATTGATCGCCTTCGCGGCTATGCTCGGGCTTGGCGCATTTCGGAAGCGTGCGCCGCTCCGTGCCAGGGATCAGGTACTGAAAGCCGGACCGCGTGCGCTCGATCGTATAGTCGTCTGCCATGGTCGATTCCCTCCGCGAACCGACCAGGCTACGGCAGGACGGTTTCCGGAATCGAGTCCGCGTCTTCATCATCCACAGCAAAGCAGGATTAGCCGGCCGTGACGCCGGTGCCGATGGGGCAGGACACGCCGGTGCCGCCGATCCCGCAATAGCCGTGCGGATTCTTGGCGAGATATTGCTGGTGATAATCCTCGGCGAAATAGAACTCAGGCGCCGGCAGAATCTCCGTGGTGATGGGCCCGAGGCCGCTTGCGGCCAGTGCGCTGTTATAGGCGTCCCTGGAAGCTTCCGCCGCGCGGCGCTGTTCCTCCGTGAAGGTGTAGATGCCGGAGCGGTATTGCGTGCCGATGTCGTTGCCTTGGCGCATGCCCTGGGTCGGGTCGTGTGCCTCGAAGAAAATCTTGAGCAGCTCGTCGTAGCTCACCTTGCTCGGGTCGTAGACCACGAGCACCGCCTCGTTATGGCCGGTGCGGCCCGAGCAGACTTCCTCATAGGTCGGGTTGGGCGTGGGGCCGCCGGCATAGCCGACCGCCGTCACGACGACGCCGGGCAGCTCCCAGAATTTGCGCTCCGCGCCCCAGAAGCAGCCGAGCCCGAACAGCGCCTTCTCGGTGCCGGCCGGATAGGGGCCCTTGAGCGGGGCGCCGGTGATGAAGTGAGTCTTGGCGGTGGGGATGGGGTCGGGGCGGCCGGGCAGCGCCTCGGTCGCAGAGGGGATGGTCATGGGTTTGCGCTTGAGGGTGAACATGTTGGTTTCTCCGTAAATGTGCGCAATGCGTGCGTTATTCCCCCGTATTCGTCGGCAAATCTCCGTAAATAGATCAGTTGATGAACACCTCGACGGGCTTCCGCTTCTGGCCCAGCCAGTAGAGGAAAACGCCAAGGATGCCAAAGACTAACCAGGTCGGCGCGGCCAGGATGGCGACCAGCACGGGATCCCACAGTAACGGGCTGACCGTGGTCTTAATCCAATTCTCGAAGCCCGTAAGTGTCTCAGGATTAAGGCTTTTCCACTGCTCACCGAGCGGCGTGACCACCCACGCGCCACCCCCCGCCAGGGATTTGGTGGCGTCGATGACGGCGGCGACCATGGCAAGCAACAGAAGCCAGACGCCGAGAATGCGCAGCAGCGTAAGCATGGGCTGTTATGGGTAGTTGCGCTCTACCGCATACATAAGCCATTGGCTCGTCACGTTCAAATCAGCGTTGCTTGAGTGGACCGTGAACGGGCCAGGCAGATGGCGGAGGGGGAGGGATTCGAACCCTCGAGACGGTTGCCCGCCTACACACTTTCCAGGCGTGCGCCTTCGACCACTCGGCCACCCCTCCTCAAAAGGAAAACGCGGGAAAAGGCCGCAACTATAGGGAAGCGGCAGTCCGGTCAAGCAAGCCTGCCGCCACGCGGCGCGCTCCTTGAACGATGTGGGGTGCCGACCGAAGCGCGTCTAGTTCTTGCCGGTACCGGCCCCTTCACAGTCCGGGCCGAGATATTTGCCGTCGAGTTTGACCCCCATATGCGGAATGCCCCCGATCGGCGGGTCGAACGTCGTCTTCAGGGTAGCGTGGTAGCGTGTGTCGAAATCGCCGGTGAAGGACGTGCTGATCGACTGCTTGCCCTGCTTGCTGACGCAGACCACATCGATAGTGAGCCCTTCATTGAGGCGCGTGATCGTAGGCTTACTGCAATCGCCCGCGTTTTCGGGCGTCACCATGTTGTCGTCCTCGCCGACACAGACCTTGTTCTTGGTCATGCCGGATACGGGGGCCACGGTGACGATCTCCCAAAGGCCCGGTTTGCGCTTGGGCACTTGATCCTCCTCGGCGGCCTGCAACGCGCCCACGCCAAAGCCCGCAACCGCCAGGGCAGCGCCGAAAATTATGATGCGTCTCATGCCGTCCTCCTTATGGGATGCGTCTGCTGTGACAGAGATCGAAGCCCGCGCCAATCGCTTGGGATTGCTGCACTTGCCAAAAAGGCCAAGGGCTTTTTCCCGGGCAACACCCGGGCACTTTTCACGGCTTCCTCCCGTCACCCGCTGTTCTATGGTGTTGTGAGTGGGTCGCGTTGCGAAGCGAGACAGGCGCGAAGCTAACGGCTAGACTGAACCTCATGGCGCCCGACCCGAGGCTCTGCCAGCGGCGTCTTTCGTAAACCAGGTCTGCGTACTTGCCGCACGGCGACCGGCAGTCCTTTTGTGGGCTGGCAGGAACTCCGGCTCGGCTCAGTCGTTAGGGTGAGGTCAGTCAAATTAGGGGGTATTCGATGCGTGATATTCGCGGGGACCTGCAAGATCGTGCCAATCTGCTCAGAGAGCAGATCAACTCTCAGCAGGGGCAATTCGATAAGCTTATCGAGCAGATTAAGCGGGAGCACGAGTCCAGGCTCGAGGACCTGCAAACCGAGCTTGAGGCCGTCAACACCCTCATGGAGGTCGAGAATCGGCGTATCGGCAGTGCGACTTCCATACCTCAGGGGCAACCGCAACCCCATTCGCAGCACCATGCTCAACCACAGCATCCTACTCAGCCTCAGCCGCAGGTCCACCTCCAGGCGCAGCCCCATCAGGCTGAACCCCAACAACCGCACCAGCCGCTTGCCGATTTCCTTATCCGCAAGCTGGGCGAGGTCGGCGCCATGTCACGGGACGATCTGCGCCGCCTGGCGGTGCAGGAGGGTTATTTCGCCGACAGCGACAGCGCCGAGCGCGGCGTGCACGCGACCCTCATCAATGTGGTGAAGGCAGGCTTCATCCGGCAATTGCCGAACGGCAATTTCGCCCCCGCCACGGTCCTTGATACCATCAGGATGCGGCGGGCGATCTAGCGTTTGGCCCTTCCCTAAGGCGAGACCGGCGCTGATCCGCGCAGCAGGTCCACCACGTCGTCGCGGACTTTGTCTTCGGCGTAGCGGGCCAGTGCCTTGCGGTCGGGAAACGCGTCGAGCGATACTGATGGACCGATGCGGATATGCGCGTCGAGCGGCCCGAGGCCCAATAGCCGCCAGGCATGGCTCGCCAGATCCATGTTGCCATACCAGGCGACCACCGGGCGCCCGCGGCGGCAGAGCGGTAGGCCGTAAAGCTTGGTGTAGGTCAGAGCCAGTGTCTGGGCCGAGACCTTGGCCCCCATGGCGCGGCCGCCCACCGGCTTGGCGGCGGCGAATAGCGCCGTCTTGAACGGCACCACGCAATTGCCGTCGCTCGATGTGCCCTCGGCGAACAACACGACATGGTCGCCGGCCTCAAGCCGCCTCAGTATCTCGTTCGCCTTGTCGCCGACCTCGTTACGCCGATTGCGGTCAACGAACACCGAGCGCTGGAGCCTGGCGAGCCAACTCACGAATGGCCACGACGCCACCTCCTGCTTGGCCACGAACGAAACCGGCGCTACCGCCGAGAGCACGGTGATGTCGATCCAGGAGACGTGATTGGAAATGAGCAGCACACCCTGCTCTTCGGCGATCTCTCCCTCGACATTGAGGCGGATGCCGACGATCTTGCAAACTTGGCGATGATACCAATGCGGGAAGGTGCGGGCATAACGCGAGCCGGTCCATACGAATAGAAGCTGAAGCGGCATCAGCGGCAAGGTGAAAGCGAAGAAAATCGCGAGCACCAGGAAGGCGCGTACGCTCCTCATGACGCAATTCTCTCTTGGGAAATGGGCATGCGAGGGGACGCTTCCGCCACTCAGCTCTTCTTGATCGGCCGACCGAACAATTCGAGCCGGTGTCCGATTAGCTGAAAGCCGAGTTCCCGCGCCACCGCTTCTTGTAGGTGCTCGATCTGCTCATTGTGGAACTCGATGACCTCTCCAGTCTTGATGTTGATCAGATGGTCGTGATGGCCGTGCCCGGTCGGCTCGTATCGGGCACGGCCGTCGCCAAAGGCATGCCGCTCCAGGATGCCGGCGCCTTCCAGGAGGCGCACGGTACGGTAGACGGTGGAAAGCGAGATGCGCGGATCGAGCGTGCTCGCGCGCCGATAGACCTCTTCCACATCAGGATGGTCCTCGGCCTCCGACAGCACGCGCGCGATGATGCGCCTCTGCCCGGTCATGCGCATGCCCCGCTCGGCGCACAGACGCTCTAGCCTGCTGATATGTGTCTCCGTTTTGGACATGGTGGCTTGCCGGCGGCTCATATCATCGGAGCCTGAGCCTGAAAGGGCAAGGCTGAAGATAGCGGCATCGCCGCCCTGTTCGTAATAGGCGCTGCGCCTGCCCACCGGCTCCGCGCCGAGGGCGCGATAAAGTGCCTGCGCCGCCTCGTTCCCCTCCTCAACTTCCAGGAACAGATGTTTGATCCCTCCCGCGCGCAGCGTCGCGATCGCGGATTTAAGTAGGGCCCGCGCCAGTCCCTCTCGGCGATCAGCCGGCAGCACGCAAAGCGTGAGAAGCTCGGCTTCGTCGGCCGCGGCGCGGGCTATCAGAAAGCCTTGCGGGGACAAGTCCCCTCGCATTGCGATGAGGACAAGGCAGCCGGGAACACCCAGGAACTGGGATAGGGCTTGCTCGCCCCAGGGCCGGGCGAAGCAGCGTGCATGGATCGCCGCCAGGGTCGCGGCGTCGGCGGGAAACGCCTCACGCACTACGATGGACTCGGTGTCGAGCAATTGTCCCATTAGCGCTTCGTGGCCATGAGCGGCGTTTGCGGCTTGGCGTCGGGAGGTCGCAGATAAAGTGGGCGCAATGTAGGAAAGCTCTCGTCAGATGAGCGTGCGATCTCGGCCAACGCCGCGGCGCTCGGCTGCAGCCCCGGCAGCTTCGCGTCGAGAAAACGACCTCGCCGCGCCACGGCATCAGCAAGGAGTGCCGCGCCGCTGCCGACCGTAACACTCAGCGCGTTCGGCAGCAGGTCTACGGCCTCGTCCGGTGCGACCAGTAGCGGGCCGTCGAGCCGCTGTCCCATTTCGTCATAGAGTCCGAAATAGAGCATGGAGCGCCGGGCGTCGACGGCAACGGCAAACGGACCCTTAGGGTTCATGCCGGTCGCAAGCGCAGTCCGCGCCATGACCGTGAGACTGTCGGTGCCGTAAAGCTTGGCGCGGGTTACGAGTGCAAGGCCAAGCGCCGCGGCGATGGCGATGCGCACGCCGGTGAAGCTGCCGGGTCCCTGCGTGGCGGCAATAAGATCGAGTTCATCGAAGCGAAGCTTCGCTTCCGCTATCGCCTCGGCCACCATCGGCATCAACGCCTCGGCATGACCGCGCGCCATCTCCGCATCCCGCACGTATAGTGCGTGGCCTGCGCCGTCGTCGCGCAGCACCGCGGCCGAGCAGCTGCCCATGCTGGTATCGAGCGCGAGAATGTTCATAGGCGTGTTTTAAAGGATACGTGCCATCTCGTCGAAGGCGAAGCGCGGCGAGCGTGGCAACAGCTTGGCGCCATCGCCGTAGCCGAGATTGCACAGGAAGTTCGATCTTGTGTTGGTGCCGGCGAAGAAGTCGCGGTCGACGCCCTTGTTGTCGAAGCCCGACATCGGTCCGCAATCGAGCCCGAGCGCCCGCGCTGCCACGATCAGATAGGCGCCTTGCAGCGTGCCGTTGCGGAAGGCGGTGTCGAAGATCTTCTGCTCGTCACCAGCGAACCAGCTTCTCGCGTCGGTATGAGGGAAAAGCTTGGGCAGGTGCTCGTAGAAATCGAGGTCGTAGCCGATGATGGCGCAGACCGGCGCCTTCATGGTCTTGTCGCGATTGCCTTCCGATAGATGGGGTTTCAGCTTTTCCTTCGCCGCTTGCGACTTCACGAACAGGATGCGCGCTGGACTGCAATTGGCTGAAGTCGGCCCGAGCTTGGCGAGATCGACGAGCGCATGTAGCAGCGCGTCGGGCACATCCTTGTCGAGCCACGCATTATGCGTGCGCGCCTCGCGGAAGATCTGATCGAGGCAGGTGTCTTTCATCCGCTCCGTCAAATCGGGCGGACTTCCTGCACCTCGGGGATGAAGTGCCGGAGGAGATTCTCGATGCCATGGCGCAAGGTCGCCGTCGAGCTCGGGCAGCCCGAGCAGGCGCCGCGCATGTGCAGGAAGACGATGCCGTCGCGATAACCTTGGAAGGTGATGTCGCCGCCGTCCTGGGCCACGGCTGGACGCACGCGCGTCTCGAGCAGTTCCTTGATGGTCTTGACCGTCTCCTCATCCTCGGGTGCGAAGAACTCCTTCTCGGACAGAGTTTCCGACCCCGTCTGCTCGCCCGCGGTGACCGTGTCTCCGGAGAGATAATGCTCCATGATGGCGCCGAGAATGGCAGGCTTCAGATGCTGCCACTCGCTGTCGCCTTTGGTCACGCTGATGAAGTCGGGGCCGAAGAACACGCCCTTGACGCCCTCGATCTCGAACAGGCGGGAGGCAAGCGGCGATGCCTTGCCTTGCTCGGCATCCAGGAATTCGAGCGTGCCCTGGTCGAGCACGGGCCGGCCCGGAATGAATTTCAGGGTGGCGGGATTTGGGGTGGCCTCGGTCTGGATGAACATGGCTGTCTCTTTAGGGCTCCTAACGCTCGGGGAGTCAAACGTCCCGCGCCAGCTTAGAATTATTCTAGTCCATACTTGGCCTCGGCCCGTCCAAAGTCAAGGCTGTGTGTGTTTCTCAGCTACTTATGCGGCCACATCAGGTGGGGGAAGGTTGTTCTGGGCGCAGGCGGCCTTCAAGGTGTTGAGCATGAGGCATGCGATGGTCATGGGGCCGACGCCACCCGGTACCGGCGTGATGGCGCCGGCGATTTCGGCCACCTCTGTGTACGCCACATCGCCGACGATTTTCGTTTTCCCCTGGCCGGCCGAAACGCGATTGATGCCGACATCGATGACGGTTGCGCCGGGCTTGATCCAATGGCCGCGCACCATCTCCGGCTGGCCGACGGCGGCAAAGACGATATCGCCGCGGCGACACACCTCCGGCAGATCTCGCGTCTTCGAGTGCGCGATGGTCACGGTCGCGTTCTCCATGAGCAGCAGTTGCGCCAGCGGCTTGCCGACAATATTCGACCGCCCGATCACCACCGCCTCGAGCCCGGCAAGCGAGCCATGCACTTTCTTGGCGAGCATGATGCAAGCTAGAGGCGTGCACGGCACGATGCCCGGCAAGCCGGTCGATAGCAGGCCCGCGGTCAGCGGATGAAACCCGTCGACATCCTTGAGCGGCGCGATGGCCTCGATCACTTTGCGCGAGTCGATCTGCGGCGGCAGTGGCAACTGGACCAGAATGCCGTGCACGGTCGGGTCCTGATTCAGCCGCTCGATCTGCTCGAGGAGTTCGGCTTCTGGGACCGTTGCCGGCAATTTGTAAAACAGCGAGCGCATATTGACCGCGGCTGTCTTGGCCGTCTTGCTGCGCACGTAGATTTCGCTGGCCGGATTATCGCCCACGAGAACCACCGCCAGTCCCGGTTCGATGCGATGTTCCTCGGTCACGTGCTTGACGGCATTGGCGACGGCTTGGCTGAACCCGGCCGCGATGTCTTTGCCGTCGATGATGCGTGCGGTCATTCTCTTTCCTATCGGTATGCAATGAAGGGGGTCAGGCCAGCGCCAGGATTTCCTCGATGGAGAGATGGCCGGGCACCACGGTGATAGGCACCGGGAAGGTGCCGGCCAATCTGCCGCCCGCGAGCGTCGAGACCAGAGGCCCCGGGCCTGACGGGTCCTTGGAGGCGCCGAGCACCAGCACGCCGATATCCTGGTCCTCCTCGATCAGCAGGGTGATCTCCTCGTCCTTCATGCCTTCGCGCACGATCTCCTCCGGCACCAGCTGCTCGAAGCCCATGGCTTTGAGCTTGCGGCCGAACAGGCGGAACACCGCCTTCGCCTTGTTCAGCCCTTCCTCGCGAGCCACCTCCTCGATGCCGAGCCAATGCTGGAACTCGACGCCGGGCTCGATGACGTACAGCAGCGCGAGCTGACCGTGCGTGCGCTGGGCGCGGCTCGCGGCAAAAGCGAGCGCGCTCTCGCATTCGGGAGTCTCGTCCACCACCACCAGGAATTTGCGCTTGTGGCCTTCAGCGTAAACCTCCCGCTTCTTGCGCGGTCTTGGAGGCGCGGCGGGAGAGGGCTTCTTGGTCTTGGACTTGGCAGGCGGTTTGGTCTTGGCCATGAGGAGCATGCTGCCACTACTCCACGCCGCCAACAAGCCGCGCGGAATCGGTCAGGCAAGGTCGATGGCGTAGCGCTTGAGGTCCTCGAGGCGCACGATCTCAAGCGTCGCCTCATGCGTGGCGCCAAGGATGACGCGTGGCGGATGACCGGCTTCCAAGGCCTCGCGCCAGCGCGCGGCGCACAGGCACCAGCGATCGCCGGGCTCAAGCCCAGGAAAACCGAACTCGGGCTGCGGCGTAGAGAGATCGTTGCCGCGCGATTTGGAGAAGGCGAGGAACGAGGCCGTCACCTCAACGCATACGGTATGCAGGCCGAGATCCTCGGGGCCGGTGTGGCAGCAGCCCGAACGGTAAAATCCGGTGAGCGGCCGCTCGGAGCAGCTTTGCAGCGGCTCGCCATAGACGTTGCGCTGACCTTCCAGCGGATTTGCGCGCCGTTCCAGCATGGCCGCGATTGTGCCTGATGCAAGCGAAGAGGTGAAGCGTTTAGCGGATGGGATTGCGGTCGGGCAGCGGCATCCCCGCGGTAACACTCACCGTGGCGGCAGTCACTTTGCCGCCGCTAATCAACGTCTTTAGCGCTGTTTGATCGAGGACTGGAACAGGCGGTCCGGCTTCCTTGCTGGCCAAGGCCGCGACCAATGCGGGCACGGAGCCGGCGTCTGCGGCGACGACCGGCTTGTTGCCGCCCGCGGCGATCACAGTGCCGCAATCCTTCGGCAGATCGCCGAGCCTGAGCCCCGGCTTCTTGGGTGCTGGCTTGGTATCGGGCTTGATCTGCTGCTCGGCCTGCCAGATCGCCGACTTGCGCAGCATGTCGTACCAATTCTTCAGCTCCTGGCCGCAGCCATCGTCACCCAGCACCGGCTTCTGGTTGGCGCAGCCCGCCGCGCCTGGCGGGCAAGAGAGCCGCACATGGAAATGATAGTGATGGTTCCACCATGGGCGCACCTTGCCGAGCCAAGCCCGGTCCTTGCCCACGTTAGGCGCCTGCTCGCACAGCGCCTTCTTGATGGCGGGGTGGACGAAGATGCGTTCGAGCTGCGGATAGGAGGCGGCACGTTTGATGAGCTTCACATGAGTAATGGTGAACACGTTCGGGTCGACGCTGAACGGGTCCTTCAGCATCGACAGGGCGCTCATATCCTCACGCTCATGCCGACTCAGGATACGATCAGGCATTGGGGTGAGCCAGATGTCGCCGTCGAGGCCGATCTGATGGCTGGTATGGCCGTTGAGCATGGGGCCGCCGCGCGGCTGCGACATGTCGCCGACCAGCAGTCCCGGCCAGCCGTCGAGAGAGCGCGCGTCGCTGGAGAGGCGTTCGAGATAATCGACGAGGCGGGGATGGCCCCAATTGCGATTCCGCGACAGGCGCATCACCTGCCAGTTGGGGCCGTTGAGGGAGAGTGGAACACCGCCAGAGAGGCAGCCTTTGGAATAGCCGCCGATCGCGCGGGCTGCGAGAGGCGCAGGTCCCGCCACCGCGGCGAACAGTTCCTTGGCGGGCGGACCCTTGGGCACGGGCTTCTTCTTGACGGGCTTGGCCGTCTTGGCCGTTGTCGCCGCTGCCTTCGTGCCTGTCTTGGCCGGGTCGGCCGAAGCCGTCCAGGAGAACAGCACGAGCGCAAGGCTCAGAATCAGCTTTAGCATCGGCCCGCGACCCCGTGAGGCCCCTTCAGCTCAAGCCTAGCACAAATCATGGCGGCAATTAGAACGCGAGACCCTTTCCATTGCTTACCGCCTCCCCGCCCACGTTCATCCGATATTCAGACGCTCGATCCTAAGCTCTGGCTCTATTACAACCCCGCCCACGAGGGAGATGCAACCCCATGAGTCGCCGTTTTCTGCTGGCCGGGCTGCTCGGCTTGATCCTCACTCTTCCAAGCCTTGCCCAAGCCGCCGTCGTCGCCAAGATCAACCTCTCGACCCAGCGGATGAGCGTCTATATCGATGGCGAGCCGCGCTATAACTGGCCGGTCTCGACCGCTAGGCCCGGCTACCGTACCCCCACCGGCAGCTTCAAGCCCACGGCTCTCGTGCGCTATCACCGCTCGACCATCTATGATGGCTCACCCATGCCGCACTCGATCTTCTTCCTGCGCGGCTACGCCATCCACGGCTCTTACGAGATCAAGCATCTCGGGCGGCCCGCCTCGCATGGCTGCGTGCGGCTGCACCCGGCAAACGCCGCGGCGCTCTATTCCCTGGTCCAGCGTTACGGCCCCGGCAAGACCCGCATCCAGATCACCCCTTAGCGAGCTCTTCCGAATCTAGCGCCCGCAACTCGACGGCGCCGGCGCGCCGCGGAAGCGGTCGTCCATCCAGGCGAGGGCGGCCTGCACGCTGTCCCTGGCGGCGAAAGTGTGGGAGACGCCCGGCAGCTCGACGAAATGGACCTGAGCGCCTTGTTTGCACAAGACATCGCCGAATTGTTTGGTGATTGCGGGAAGTACCGTCGTGTCGGCGGTTCCTTGCGCGAGGAACACCGGCGCTCCCGCCGGAGCCTGACCAGGCGTGTTGCGCAACATGATGCCGCGCCACGGCTCGATCTTGGTGGGATCGGCCTTCAGGTACTTTTCCTGGGCGAGCGGTTTCTCGGCATTGTCGAGAGCGACGAACTGGGCCACCGACTCGATGCAGTCATGCGCCATTCTCTCGAACACGGCCATGGCATCGGGCTCGACCAGGGTATCCGCCGGCGTGTTGTAGAGTTTCGACCAGGTATAGAGCGCCATGGCCGTGAGCTCCTTTCCCGTGGCGCTTGCCTTGTCATCATCGAACAGCTCGACGAGATAGGTGGCGGGCGCGGCGGCGGCCACGCCGACAAGTTTCAGATCGGGCGCGTAGCTTGCGGCAAGCTCCCCGGTATAGAGCGAGGCATGACCGCCCTGGCTATGGCCCCACACCACGAAGCGATCGGACGCGCCAGAATGCGGCAAGGCGCGTGCGGCGCGCACCGAGTCGAGCACCGCGCGCCCTTCGCTCACACCGATCAGATAAGGATGAATGCCGGGCGAGCCGAGGCCGGGGTAATCGGTGGCGACCACGACATAGCCTTTGGCCAGCATGTCGGGCAGGCCCCAGATCATGCCAGCGACATCCGGCATCAGAGATGGCGCGCAAGTCTCGACCACGCCGCTCGTCGGGTGCGCCCAGGCGATCACGTTGCGTCCACCCGCGGGCGGATCCCCGGGAGGGATGAATATCGCCGCGGATACCTGGATCGGCTCGCCATTCAAGCCGGTCGAGCCGTACATAATGCGGAAGGCGTCACCGCCGCCCGGTCCGCCGCCGGTGAGCGGCCAGACATTGAGGATCGCTCCAGGCCTGTCGGCCAGCGCCTCCTGGCTCAAACCGATGCCAAGGCAAAAAGCGATTAGAGCCTTGGCCGCAAACCTTGAACAGCGTCCGATTTTGGGCATTCTCTGCTCCCGATATGGAGGGGGCCCGATCATAGCCTCACCGAACGGGTCCGAGGCAACCCGAAGACCGCGCTCTTCCGCCCTAGACGAGGGCATTTCATTCCGCCAATTTCCGGGGCACAATTAGGCCGAACGCCTAAATCCGGCCCGTGCGGCGAAACCGGCGGGCGCTTTCGAAGTCGGGGAACGAGAGAATGTCATCAGCCGCCAGCACGATCGACGCCTTGATCAACCGCGTCGGCCAGGTCGCCACACCCTTCTCCATCGAGTTGCCGGACGGCGAGAAGCGGACCATCGGCGAAGGCAAGCCTGAGTTTCATATCGGCTTGCGCAACGAGCGCGCGCTTCGCGCCGTGCGCTCGCTCGACGAGGGCAATATCTCCGAAGCCTATCTGCATGGCGATATCGACATCGAAGGCGACATGCTGAAGCCCTTCACGCTACGCAACTCCTTCCACGACCGCCATCCGCTGGTGCTGGCGTGGCGCTTTATCGAGCCACTGCTGTTCGGGCAGGTCTATACCAACAAGCAGGCCATCGCCTCCCATTACAATATCGACCCGAAATTGTTTCTGAGTTTCCTCGATCCGGTGTTCCCCGCCTACAGCCAGGGCGTCTACGAGCACGACGACGAGCCGCTATCCAAGGCGCTTGAGCGGAAGTTCGATTGGGCGATCGAGCAATGCGAGCTCGGGCCCGGCAAGACGGTGCTCGAGATCGGCCCCGGCTGGGGCGCGTTCGCCGGACACGCGCTGCAAGCCGGCGTACGCTTCACCGGCATCACCAACTCGGAAGTGTCGCAGTCCTATCTCAAGGGCAAGCTCGCCAATTTCGGTGACAATTTCGACATCATGTTCAGCGATTTCTACGATTACGAGCCGAAGGAGCCGTTCGACTCGATCGTCATCATGGGGGTGATCGAGCATCTGCCGGATTACGAGCGCGTGCTGAAGAAATTCTACCGTCTGCTCAAGCCGGGCGGCCACGTGTTCCTCGATGGCAGCGCCGCCAAGAAGAAATACGAGCTGTCCACTTTCATGGTGCGGCACATCTATCCCGGCAATCACTCCTTCCTCGTGCTCGACGATTTCCTCAACAAGCTCGCCAAGACCGATCTCGAGGTGATGGAAGTGCAGAACGACCGCTGGAGCTATTTCCTCACCTTCCGGCAATGGGCGCGGAACCTCGATGCGCATAAGGACTATGTGCGCACGACCTTCGGGGACTTCGAATTCCGCAAATTCAGGCTCTATCTGTGGGGCGCGACCTATGAATTCCTGACCCGCAGCCTCGATTGCTACCGGATGATCCTCCACAAACCCAAGGACGCCACCTAGGCGGGCCTTGCGCCGGGACTGCCCCCTCGCCATCTAAACCGAAGTGAGCCACCCGTCGGCGGTGGAACCCTTTGAAGGGTCGTGCATTTTTACGCTGCATGGGTCCCCCGAAAGGGTGAGAGGCAGGAGTTGCATGACCAGTCTGGCGTTTGACGACCACGCTTCGCCGGCGCCGGCCATTGCGCTTGCCTTGCAGCAAGCGCTGCGCTCATGGGACCAGCTTCTGGAGTTGCTGCCCATCGGCGTCTACGCCTGCGACTGCGACGGCAATCTCATCCAATACAATCAGCGCGCCGCCGAGATTTGGGGTCATGCCCCGCCAGTGGGAGACGAGCGCTATCGTTATGGCGGGGGCCATGCAGCCTACCGCGCCAATGGCGAGCAGCTCGAGCCGGCCGAAATGCCGATGGCCGAAATGCTTGCTACGGGGCGGCCGATCCGCGACCGCGAGCTCGACATCGGACGCCCGGATGGCTCGCGTCTCACGGTTCTTGCCAATCTCGATCCCCTGTTCGACGAGAACGGAAAACTTGTCGGAGGCGTCGGTTGCTTCCAGGACATCACCGCGCGCAAGCTCGCCGAGGAAAGATTGCAGGAACGCGATCAATGGTATCGCGCTTTGCTCGACGCGCTTCCGGCCGCCATCTACACCACCGACCCCGAAGGGCGCTTGACCTTCTTCAACCAGGCCGCCGTCGATCTTTCCGGCCGCCGTCCTGACCTCGGCAGCGACTCCTGGACGATCGGCTGGAAGCTGTTTCGGCCCGACGGCACGCTGATCCCCCATGAAGAATATCCCATGGCGATCGCGCTTAAGACCGGTGAGCCGGTGAGGGGGACGGAGAAAATCGTCGAGCGCCCGGACGGCACGCGCGTGCCGACCCTACCTTATCCGACCCCGCTCTACGATGCCGACGGCCGCTTGGTCGGCGCGGTGAACATGCTGGTCGATATCACCGAGCGCAAGCATGCCGAAGAACAGAAGACGTTGCTCCTGCGCGAGCTGGCGCACCGCGTCAACAACACCTTCGCGGTGATCCTAGCCATCACCCAGCAGAGTTTGCGCGCTTCGACATCCTCCGAAGCTTTTGCTGTATCCTTCACCGGCCGGCTTCAGGCGCTGGCACAAGCGCACAATTTGCTGTTGGCGAAAGAGTGGGCCGGTGCCGAGCTCGGCGATCTCGCCAAGGGGCAATTGGCGCCGTTCTGCCTCGACGGGGCGGAACGCTGCGCCATCGTCGGGCCGAAGGTCAAGCTCCTTCCCACCCAGGTGATCGCGCTTGGTGTGGTGCTGCATGAGCTTGGCACCAACGCCGCGAAATACGGCGCGCTTTCCAACAGTCGCGGCAAGGTGGCGCTGAACTGGACTTTTGAAGACGGTCGCATTCTCCTCACCTGGACCGAACGCGACGGGCCGCCGGTGACCCCGCCCTCGCGCAAGGGCCTTGGCAGCAAGTTGATCGAGCGTGGCCTGCCCACCGCCACCATAGACTGGTGCTTCGAGCCTGACGGCGTGGTCTGCATTATCGACCTACCACTCGACGACCGCCCCTCTCCCTCGGCAACCGCTTAGCCACAGAGGACTTGACCCGTTTGCCTTGACGGGAGAGGTTCAGCGCTCGCGCCAATGGGGAGGATAATCATGTGCGAACAATACAAGTCTTCGACGCCGTTTCTATCGCGGCGGAACGTCATGGCCGGAGCGGCGGCGTTGCTTGCCGCCAACGCGCTGCCTCGCTCTGTTCGGGCTGAGCAGAAGGCTTCGCCGAACGCGCCGAACGCTATTCCTCCCGCCGAGGCGCTCGAGCGCTTGATGGAAGGCAATGCCCGTTATGCCGCCAATGCGCCTAACGAGAGAGATTTCTCGGCGACACGCGCCGCTCGAGCCGGAGCGCAGTTTCCCATCGCCGCTGTCGTCAGCTGCTCCGACAGCCGCGTTGTGCCCGATCTCGTGTTCGATCAAAGTCCCGGCGACCTGTTCGTGGTGCGGCTTGCCGGCAATATCGTCAACGACGACGCCTTTGCCAGCCTCGAATATGCGGTGAAGTTCTTGGGCGCGCCGCTGATCTTGGTGCTCGGACATTCCAATTGCGGCGCCGTCGAAGCGGCGATCAAAGTGGTGATGGAGCGCGCCGAGCTACCCGGCCACCTGCCGGATCTGATCAAGGCGATAGAGCCGGCGGTGATCGCCGCCCATGGGCGGCATCCAGGCGATCTTCTCGCTGTGGCCATCGAAGAGAATGTGCGCCTCGGCATGAAGCGTTTGAAGACCGACGTTCCGATCCTCTCAGAGGCACTTACCGCCAAGACCATCGATATCGCGGGGGGTGTCTATGACATCACGACGGGGAAAGTGCGTCTTCTAAGTTAAGAGTGCCGCCATGTCCTTGATGGCTTGGCGTAAAAAGAAGTCCTTAAGGATGCTCCGTTTTCGGACTTGGGAGGAAACCATGTTCCGTCGTGCCGCGATCTTCACGCTCATCGCCGCTTTCAGTCTCGCCACCACCACGCCGAGCTTCGCCTGCACCGGCATCAGCCTGAAGGCGAAAGACGGCGCAGCGATCCGCGGCCGTACCCTGGAGTTCGGCTTTCCGCTTCAATCCAACGTCCTGGTGGTTCCCGCCGGCAAGGAGTTCAGCGCCACTTTGCCCGGCGGCGGTAAGGGCCTGACCTACAAGACGCGTTACGGGATCGTCGGCGCCAATGCCTTAGGTGCCACGGCAATCATCGACGGGCTGAACGACCAGGGCTTGTCGATCGGTCTGTTCTACTTCCCGGACTACGCGCAATACGCCGACGCGAACCAGGCCGATGCCTCGCTCGCGCTCGCGCCACAGGACTTCGGCATGTGGGTGCTCGGCAACTTCGCCACGGTCGATGAGGTGAAGAGTGCACTTGCCGACATCGTCATGGTGGCGACGCCGTTCCCGGGCTTCGGCAGTGCCGACGGCATGGCCGCCGACGTGCATTTCTTCATTCAGGACAAGACCGGCAAGTCGATCGCCGTAGAGCCGATCGGCGGCAAGCTCAAGGTGACCGATGCGCCGCTCGGCGTGATGACCAACGCGCCGACTTACGATTGGCACATGACCAACCTCAATAATTATCTCAATCTCACGCCCAACGACGTGCAGTCGGCCACCCTCGGGGACGTGAAGCTCCAGGCCTTCGGGACAGGGGCTGGCCTGCTTGGCTTGCCCGGCGACTTCACACCGCCCTCGCGTTTCGTGCGCGCCGCGATCTACGCTGCGGCGGCGACGCCCAACGCTACCGCCGAAGAGGCAGTGCTCTCGGCCTTCCATATCTTGAACCAGTTCGACATTCCGAAAGGCTCGGTCAAAGGGTCAGTGGTCAGCAGCACGTCCGACGAGATCACCGAGTGGACCAGCGTCAACGACCTCAAGAACCTGCGCTGGTATTTCCGCACCTTCGAGGATCAGTCGATCCGCATGGTCGATCTCAAGGAGGCGATCGAAGCCGCCAAGGGCGAGATCAAGACGATTTCCATGGAGGCGTCCAAACAGCCGATTGCCAACGTCTCGGCCAATGTCGGAAGCGGCAAATAGGTGCTCCGAGACCTGTTTCCGAGAGGGAGACAGGACGCGATTTGCCGAATAAGATCGGCGCCCAGGGGCAATTTCGGGCCGCAGTTCTTCCCATGTCACACCGCTTTCCGCGCACCTCTTTGGCGGGCTTGGCCGCCCTTCTGTTCGCTGCTCTGGCCATGGCCGGCACGGCCGTGGCTCAGGAGGAGAAGCCGCCCCTATGGAGCGCTGAGAAGCCTTGCGAGAATTACCGCCACCCTTACGAGGCCGATCTCTGTCAGCAATGGCGCCAAGCGCAAGCCGCGGAAAAAGCGGCTGAGGCTGCCGACAGGACCGCTATCGCGGCCGAGCGCACCGCTTCGGCGGCACACCGCGGCGCGCGGCGTGCCCGCTTGCAGACCCTGATTGCCGCGGGCGCCGCCACGCTGCTGGCGCTGATGCTTCTCTCGCTCATCGCGGCGGCGTTGGCGGCTCGCAAGATTGCCCGCGCGCTCAGCCTGGCGCGCCGGCAGGAAGAGTCGGAGCTTCGTGCCTATGTCGATGTGGAGAAATTGGAATTCGTTGAAGCGCCGGAGACCGAGGGCGTGGTCAAGATCAAGCTCGTGTACAAGAACAGCGGCCAGACTCC
>DATMDY010000035.1:0-13507 GCA_035557335.1 Methyloceanibacter sp.
GTCGATGGTCTTCGGCACGTGGAAGCAGCGAAGCTCATAGCCCGCCGCGGCCGCCTTCTCGCTGACGATGCGGCAGGTGTCGGCGGAATCGTTGCCGCCGATATAGAAGAAATAGCGTATGTCGTTTCGGCGACAACCTTCGAGGATCTTTTGGCAATAGGCCTCATCGGGCTTGTCGCGAGTCGAGCCGAGCGCGGCGGACGGCGTGCCGGCGATGGTTTCGAGTTTCGCCTTGCCGATGGCGGTGAGATCGACCAGGCCGTCCTCGCCAGGCTTGAGCAGGCCGCGCACGCCGTGGCGCAAGCCGATGATGCGCTTCACCTGGCCCGAGGCTGCGAGCCCCGCCTGCAGGCTCTCGACGATACCCGCCAGCGATTGATTGATGACCGCGGTCGGCCCTCCCGACTGGCCGATCGCCGCATTCCCGGTGACAAGATCAGGCACGAAGCGCTCCCTCATTCATGGCCGCGCACCATGCCCCGGACGCTTACGGTCTGGCAAGGCTAGGAAGCTAAAGCTGGAGCAGATGCAGGCTGAAGAGGTTGGCGGGGTCGGTCCACACTCTGGCGGGGCGCCAGCTGGCGCTGCGGGCAAGCGCCTGAAACTCGGCCACGGTGTATTTGTGCGAGTTCTCGGTGTGGATGCGCTCGCCCTTGGCAAAGGTGAACCCGTGTCCTTTAACCCGCACCATTTGATCGCCGAGACTCACAATATAAATCTCTATGCGGCCGGCGCGCGCATTGTAGACGGCCTCATGGGCGAAACGCGACAGGTCGAAATCGCCGTCGAGCTCGCGATTGATGCGTGCCAGCAGATTGAGATTGAAGGCGGCGGTTACGCCCGCTTTGTCGTTATAGGCGGGGATGAGGATCGACACGTCCTTCTTGAGATCGACGCCGATCAGGAACGCGCTATCCTTGCCCAACAGCCGCGCGGCACCCGCAAGAAACGCTCTGGCCTCGTCGTGGCTGAGATTGCCGATGGTCGAGCCCGAGAAGTAGCCGAGCTTGGCGTGACGCTCGGCGATCTCCGGCAGCACGCGCGTCTTGGTGAAATCGGCGATCAGCGGCACAATGGACAGGTTCGCGTGCCGCGCGGAGAGCCATGAAGCGGCGGCCTGCAAGCTCTCGGCGGCGATGTCGATGGGGATGTAAGCGGGCACATCACCGAGCGCGCCGATCAGGAGACTGGTCTTGCGGCTCGACCCAGATCCGAACTCGACCAACACACGGGGCAGTTCAATGCTGTGTGCGATCTCGGCGCCATAGGTTTCGAGCAAGGCGGTCTCGACGCGCGTCGGATAATATTCTTCGAGTTGCGTGATCTGCTCGAATAGATCGGAACCCACCGTATCGTAAAAGAAGCGGCAGGGGATGCGGCGCGGCCATTGCGCGAAGCCTGCGAGCACCGCCGCCTCGAAGTCGTCGCGCGATATATTGAACGTCGGGCGCGCGCCGTCGAAAAGGGCCTCCGAGCCTGTCGGCAGCTCAACCGAGATGTCGGATTCCGTCACGAATCCCCGGCCAGTCTGAGCCCCATGAACTGCCAGCGCTGATGGGGATAGAAGAAATTGCGGTAAGTGGCGCGGATATGCCCGTCGGGCGTGGCGCAGGAACCGCCCTTGAGCACGAACTGATTGCACATGAACTTGCCGTTATATTCGCCGACCGCGCCGGGCGCCGGCTTGAAGCCCGGATAAGGGAGATAGGCGCTTCCCGTCCATTCCCACACATCGCCGAACATCTGCGCGAGACCGTCGCCGTTCTTGGCGGGCATAGGCCGCAACTGATCGCCGCCGAGCGTGCGGCCCTCGAGCTCCACGCTTGCCGCCGCCACTTCCCACTCGAACTCGGTGGGGAGCCGGTAGCCGGCCCAGCGGGCAAAGGCATCGGCCTCGTAGTAGCTCACATGAGTGACGGGCGCGGCGGGATCCACGGGACGAAAGCCGAGCAGGCTCATCTGCATGTAGCCGCCTTCGGCCTCCTCGAAATAGAGCGGGCCCTGCCAGTCTTGGGCTTGCACCGTGGCCCAGCCGTCGGCGAGCCAGAGCGTGGGCGTCGCGTATCCGCCATCCTCGATGAATTGGATCCACTCGTCGTTGGTGACGCACCGACGCGCGAGCTTGAAGGGGCGCAGCAGCACCTCGTGGCGTGGTCCTTCATTGTCGTAGGCGAAGCCCGCGCCCTCATGCCCCACTTCGAAGATGCCGCCATCGAAGGGAATAAAGACGAGCGGAGCCGTGCCATGTACCGACACGCCAGGGTTGGCAGGCCGGTAGGCAGGCTTGAGCGGTCCCGCCGCAAACAGGCTCAGGATATCGGTGAGCAGAAGCTCCTGGTGCTGCTGCTCGTGATTGATGCCGAGTTCGACCAGCGCTTTGGCCTCGGCCGGCAACTCGCGCGCGCAAAGGCGGTGGAGCGCCGCGTCGACATAGGTGCGATAGGCGCGCACTTCCTCGGCGGTGGGCCGGGTCAGAAGTCCGCGTTTCGGGCGCGGATGCCTGGGGCCCGCGCTCTCGTAATAGGAGTTGAAGCAATATTCGAATTTCTCGTCGAACACGCGGTAGCCGGGCAGGAACCGCTTCAGCAGGAACGCCTCGAAGAACCAGGTGGTGTGCGCCAGATGCCATTTGGCCGGGCTCGAATCGTCGTTAGCCTGGACCACCTGGTCCTCGTCGCTCAACGGGCGCGCCAGCTCGGTGGAGAGGTGCCGTGTCGCAACCAGTCGGTCGCGCAACGATGTCGGGGGCGATTTGACGCGCCGCTTGGGCTTAGTCAGGACAGCGTTTTCCAGGCTCAATCGACCCTCCCTCGGCTTGAAGCCTATTTCCGTGAAGTTGGCTGGTTGCCAGGGATGCAACGCCAGTTCTAGCACCTTGTTCCCAGGCCCGGAATGTTTAACCATGCACAATTCCGTGACGTTTGTTTGAGTCCCTAGGAGTGCCTGGTGCTCGACAGAGATGATGTGATCGTCCCCTTCGACGGGCGGCAATCGCCGGTGGCGGCGGAGCTCCAGCGTGGCGTGAGCCGCGCCTTGCGCCTGCGCGGCCATTCGGTGGTCACCGAGCTGCCGCTCGCCAATGGGCGCCGGGCCGACGTGGTGGCGCTGTCGGGAGGCGGCGACGTGCTGATCGTGGAGATCAAGTCCTGCCTGCTCGATTACCAGAGCGACGGGAAGTGGCACGACTATCTGCCCTATTGCGACCGGCTCTATTTCGCCGTGGCGGCAGACTTCCCGTGCGAAATCATCCCGGTGGAAGCGGGGCTTATCCTCGCGGACCGCTACGGCGCTGAGATGATGCGCGAGGCGATCGAGGAACGGCTAACGGCCGCGCGGCGCAAGGCCATGATGCTCGCCTTCGCGCGGGCCGCGGCGCTGCGCTTGCAGCGTCATCTCGATCCGGGCTGCGGCTTCGAGATTTAAGGGCGTTACTTCGGGGCGCGCTTGGCGAGAATGCGCTGCAGGGTGCGGCGATGCATGTTGAGCCGGCGCGCCGTCTCCGAGACATTGCGGTTGCACAGCTCGTAGACCCGCTGGATATGCTCCCAGCGCACGCGGTCGGCCGACATCGGGTTCTCCGGCGGCGGCGGCGCCTTATCGGTGGCGGCGGCCACCAGCGCGTTATAGACGTCGTCGGCGTCGGCGGGCTTGGCGAGATAATCGACGGCGCCAAGCTTCACCGCGGTGACGGCGGTGGCGATATTGCCATAGCCGGTTAGCACCACGGCGCGCGCCTCGGGGCGGACGTCCTTCAGCGCGGCGATAACATCGATGCCGTGGCCGTCGTCGAGGCGCATGTCGACCACGGCGAAAGCCGGGGGCCGGCGCTTCAGCGAGGACAGGCCATCCTCCACCGAGGCGGCCTGCTCGACCTCGAAACCGCGCGCCTCCATGGCGCGCGCGAGCCGCGCCAGGAAGGCGCGGTCGTCGTCCACGATCAGGAGGGTATTGTCCTGGGGGACCGGGAAGACCGGTTGCGCATCCATGTCCAAGCTCTCCTCTCGCTCGCCACGAATGCTCGAAACGAGCCCGTGCTTAAGCGTAAACTCCTGGGAAATTAAGGCTTTAAGCGGCGTCTCCGCCGCCTGCATTGCCGTAGAGCTATGTCTTTTGCCGCCCTTCGGCAAGGCCGCGGATGACGAATTTAGGGGAGATCGATCCCGCGTCAGCTGCGGGCGAGCACGATCAGCCGGAACTGGGACAGATCGAGAGCGCCGCTTTCCAGCGCCTGGGCCGTGAATAGAGTCACCACCACCAGGCCGGCAAGGATCAGGATTTCTTGCTTGAGGCTCATGGACGTTACCACCAGACGCTAAAAATTAGCGCAGCTTGGTTAACAGAGGGTTGCGCTAAACAGACTCGCGCATCGCCGTCTCAACGAGCCGCTCAAAACGGGCCCGCGGCCAGACCACGGTGATCACGGCGCCGCTTTGCGGCCCTGGCCGGTTGGCGAGATCGAGCCGCGCGCCCGAACGCTCGAGCAGGGTCTTGGCGATGAAGAAGCCAAGCCCCATGCCGACATTGTCGGGCGCTTCCTCTTCCCAGCTCTGGTCCGGCCGCGTGGTGACGAAGGGCTCGCCAAGCTGCTCCAGCACGTTCGGCGGGAAGCCGGCTCCGTCGTCGGCAATGACGACCGTAACATCATCCTTGGACCAGCGCGCCTCGACCTCGACCTTGCTCGCGGCGAAATCGACGGCGTTCTCCACTAGATTGCCGAGACCGTAGAGGACACCGGGATTGCGCTGGGTTACCGGCTCTTGCGCTGCCGGCGTACCGGGCGGGGCCCCATTGGCGGGACCGGTCTCGACCTCGATCGGCACGGAAACCAACCGATGCGGCGACACCGCCTCTTCGATGAGGTGGCTTACGGACAAGCGCGAGACGATGAGATCGAGCTGCTCGCCGCGTCCGGCAAGCTCGGCGAGGATCTGGCGGCAACGTTCGGCTTGCGCGCGCAACAGCACCAGATCCTCGTAATGCGGGTCGGAAGGCTTGACGTCGCGCATCAATTCCTTGGTGACCACGGCGATGGTGGCGAGCGGCGTGCCGAGCCCGTGCGCGGCGGCCGCCGCTAGCCCGTCGAGCGCCGAGAGTTTCTGCTCGCGCGCCAGCACCATCTCGGCGGCCGCCAGGGCTTCGGCCATGCGCCGCCCTTCCTCGGCCGTGCGCCAGGAATAGAAGCTGATGAACAGGATGCCCGACACCAGCGCCGCCCAGACGCCCATCACATAAGGGAAGGGCAGCACCAGATTGGTGTGATCGAACCACGGCAGCGGGAAGTGGAAGGTGGTGAGCAGCGTCGCCGCACCGATGGCAAGCGCGCCGAGCGCCCCGATGATTTTGAGGGGCAAGGTCGAGGCCGACACCGTGACCGGCGCGATCAGCAAGAAGGCGAAGGGGTTCTGCAAGCCACCGGTCAGATAGAGCAGCGCGGCGAGCTGCAGGATGTCGTAGCCAAGCATGAGGAAGGCGTAATTGCTCTTGAGACGGTGGCTGGCCGGATAGCGTATGCGTAGCGCCACATTGATCCAGGCCGAAAGCGCGATCACCGCCAGGCACGCGCCGATGGGCAGCTCGATGCCGAGCACCCAATAGGCGCCGATCACGGTGATGGTCTGGCCGAGCACGGCAAGCCAGCGGAGCCGCACGATGGTTTGCAGCCTGAGCCGGCTTTCGCCGGCGCGGAGCCATTCCGGCACGGTGGCGGGGAGGGCGGTTTGACTATGGTCGAGCGCGGTCATAGGTGAACTCTAGCACGGGGAGCCTAAGTCATAATTCCGTCAAAGCGGGCGAGCAGCGCAAGGGCATGGACAAGAGTATCGGCGATGCGGCCGGCATTGGCCGGGCAAGCCTCTCAGAGGCAAGCCTCCCCGTTGTGGTGCGCAACCTCACCAAGCGCTATGGCGCCGTCACCGCGGTCGACCGCATAGACTTTACCCTCTACCCCGCGAGCACGGTGGCGCTGCTCGGCGGCAACGGCGCCGGCAAGACCACGACCATTGCCATGCTGCTTGGGCTCGTCATGCCCACCTCCGGCGAGGTCAAGGTGTTCGGCGCCGACATGAGCACCAATCGCGGTGCGGTCGCCCATAGGATTAATTTTCAGAGCCCCTATGTCGATCTGCCGATGCGCCTCACCGTCAGGCAGAACCTCACCGTCTATGCCGGGCTCTACGGCGTCGCCAACGCCACGGAGCGCATCGCCTATATCGCCGAGGATTTGCAAATTGAGCCCCTGCTCGACCGCCCGACCGGCAAGCTCTCCGCCGGCCAGAAGACGCGCGTGGGTCTGGCCAAGGCGCTGCTCAACGCGCCGGAGCTTCTGCTGCTCGACGAGCCAACGGCCTCGCTCGATCCCGACACCGCTGACTGGATCAGGGGCAAGCTGAAGACTTACGCGCAAGAGCGCAGCGCCACGCTGCTCATCGCCTCGCACAACATGGCGGAGGTGGAGCGGCTCGCCGACCGCGTGATCCTGCTTAACGCCGGGCGCATCATCGAGGACGAGACGCCGTCGCGCCTGATCGAGACTTACGGCCAGGAGACGCTCGAGGACGTGTTTCTCGACGTGGTGCGTGGCCGCGTCAAGCAAGCAGCGCCAGAACGGAAAGCGTCATGACCACGATCCCTTCCGTTACGAGTGGCGCACTGCCGGTGCTCCTGCCGCCGACCGGGCTGCATGCTTCGCTCCGGCGCATCTGGGCGCTGGTCGAGCGCTACATGTATTTGCTGCGGAGCTCCGGCGTCAGGCTGATCGAGCTGATCTACTGGCCGTTCCTGCAAATGCTCACCTGGGGCTTCCTGCAGAAATATCTCGCCGACACCACGAGCCCGCTGGCGATGGGCGCTGGCGTGCTGATCGGATCGGTGCTGCTGTGGGATATTCTGTTCCGCTCCAAGATCGGCTTCTCCACCACCTTTATCGAGGAGATGTGGTCGCGCAATCTCGGCAATCTGCTGACCAGCCCCTTGCGCCCGTTCGAGCTGGTCGCCGGCTTGAGCGTGTGGAGCATTATCCGTCTGCTCGTCGGCATGGTGCCGGTCACGCTCGCCGCCTATTACATTTTCGGCTTCAACCTGCTCGATCTCGGCCTGCCGCTCGCAGCCTTTTTCGGCGTGCTGGTTTTGACCAGTTGGGCACTCGGGCTGATCGCCGCCGGGGTGATTCTGCGATATGGGCTCGGCGCCGAGGAGCTGGCCTGGTCGCTTGCCTTTTTGCTGTTGCCGCTGTGCTGTGTGTATTATCCGGTGTCGGTGCTGCCGGATTGGCTCCAGCCGGTGGCGCTGGCGCTGCCCCCGACTCATGTGTTCGAAGGCATGCGCTCGATCCTGCTGCATAATACGTTCGATGTGACGGAGCTATGGTGGGCGCTCGGGCTGAATGTGGTTTATTTGATCGCGGGCTATGTGACCTTCAGCCGGTTTCTGGCGAGCGCCAAGGTCAACGGCACGCTGCTGCAACTGGGTGAATAAATGCAACGCCGCCTGCTCATGGTCATACTTGCCGGCTTTCTCATCGGCGCTCTTGGAGGCGCCGCGGCTCTGGTCCTGAGCGAAGGCACGCCGGGCAAGACGGTCACCACCACCGGCAAGGCGCTGGTCGGCGGTCCCTTCACCCTGATCGGCGAAGGCGGCAGGACCGTCGCCGACGGCGATTTCCGGGGGCGCCACATGCTCGTGTTCTTCGGCTTCACTCATTGCCCCGATATCTGCCCGGCCGAGCTACAGGTGATGGCGGCGAGCCTCGGTGAGCTTGGCGACAAGGCCAAGGACGTGGTGCCCATCTTCATCACGCTCGATCCCGAGCGCGACACGCCTGAAGTCGTCGCCAACTATGTGAAGAATTTCGGGCCTGAGTTCGTCGGCCTGACCGGCTCGCCTGAGGCGATCGCCGAAGCGGCCAAGGCGTATCGGGTCGCGTATTCCAAATTCACGCCCGAGGGTGCCGAAGCGGGCGACAATTACAGCATCGACCACACGGCGCTGGTCTATCTTATGGGACCCGACGGCGAGTTCATCACCCACATCCCGTACGGCACGCAGGCGGCCAAGATGGCCGACACGCTGCGGCGTTATCTTTAGGGGGACACGGTCCGCTTTTTGGAGGCGGGCTTGCTTTTACCGGACGCAATCGCTGCACTCCCAAGGCGGGCTCTTTTGCTAGGGTTCCGCTACTTAACGCCGCGCGGCCAAAGCGCCCCGCGTCAAGTTGTCATTGCACTGCAACAAAGAATCACCATCTCCTATTGCGATGCAGCATTTAAGATGCAGCAACACGAGGGATTTGGATGCTTTATCACCTGTATGAGCTGAACCAGGCCGCTTTAAGCCCGGCCCGAGCCGCTGCTGACGCCTACCGGCTCCTGTTCCGCAATCCCCTGAATCCGGCCTCGTACACCCCGCTCGGCAAAGGCGCCGCGGCGGTGCTCGAGCTGTTCGAGCGCACAACGCGCCGGTACCGCAAGCCCGCCTGGGATATCGCCTCGATCGAAGTGGACGGACGCGAGGTTGCCGTGCGCGAGCGCGTGCTTCTGAAAAAGCCGTTCTGTAACCTGGTACATTTCGAGCGCGACGTGCCCGCACGCCGGCGCCGCCAGGACGCCAAGCTGCTGATCGTGGCGCCGCTCGCCGGTCATTACCCCACGCTACTGCGCGGCACGGTGCGCGATCTGCTTCCCTATTACGAGGTGTATGTCACCGAATGGCAGGACGCGCGCTACGTGCCGCGCGCCGCGGGCATCTTCGACCTCGACGATTACATCGACTACGTGGTCGAGTTCCTGCGGGTTTTCGGCGGCGACGTGCATGTCATGGCGGTGTGCCAGCCGACTGTTCCGGTCTTCGCCGCGGTGTCGCTGATGGAAGCAAAAGGCGACCTCGACGTGCCCCATTCCATGATCCTCATGGCCGGCCCCATCGACACGCGCGAGAGTCCGACCGCGGTCAATCGCTTCGCCGAAGGCAAGCCGTTGAACTGGTTCCGCCACAACGTCATCACCCAGGTGCCGTGGCCCTATCCCGGCATGATGCGCATGGTCTATCCGGGCTTCTTGCAGCTCTCCGGCTTCATGGGCATGAATTTCGACCGTCACGTCACGGCGCATCGCGACCTGTTCCATAATCTGATCCGCGGCGACGGCGACTCGGCCGACAAGCACCGCGAGTTCTACGATGAGTTCCTGGCAGTGATGGATCTCACCGCCGATTATTATCTCCAGACCATCGAGACCGTGTTCCTCGAGCAGAAGCTGCCGCGCGGCTTGATGGTCCACCGCAACGACAAGGTGGACCCGAGCAAGATCCATCGCGTGGCGCTGATGACGGTGGAAGGGGAGAGGGACGATATTTCCGGGATCGGCCAGACGGGTGCGGCACAGACTTTGTGCAGCACCCTTCCGGATGCGCTGCGCGAGCACCATGTTCAGCCCGGCGTCGGCCATTACGGCGTGTTCAACGGCTCGCGCTTCCGCGCCGAGATCGTGCCGAAAATCCGCGCCTTCACTGGCGCCCACCAGCAGGCCAAAGGCGTGTTCGCCCGGGCCTTCAGCCGCACCGCCTAAGCCCGGACGCGCGGTTCCCGCAAAAAGCCTGTGCTACTGTTGCCGCCGATTCGGAAAGATCGGGGCAACGGCAGGACGGGATGCTCAAGCGGCTCAAGCTTGCTCGCGGGGAGACCGTCGAGGTCAAGATCGACGGGCTCGACGTGCCGATGCTGTTGCGGCGCAGTCCGCGCGCGCGGCGTATCAGCCTGCAAGTGAGCGAAGCGCGCCGTGGCGCCGTGCTCACCATGCCGCTCTATACGAGCTACGCCGATGCCGATGAATTCCTCTCGCGTCATCTCGATTGGCTGAAGGAACGCGTGGCGGGGCTCGGCGACGCCGTGACCTTCACCCATGGGGCCGTCATTCCCTTGCGCGGTTACGTCCATGTGGTCCGGTTTGCCGGATCGGTGCGCAAGCGCGGCGTGGTGTGGATCGAGGCGGCGGACGGCGCCGAGGCCGCGCCTTCATGGCCGGGAGGCGCGGGCGTGCCGGCCGGGAGATTGCCGCAGCTCCATGTGACCGGCGAAGAGGAACACGCGCCGCGCCGCCTGCTCGATTGGCTGAAGCGCCAGGCCCATCTCGACCTCAAGACTTGCGTCGATCTTCATGCGGACCGCCTCGGTCTTGCACCGAAGCGTATCGTCGTGCGCGACCAGACCACCCGTTGGGGCTCATGTTCGACCACCGGCGCGCTGTCCTTCTCGTGGCGGCTGGTGCTCGCCCCGCCATTCGTGCTCGATTATCTCGCCGCGCATGAGGTCGCCCATCTCGCTTACATGAATCACGGGTCGCGCTTCTGGGCGCTGGTGGCGCGCACCATGCCCGGGCACGAGACGGCGAGGGCCTGGCTGCGCAAGCATGGCGCGAGCCTGCATTGCTATGGCGCGGGCGAGACGCACTCCGTATCGCGTGGGTCTTCGCCCAAGCGCAGTATCGAATAGCTCAACCGCCGAAGAAGCCAAACACGCGCCGGAACAGAGACTGACCGGAGGCCGAGCGTTTCGCCTGCGGTGCGTTCCACGGTAGCCGCGCGATGGCGTCATAGAGGACGGGACCGCGCGTGCCGGGCAGCGCCATAGGCGTCTTGTCTTCATGCGCGGACAGCATGATGGCGTGCCAGAGCTCGGCGGGCAGAGTGCCGCCGGTCACTTTGCGCATCGGCGTGTTGTCGTCGTTGCCGATCCACACGCCCGCGACGTAGTGCGCCGTGTAGCCCACGAACCACGCATCGCGAGAGGCTTGCGTGGTTCCCGTCTTGCCGGCGGCGACATGGGTGGGAATCGCGGCGCGCTTGCCCGTGCCGCGGATCAGCGCCGCGTTCAGCATGTCGTTCATGGCGCCGACAAAAGCGGACGACACGACTTGGCCCGTGGTGCGATGCCGCCGTGCATAAAGCACCTTGCCGTCGCTGTTGCGGATTCGCGTGATGACATGCGGCATGACGCCCTGGCCGCCATTGGCGAAGGGGGTGTAAGCGCCCGTCAGTTCGAGCAGCGTGACCTCGGCGGTGCCGAGCGCGAGCGAGGGGCTGTGATGCAGCTCGGACTGAATGCCGAGCCGATGCGCGGTATGCGCCACCCGTGCAGGTCCCACCGCCGCAGTGACCTTGGCGGCAACGGTGTTGAGCGAGTGCACCAGGCCATCTCTTAAGCTCACCTCACCCCGATAGGTGCCGGTGTAATTGCGCGGCGTCCAGCCGGCGATGGTGGTCGGGCCGTCATAGGCGCGCGAATCGGGGCTATAGCCGCGCTCGAGCGCCGTGAGATAGACGAAAGGCTTGAAGGCCGAGCCCGGCTGGCGCAGCGCCTTGATGGCGCGGTCGAAGGGGCTTGCCTGGTAGGAGCGGCCGCCGACCACCGCCTTTACGCCGCCCGACGTGTCGAGCACCACCACGGCGCCTTCGTTGGCGCCAGACTTCTCACCCTGCGCGTCAAGAAGTTGGCGGAGTGCCTTCTGGGCCGCGCGCTGAAGGCCGGCATCGATGGTGGTGTCGACGATCAGGTCGCTCTCGTTTTCGCCGACGAATTCAGGCAGAAGCTCGGCCACCCAATCGACGGCGTAAGGGTAGCCCGTCTCGTCGCCCTTGGCGCTGAGGCCGAGTTGTTGCGTGGCCGCCACGCGCGCCTCGGCCTCTTCGATGAATCCGGCGTCGACCATGCGGTCGAGGACCTGGGAGACGCGGGCGTTGGCGAGCTTCACGCTGCGCCGTGGCGTATAGCGCGACGGCGCCTTGAGCAGGCCGGCGAGCAGTGCCGCCTGGGGAAGGGTGAGCTCGCGCGCGGGCTTGCTGAAATAATGCCGCGACGCGGCTTCCACGCCATAGCTTCCGCCGCCGAAATAGACGCGGTTGAGATAGAGCTCGAGGATCTCGTCCTTGGCGAAGCGCCGCTCGAGCCATACCGCATAGATCAACTCTTCGAGCTTGCGCGTGAGGGTGCGCTCGGGCTTGAGGAACAGATTCTTGGCAAGCTGCTGGGTGATGGTCGAGCCGCCTTCGACCACCGCGCCTTCTTGCGCGTTGCGGATGCCGGCGCGGATGAGCCCCAGCGGATCGATGCCGATATGGTAATAAAAGCGGCGGTCCTCGGTGGCGAGCACGGCGTTGACGAGATGCGGCGACAGCGCGTCGAGGCGCGCATGGCCACGGCGCAGGCCTCGCTCGGCGAGCACGGTGCCGTCTTCGGCGCGCACGGTGACATTGGGCGGCCTGGTGTCGAGCATGGGGTCGGGCAGGCGCGCTATAAAGATGGCCAGCGCGAGCCCGCCGACAGTGGCCACGCAAAGCGACGCGAACAGCGAATAGCGGACAAAACCGATGAGAATTGGGTGCCGTGCAATGGCGCGTCTTAGCCGTCCCGGTCGCCGCCTGCGACGTCCAGCCGGGCGGCGAGGAATGGGGCGCCGCGCGCCGCCAGAAGGACGCGTGCGCTTGGCGCTCGTGGCTCCGAACCTGCCGCTCCGCCGCGCCCCTTGCATGGTAATCCGCGCCTTCCAACCCGCAAGCGTGGCTCGCGGGCCTTGGCGCGCGAACCTCTTCAGGCGCAAAAGCTAGGCGCTCGGCCTTGCCACAGCGTTAAGGAATTGCGCTGCTCAGCCAGCTAAAGGCTCAAACGTCGAGATTGGCGACTTGCAGGGCGTTGGCCTGGATGAACTCGCGGCGGGGCTCGACCTCGTCGCCCATCAGCCGCGAGAAGACGTCGTCGGCGTCCTCGCCTTCCTTGATCTTCACCTGCAGGATGGTGCGGGTGTTGAGGTCGAGCGTGGTGTCCCAGAGCTGATCCGGGTTCATCTCGCCGAGTCCTTTGTAACGCTGCAGCGTGAGCCCCTTGCGCCCCGCCGTCATCACCGCATCCAGAAGATCGCTCGGTCCATGCACCACGAGGGTCGTGTCCTTGCGCTTGAGCTGGGCGGGCTTGGCGTAGACCTCCTGGAGATGCGCGGCGAAGCCGTCGAGCTTCAGCGCGTCGGCGGAAGCTATGAACGGCCCGTCGATGAGGTGAGATTCCATGACGCCGCGCAGCTCGCGCCAGAAGCGCAAGCCGCCCTCTTGCAGCGCCTCGGCATGCCAGCCGCGCTCGGTCTCGTCGGCCAGCGCATCGAGGCGCTTGGCGATATAGCCGGCCGCGGCCTGCGCCTGCTTGGCGTCCTTCAGCACTTTCGGGCTGAGCGCGCCGGCGATGGCCGCCTGCTCGACGATGAAGCGCGGATAACGGCTATGCAGGCCCTTGAGGATCGAGGCGATCTTGCGTGCCGTTTCCACGATGTCGCGCAGATCCTCCCGGGCGCGGGTGGCATTGTCGCCGGTGATCAGCACCGTGTCCTCCAGGCCCTCGCCGATCAGGTAATCCTCCAGCGCCTTCTCGTCCTTGATATAGCGCTCGGACTGGCCGCGCTTCACCTTATAGAGGGGAGGCTGGGCGATGAAGAGATGGCCGGCCTCGATCAACGACATCATCTGACGATAG
>DATMDY010000036.1:0-7957 GCA_035557335.1 Methyloceanibacter sp.
GCTGATGGCCGTGTCGCTTGCCGCAATGCGCGTGCTCGGCGAGAAGGGCGTGAGGCTCCCCGACACGATCGCCTATGTCGCGGGCCACTCGCTCGGCGAATATTCCGCGCTCGCGGCTTCCGGCGCGCTCACCCTCGCCGACACGGCGCGGCTGCTCAAGATACGCGGCCGAGCCATGCAGGAGGCGGTCCCGGTGGGCGAGGGGGCCATGGCGGCGCTGCTCGGCGCCGATCTCGCCCAGGCCCAGGCACTTGCCAAGGAAGCAGCACAAGGCGAGGTATGCGAGGCCGCCAACGACAATGCGCCCGGCCAAGTGGTGATCTCTGGCGCCAAGACGGCGATCGACCGCGCTGTGGCGCTTGCTCCCAAGTTCGGCGCGCGGCGCGCGGTGCTGCTCCCGGTAAGCGCGCCGTTCCATTGCGCGTTGATGCAGCCCGCGGCCGAAATCATGCGCGAGGCGCTCGCCGCCGTCGAGATCGAGGTACCTGCGGTGCCGCTCGTCGCCAATGTGCTTGCCGCGCCCGTCACCGATCCGGAGGAGATCAGAGCACGGCTCGTCGAGCAGGTGACTTGCATGGTCAGGTGGCGCGAGACCATGCTTTATCTACAGGCCAACGGCGTCGGCACGGTCTATGAAGTGGGCGCGGGCCGCGTGCTGACCGGCATTGCCCGGCGCTTCGACGGGATCGAGGCCAAGAGCGTCGGCACGCCGGAAGAGCTTGAAGCCGCGGCCTCGACTCTCGCGGCCTGAACGGGAGGAAAGGAGAGCCTCAATGTTCGACCTGACAGGGAAGGGAGCGCTGGTGACCGGCGCCAGTGGCGGCATTGGCGGCGCCATCGCCAAGGCGCTGCATGCCCAGGGTGCCACTGTCGCAATTTCCGGCACCAATGCCGGGAAGCTGGAAGCTCTGGCCTCGGAGATCGGGTCGCGCGTCTTCGTGCTGCCTTGCGACCTCCGTGACCGGCCGGCGGTGGCACTGCTGCCGGAGTCGGCGGAGAAGCAGCTCGGCCAGGTGGACATTCTCGTCAACAATGCCGGCATCACCCACGACAATCTGTTCATGCGCATGAAGGACGAGGAGTGGGACGACGTCATCGCCGTCAATCTCACCTCGGTGTTCGTGCTGACGCGCGGCATCTTGCGCAACATGATGCGGCGGCGTTACGGCCGCATCGTCAATATCGCCTCGATCTCCGGCGTGCTCGGCAATCCGGGCCAGGGCAACTATGCCGCCTCCAAAGCGGGACTGGTCGGCATGACCAAGTCGCTGGCGAGAGAGGTGGCGAGCCGGGGCATCACGGCGAACTGCATCGCCCCGGGCTTCATCCAGACCCCCATGACCGACGCCTTGACGCCGAAGCAAGTCGAGGCGATTGGCGCCGCCATCCCCGCCCAGACCTTCGGCAAGCCCGACGATGTCGCCACGGCGGTGGTCTTCCTCGCCAGCAACGAGGCGGGCTACGTCACCGGCGAGACCATCCACGTCAATGGCGGCATGGTCATGGTGTAAGCCCTGGATTGACAAAGACTTGTGGCAACGGCTTGAGCAGGTTTGGCAAGCAGTTTTCCCGCCTGAGGGTTTGTGGCAAAGTCATATAAAGTATGGTACCCAAACTGCCGTTTTGTGGGGGCTTGACAAACGACAATCCCACCGCGATCAACCCTCTTAACTTACCGCTCGGGGGCGTTAGGCCGTGAGCCGCAGCTCGGGGGGAGTGCAGGCCTGATGACGATAAGCAAGGGACAGTGATACGAAATGAGCGATATCTCGGAGCGCGTAAAGAAGATCGTCGTGGAGCATCTCGGGGTAGAGGCCGACAAGGTCACCGAGAATGCGAGCTTCATCGACGACCTAGGGGCTGACAGCCTCGACACGGTCGAGCTGGTTATGGCCTTCGAGGAGGAGTTCGGCTGCGAGATCCCCGACGACGCGGCGGAGACCATTCTCACCGTTGGCGACGCCATCAAGTTCCTGGAGAAGAATACCGCCGCTTGACGCGACTTCGCGGGGATCAGCCGCAGCCGTCGTGACAAACGTAGCCCTAACGGCTCGACAACAGGTTCCCGCAAGGATCACGCGAAAGCGCGATGCGACGTGTCGTCATCACAGGCTTGGGTCTCGTCTCGCCGCTCGGCACGGGCTATGAGATCGCGTGGCAGCGCCTGAACGAAGGCCAGAACGCCGCGCGCCACATCGACAATTTCGACGTCTCCGATCTCAGCTGCCAAATCGCCTGCCAGGTCACGCGCGGCGACGGCAGCGACGGCACCTTCAATCCGAGCGATTGGATGGAGCCCAAGGAGCAGCGCAAGGTCGACGACTTCATCATCTATGCCATGGGCGCCGCCACCCAGGCGCTGACCGACGCGGGCTGGAAGCCGACCGCCTACGAGGACCAGATCAGGACCGGCGTGCTGATCGGCTCGGGCATCGGCGGCTTGCAGGGCATCGAAAAGACCTCGCTCTTGTTCGCCGACAAGGGGCCGCGCCGGGTGAGCCCGTTCTTCATTCCCGGACGTCTGATCAATCTCGCCTCCGGCTACGTCTCCATCGAGCATGGGTTGAAAGGCCCGAACCATGCCGTGGTCACCGCCTGCTCGACCGGCGCGCATGCCATCGGCGACGCCTCGCGTCTCGTGGCGCTCGGCGATGCCGACGTGATGCTGGCGGGGGGAAGCGAATCGCCGGTCTGCCGCTTGGCGCTCGCCGGCTTCGCCGCTTGCCGCGCGCTCTCCACCAATTTCAATGACCAGCCCGAACGCGCCTCGCGCCCCTATGACCGCGACCGCGACGGCTTCGTCATGGGAGAGGGCGCCGGCATGGTGGTGGTCGAGGAACTCGAGCACGCCATGGCGCGGGGCGCGCGCATCTATGCCGAGATCATCGGTTACGGTCTTTCGGGCGATGCCTTCCATATCACCGCGCCGGCGGAAGACGGTGACGGCGCCTATCGCTGCATGGTGGCCGCGGTGAAGCGCGCCGGCATCGATCCCGCCGATATCGACTATATCAACGCGCACGGCACTTCGACGCCGATGGGCGACGAGATCGAGCTGGCGGCGGTCGAGCGCCTGTTCGGCAACGCCGCCGGCAAGGTCTCCATGTCCTCGACCAAATCGGCTATCGGCCATCTGCTGGGCGCGGCGGGCGCGGTTGAGGCGATCTTCTCGGCACTCGCCATCCGCGATAATGTGGCGCCCCCGACGCTCAATCTCGACAATCCGTCGGTGGCCACGGCCATCGATCTGGTGCCGCACAAGGCGCGGCCCCGGACCATCGACACGGTGCTCTCCAATTCTTTCGGATTCGGAGGCACCAATGCGTCGCTGATCATGCGCCGTTACGCGGCCTGATCCATCTGGCGCTTGCCAGGCGAACCTCCCTTTGGCCATATTTCGACTTCAAGTGGGTAGGGTGATCCGGGACTTGCTATGTCGTTGAACAGGAATTTTCCCTCGACGGCCAACGACAACCAAGATCTGGTGCCGTCCGCGTACGCTCCCAGGACGTTTTCCACGCTTCCGCCCAGTCCGTCGGAGGCGCTGATGCCCGAGCGCCCACCGGACCCCCCGGAACGCGAGCCTCCTGAACAGCACAACGACCATCCCTTCTTGGGGATGCTCTCCGGCCTTTTCACCTTCTTCTTCGTGCTGGCCTGCCTCGCCATCGGCACCTTCTATTTTATGAAGGTCCAGTTCGACCGGCCCGGCCCGCTTACCACCTCCACCGTGGTGGTCGTCCCCAAGGGGGAAGGCATCGCGGCGATCGCCGAGCGGCTCGAGCGCGACGGGGTTATCACCGACCGGCGCATCTTCATGAGCGGCATTCTCTATTTCATGTATCTGCAGGGCTACGGCAGCGTCAAAGCGGGTGAGTACGAGCTCGGCAAGCAGGCGACCATGCGCGAGGTTCTCGACACCTTGGTCGAGGGCAAGTCGATAGAGCACAAGGTCACGCTGCCCGAAGGCCTGACCAGCCAGCAGATCGTGGCAAGGCTGCTCGCCCATCCCGAGCTGACGGGGGAGATCGCCGAGATTCCGCCGGAGGGAACCTTGCTCCCCGATACATACCGGTTCGGCAGCGACGATTCGCGCAGGAACATCATCGAGCGCATGCAGCACGCGCAACGGAAATTCCTCGCCAAGATGTGGGAGGAACGCCACCCCGACATCATGGTCAAGACGCCGGAGGAGGCGTTGGTGCTTGCTTCCATCGTGGAGAAGGAGACCGGACGCGCCGACGAGCGGCCGCATGTGGCGAGCGTGTTCCACAACCGCCTCAAGAAGAAGATGCGGCTACAATCCGACCCGACCATCATCTATGGGATATTCGGCGGGGAAGGCATGCGCGACCATCCCATCACGCGCGATGAGCTCGATCGCGAGACGCCGTACAACACCTATAAGATCGACGGGTTGCCGCCGACCCCGATCGCCAATCCCGGGCGCGCGGCGATCGAGGCGGTGTTGAAGCCGGCCAAGTCCGAATATCTCTATTTCTGCGCCGACGGTACGGGCGGCCACGCCTTTGCCGCGACCTTGGCCGAGCATAATAAGAATGTCGCGCGTTGGCGTGAGATCGAGCGAGAGATCAGGGCCAAGCAGGCGGAAGAAGCCGCCGCCGCGGCTGCCGCTGCCGCTGCTGCCGGAGCCGATCCAGCCGCTGCTGCTTCTACGGCTGACCCGGCCGCTCCCGCCACGCCCGCAACCGAAGCGCCCGCTGCGGCGGAGGCTAAGCCGGCGCCCGCCACAGGCCCTGCCGTGCCCTTGCCACGGCGGAAACCCCAACCATAGGCTCGCTTCGAGCCTGAAATGGCCTGCGACTCGGCTATAAGAGCCGGCGGGGCGGACTCTACTGGCGGGGCTGAACGCGATGACCCTCAAAAGCATGACTGGCTTCGCCCGCGCCGACGGCGTGCATAGGGACATAAGCTGGTATTGGGAGGCGCGCAGCGTCAACGGGCGCTCGCTTGATCTCCGTCTGCGCCTACCGTCCGGCTTCGAGAGGCTCGAAATCGGCGCGCGCGGCCTGGCCCAAGAGAAGCTCGCGCGCGGCAATTGCACCATCAACCTCGGGCTCAAGCGCGAGACCGGGCAGATGGAGATTCGTCTGAACGAGGCGGCGCTGGCGCAGGCCAAGGACGTGGCCGAGCGGGCGCGCACTTTGACGGTCCTGAAGGCCGCGCGCCTCGACACCCTGCTTTCCATGCGCGGCGTCGTGGAGACCGTGGAGGCGGAAGAGAGCGATGAGACGCAAGCGGCCCTCACTCAGGCTCTGCTTGCGGGCCTTGCCGCCACGCTCGATCAGCTGGTCAAGGCCCGCGCCAGCGAAGGCGAACGGCTGCAGCTTGTGATCGTGAAGCAGCTCGCCCTGATCGCGGCCCTGGTCGAGCAGGCGTCGGCCGCGTCCGCGCGCCAACCCGAGGCGATTACCGCGCGTCTTGCCGAGCAGATCGCGCGACTTGCCGAGACCGGTGCAAATTTCGATCCCGACCGACTGCATCAGGAAGCCCTACTGCTTACCGCCAAGGCCGACATCCAGGAGGAGCTCGACCGTTTGCGCGCCCATGTCGCCGCCGCCAACGAATTGATCGGCAGCAATCAGCCGGCCGGACGCAAATTCGAGTTCCTTGCCCAGGAGTTCAACCGCGAGGCCAACACCATCTGCTCCAAGGCCGCCGACCTCGAGATCAGCCGGGCCGGGCTCGAGCTCAAGACCGTCATCGACCAGCTGCGCGAGCAGGTCCAGAACATCGAGTGAGAGGGCCAATGCAGGGGGGCATCGCGCGCAGGGGACTCATGTTGGTGCTGTCGTCGCCGTCCGGCGCCGGCAAGACCACCATCGCGAGGGCCCTGCTCGAGGCGGAGACGGGCATCGCCTCGTCGATCTCGCATACCACACGCAAGAAACGCAAAGGCGAGAAGGAGGGCAAGGACTATCACTTTGTCGATCAGGACGAGTTCGCGCGGATGCGCGATCGGGGGGCGTTCCTGGAATGGGCGGAAGTGTTCGGCAATTCCTATGGTACGCCGCGCGCGCCGGTCGAGCGGGCCCTGAAGGAAGGGCGCGACGTGCTGTTCGACGTCGATTGGCAGGGTGCCGCGAGCCTGCGTCGGGCAGCGCCGGACGACGTGGTCAGCGTGTTCATCCTGCCGCCTTCGGCGAAAGCGCTGGAGAAACGGCTGCACGACCGGGCGGAAGATTCAGAGGAGGAGGTGCGCCGGCGAATGCGCGGCGCGAGCAACGAGATCCGGCATTGGCAGGAATACGACTATGTGATCGTCAACCACGATCTCGAACGATCGGTGGCGGCGGTGCGCGCCATCCTGATTGCCGAGCGCCTGCGCCGCGCGCGCCTCACCGGACTCAAAGACTTCGTGCAGGGTCTGCTGGCCGCGCTTTAGCCCGCTAAGGCATTGGCAATGCGGCAGAAATCGGCAGGAGCCAGCTCCTCTGCCCGCGCCTTCGGATCGATGCCGAGCCCTTCCAGCAGCGCCTCGCTATTCGGCGTGATCTGGCGCAGAGAGGAGCGCAGCATCTTACGACGCTGGCCGAAGGCGGCGGCGGTGACTTTCTCCAGTGTTCTTACGTCGCAAGCAGGCTCGGGAACGTCACGCGGCACGAGCTCCACGAGAGCAGAGTCGACCTTCGGCTTCGGCGTGAAGGCCGCGGCCGGCAGCGTGAAGAGTACGCGCGGGCGCGTGCGCCACTGAGAGAGCGCCGCCAGCCGCCCATAGTCCTTCGTGCGGGGCTCGGCGACGATACGGTCGGCGACCTCGCGCTGGAACATCAGCACCAGTCGGTCGAACCAAGGCGGCCAGGGTTCGGTCTTGAGCCAGCCGATCAGCAGCGGCGTGCCGACGCTGTAGGGAAGGTTGGCAACGACGCGCGCCGGCTGTGGAAGATCGAGCGCTTCATAGTCCACCTCGCGCGCATCCGCGGCGACTATGTCGAGACGCCCCGGATAGAGCGCGTCGATGGCGGCGAGCGCCGGCAAGCAGCGTTCGTCCTTTTCGATGGCGATCACGCGGGACGCGCCTTCGAGCAGCAGCGCACGGGTGAGCCCGCCTGGACCGGGGCCGATCTCGACGATGGTCGCGCCTTCGAGCGGCCCGGCGGCGCGCGCGATGCGCCGCGTCAAATTGAAATCGAGCAGAAAATTTTGCCCCAGGCTCTTCTTGGCGGAGAGGCCCGCCGCGCGGATCACCTCGCGCAGCGGCGGCAGTCCGTCCGGCATGCTCACGCCTCCACTCCGGCGGTTAGCGCCCCCGCGGTCTTGCTCATGGTATCGGCCAGGCGCAGAGCTTCGATGAGACTGCGCGGACTGGCCTTGCCGGTGCCGGCAATACCAAAGGCGGTGCCGTGGTCGGGTGAGGTGCGTATGAAAGGCAGCCCAAGCGTCACGTTGACACCGTCCTCGAAGGCCAGCGTCTTGAACGGCACCAGCGCCTGGTCGTGATACATGCAGACCGCCGCGTCGTAAGTCTGACGCGCGGCTTCATGGAACAGCGTGTCGGCAGGGTAGGGGCCCGTGACGTCGAGGCCCTTGGCGCGCGCCGCCGCGATAGCCGGAGCGATGATGTCTATCTCCTCGCGGCCCAGAGTCCCATCCTCGCCGGCATGCGGGTTGAGGCCGCTCACCGCAAGGCGAGGGCGCTCCAGACCGAAGAAGCGGCCAAGGTCCGTGGCCGTGGTCTCGATGGTGGCGAGGATCAAATCCTTCGTCAGCACGTCCGCCACTTCTTTCAAGGGGATATGAATGGTGACGGGAACCACCCTGAAGGCGCCAGAAGCCAGCATCATCACCGGATGCGGCACATGGCCATCGGCGCCCGCGAGCGCGGCGAGATATTCGGTGTGCCCCGGAAAGGCGAAGCCCGCGCCATAGAGCATCGCCTTGGACACCGGATTGGTGACGATGGCACGTGCCTTCCCTTGCCGCACCAGGCTCACGC
>DATMDY010000037.1:0-2672 GCA_035557335.1 Methyloceanibacter sp.
TCGTTCAGCCTGCCGTCAAGCGTCATGCGGAACAGCTTCGGCAGCGGCCAGGGCGGCGTGTAGCTCTCCAGCCGCTCGATGGCGCGGGGCGACAGGATCAGAATGCCGTGTTGCGCCTCCCCGCCCAGCACCTTCTGCCAGGAGAAGGTCGCGGCATCGAGCTTCCGCCAATCGATGTCCACCGCGAACACGGCCGAAGTGGCGTCGCAGATGGTGAGACCTTTGCGGTCCGGCGCAATCCAATCGCCATTGGGAACGCATACGCCCGACGTGGTGCCGTTCCAGGCGAACACCACGTCGCGGTCGAAATCGACCTGGGCGAGATCGGGCAGCTCGCCATAGGGCGCGAGTAGAGCGCGAACGTCCTTGAGCCTGAGCTGCTCGACGATGTCGGTCACCCAGTCCCGGGTGAAAGCCTCCCAGCCAAGCACATCGACACCGCGCGCACCGAGCAGCGACCACAGCGCCATCTCCACCGCGCCGGTGTCGGAGGCCGGCACGATCGCCGTGCGGTAGCCGGACGGAAGCTTGAGAAGCTCGCGCGTCCTGGCGAGCGCCAGCGCGAGCCTCGCCTTGGTTTCTGGCCCGCGATGGTAGCGGCCGAGCAGCGCGCCCTTGAGCGCGCCTGGCGACCACCCCGGCCGCTTGGTGCAGGGCCCTGAGGAGAAGCGCGGGTTCTTGGGCCGTAGCTTCGGCTTAGGTAGGGTGGTCATTGGCATTATGTATGAAGGGGGTCGCTGGATTGCCCGGGCCTTCGCCCCGCCGAAGGGATACGAAACAACTTAAGTGATTTCTGGGCTACGGCCCGCAGGCGGGTCGAGCCGGGCAATGACAGGAAAAACCTAGATGTTGGCAGACTAGGCGGCAGCGTCAGAGAGGGCGTGGACGATGTCCGATACGACCGTCTTGACCAGGCGCTCGTCGTCGCCTTCGGCCATCACCCGGATGACCGGCTCGGTGCCGGACGGACGGATGACCAGGCGGCCCGCCTTGCCGAGCTTGGACTTGCCGTCGCTGATCGCCCGCTGCACCCCGACATTGTCGAGCGGCTGGCCGTTCTTGTAGCGGACGTTTTCCAGAACTTGCGGCAGAGGCTCGAAACGGTTGCAGATCTCGCTCACCGGCTTGCCGCTCTGCGCCACCACCGCCAGAAGCTGCAGCGCGGTGATGAGGCCGTCGCCGGTAGTGGAGAAATCCGACAGCACGATATGGCCGGATTGCTCGCCGCCGACATTGTAGCCATGGCGGCGCATATGCTCGACCACGTAGCGATCGCCGACCGGGGTGCGGGCAAGACCGAGGCCCAAGCCTTCGAGATAGCGCTCGAGCCCGAGATTGGACATCACCGTGGCGACCACGCCGCCGCCGGCCAGCCGTCCGCGCATCAGCCAGGACTCGGCGATCACCGCCATCAGCTGGTCGCCGTCGATGATGCTGCCCTTCTCGTCGACGATGACCACGCGGTCGGCGTCGCCGTCGAGCGCAATGCCGATATCGGCGCGCACCTCGCTGACCTTGCGGATCAGATCCTCGGGCGCGGTCGTGCCGCAATCCTTGTTGATGTTCAAGCCGTTAGGATCGACGCCGATCTTGATGACCTCGGCGCCGAGCTCCCATAGCGCCTCCGGCGCCACCTTGTAGCCCGCGCCGTTGGCGCAATCGATCACGGCCCGGATGCCGTCGAAGCGGATGTTCTTGGGCAGAGTGCGCTTGGCGAACTCGATGTAACGCTCGCGCGCGCTGTCGATGCGGGTCGCCCGTCCGATCGACTCGGCGGCAGCGAGCAGCTCGGTGGAATCCCCTTCCATCATCTGCTCGATCTCGGCCTCGGTCTCGTCGGAGAGCTTGTAGCCGTCAGGGCCGAACAGCTTGATGCCGTTGTCGATAAAGGGGTTGTGCGAGGCGGAGATCATTACGCCGAGATCGGCGCGGAGCGAGCGGGTCAGCATGGCGACGGCCGGCGTCGGCATCGGGCCGAGCTGGAACACGTCCACGCCGACAGCCGTAAAGCCGGACACCAGCGCATTCTCGATCATGTAGCCCGAGAGGCGCGTATCCTTGCCGATGACGGCCCGGAGGCGATGGCTACCGCCCTGGGCGAGCACCTTGCCGGCTGCCATGCCGACCTTCAGCGCGATTTCGGCGGTCATCGGCGGCGTATTGGCAAGCCCCCGGATGCCGTCGGTGCCGAAATACAGGCGCACCATTTGAAGTCCCTCCCAGTGTCCCAATCGGTAAGTCGCCATACCTGGCGCCAGCGTCGGGTTCCTTCCGCGCGGGTCGTCGGCTACGCCGCAGCCACGAGTGCGCACTATCCGCCCCGAAACCTCTATACTTCAATCCGGATCGCAAGAGCTGAAATACATTGTGAAGAATCAACAGTATCTGCGCTCGTCCGGCGCGGCCTGCCGGGGGGTGCGTGATTCCTGCTCGATCGGGCACGCATGGCCTAATGTGCGTGGTTGGTGTATGGAGCGGGCGCGCCCGCATCGGGCCTCCCTCTTGGACAGCCGCGAGCCCCACCATGCCGACGCTTTCCGTCACGATCGATATGATCCGCGCCGCCGCCGACCGCCTCGCGCCTCATATCGTCACGACGCCCCTCCTCGAGCATCCCGCGCTCAACAAGCGGGTCGGCGGACGCATATTCCTCAAGTGCGAGAGCCTCCAGC
>DATMDY010000038.1:0-3549 GCA_035557335.1 Methyloceanibacter sp.
GCCGATGCCGCGCGGGAGATCGTCAAGATCTTCACCGAGGTCATCATCGCGCCCGATGCGAGCGACGAGGCGAAGGCCATCCTTGCCGCAAAGAAGAATCTGCGGCTACTGCTGGCCGGGGGACTCCCCGACCCCAAAGCGCCGGGGCTTGCCTTCCGCTCGCTGGCTGGCGGCTTTCTCGTCCAGTCGCGCGACAACGGGGCTGTTGCCGCGTCAGCCCTGAAGGTGGTGACCAAGCGGAAGCCCACCGCGCAGGAGCTTGCCGATCTTCTCTTCGCTTTCACCGTGGCTAAGCACATCAAGTCGAACGCCATCGTCTATGCGAAAGGCGGCGCCACGGTCGGCATCGGCGCGGGCCAGATGAGCCGCGTCGACTCCGCGCGCATCGCCGCGTGGAAAGCCGAACATGCCGCGGCGGCAATGAACCTTTCGGAGAGCTTGACGAAGGGCGCGGTCGCCGCGTCGGACGCGTTCTTTCCCTTTGCCGACGGCGTCAAGATCATCGCCGAGGCGGGCGCCACCGCGATCATTCAGCCAGGCGGGTCGCTTCGCGACGGGGAAGTCATCGCGGCGGCGGACGAAGCCGGGCTCGCCATGGTGTTCACGGGGCTTCGCCATTTCCGGCATTAGGCGCTCTGACCCAGTGCAATAGCAGCAAGCCGACCAGCAGGAAGATCAGGCTCATCGAGATGCCGAGGCGCTGGCTGCCGCTCAGAGCCGTCACCACACCGATGGCGAGCGGCGCGGCGAAGGCCGTGACCTTGCCGGAAAAGGCAAAAAAGCCGAAAAATTCCGTGAGCTTGGCCGATGGGCATAGTCTGGCGAGCAGGGTGCGGCTCGACGCCTGGATGGGCCCGGACGCAAGCCCAATGAGAATGGCGAAAGCGAGATAGACCTGCTCGCCCGCGGAAGAAAACGGCGCGCTGCCGGGAATCTTCGGCGCGACCGGGTGCACGAACAGCACATGGCTTGAATCGACGGACAACACGCCGATGGACGCGGCGATGAACACGCCGAGCGACGCGGCGATCACCGCTTTCGAACCCCGCCGATCGTCGAGAAACCCGCCAAACAAAGCGCCGATCGTCCCGGCAATGGTCAGCACGATGCCGAACAGGCCAAGCTCCATCGCGCCCCAGCCGAACACCGTGGCGGCGTAGATGCCGCCGAAGGCGAACACGGCGCCGAGCCCATCGGCATAGAGCATGCGCGCCAGGAGAAAGAGCGCGACCTGCCCGTGATGGCGCACGAGATCCTTCACTGACTGGACAAGCTGGACCAGCCCCGCTCTGACCGCGCCGGCCATGAGCGGCTTGGCCGGCCGGTCCGGCGTGAACAGGAACAGCGGCAGCACGAAGATGACGTACCAAGCGGCCGAGAACGGCCCGATCAGCCGGTCGCCTTCGCGCGTCTCGGGATCGAACGGCACGATCGGCTGAAGCCCGAGCAGGGTCTTGCCGGTATGGGGATCGGCCACCACGAGCCCTGCGATCAGCACGAGACTGATCAGCCCGCCGACATAGCCGGTGGCCCAGCCGATGCCCGACAGGGTGCCGAGGCGGCGGCCGGAGATCAACGACGGCATCATGGCGTTGGTGAAGACGGTGGCGAGCTCCACCCCGATCATCGCAAGCCCGAAGGAGATCAGCACCACGGGGATCAGATCGTGCTGCCCCGGAACGGCGAACCACAAGCCGCACAGCCCAACCACCAGAAGCGCGGAGAATCCGCCGATCCATGGCTTCCGCGGCTGCCCGGTATCGGCGATGGCGCCGAGCACCGGCCCGAGCGCCGCGGCGATGAGCTGGGAGATGCCGGTGGCGTAGGCCCAAAGTGCGGCACCGCGTGCCGGATCGCCCACGAAGCCGTTCACGAAATACGGCGCGAACAGGAAGGTGACGACGAGCGTGTAGAAGGGCTGCGCCGCCCAGTCGAACATCACCCAGCCGAATAGCGCGCTGCGGCGCTTTTGCTTCGTGGGTGGATGCTTGGCGCCGTGCCGTCTCTCACGGGCCATCGAGCACGATCAGATGGTTGGGCATCTCGTTGGCATCGATCCGGCCGGGCGGAAAATGCTTGGCGAGAATCTTGCCGCATCTCTCCACGGCGCGAGTCAAGCCCTCGGTCCGCGAGCCTTCGCCCAGATGGTTGGTCAGCTCGCCCACCACGTCCTCCCACATGGTCGGCGATACTTTGCGGTAGATGCCGTCATCGGCGATCACTTCGGCGTAATGTTCGGCGAAGGACACGAAGATCAGAACGCCGGTACGTCCCTTGGTGGTGTGCAGGCTCTGCGCCAGAAATTGCTCGACGGCCTTATGATGCGCGCGGGCATGCTTGATCCCTTTCGGCACGAGCGCGAAACGGATCGGCTTCCATTGGAACAGGATCACACAAACGAGAAAGGCGGCGAGCTGCAAGAGATAGACATATTCGATGGGCCATTGCGTCGCCCAGATGAACGGCAGCGGCACGGCGAGCGCGATCAACGCCGCCCACAATACGACAAAGGAGCGGTAGCCATCGGAGGCGCTTGTCACCACCACCACGATCTCGCCGGAGGTCTTCGCCTCGGCGCGCGTGATGGCCTTGGAAATCGCCTCCTGTTCCTCGATGGTGAAGGGCTGCACGGGCCTCTCCTACCAACCGCCGGAGGCGCCGCCGCCCCCGAAGCTGCCGCCGCCGCCGGAAAAGCCGCCGCCCCCACCCCCGCCGCTGCTCCAGCTTCCACCGCCGCCGCCCCATGTCGGGCCGGGCACGACGTCGGGACCGCCGCGCCTATGGCTCGCGCGCGGCGTATAGCGGATGCTCCGCCAGATGTTGTACGCAATCCACAGCAAGATCACGGTCCAAATGATGACCAGGACCCAATCGATCGCTTCATCGTCGGCATCTTGACGCGCTCTGGCGCGCGCCTCGACCTCGGCCGCGTCGCCGGTCAGCACGCGGACGATGTCGCCGACCCCATCCTTGATGCCGCCGGTAAAGTCGCCGGCGCGAAAGCGGGGCAGGATGGCATTGTCGATGACGATCTTGGACAACGCATCGGTGAGAGTCGGCTCAAGCCCGCGGCCGACTTCGATGCGCACCTTGCGCTCGTTCGGCGCGACGATCAGCAGGACACCGTTATTCAGTTTCGCGGTGCCGATGCCCCAATGGCGCCCAAGCTGATAGCCGTAATCCTCGATGGTGTAGCCTTGCAGCGACGGCAAGGTGACCACGACCACCTGGTCCGAGCTTTTGTCCTCGAGCGCCTTGAGCTCGGCGTCGAGCGCCGTCTTGTCGGCTGGACTTAAGAGCTGCGCGTTATCGACGACGCGACCGGCAAGCTCGGGGAAGGTAGGCTGCGCCCCGGCGGGAGACAGCCAGAGGACAAGGACTAGCGCGAGTCCGAACACACCGAAGCGCAAAACCATGGAGGCCATTTTGGCACTCGACTCGACCGGAGACTAGAACTTCACCTCCGGCACATCGGTGGTTCCTTCCGCCACGGTGAAATTCGCCATCGGCTCGGCGTCAGGATAAAGCAGGGCACGCCACCAGCGGCCG
>DATMDY010000039.1:0-4342 GCA_035557335.1 Methyloceanibacter sp.
CTTCGGTGACGATGTAAGTCATCGATTCCACACGCCTTCGGGCGGAGACCCAGCCTAGAGTTTAGCCTGTTACGGGCCGCGAAAGTCGCCCGAAGAGGGCCCTGCCTATAACAATCGTGCCAGCTGCACAAGGCGAGCGCCGGGCCGGCAAGAGCGGATTCTCCGGTAAGTTATATAGGCGGCCTGGGGGCGGATTGCCCGGCCTTAACGTCCTTCCGGCCGGCTCTTGGCGATGAGGGCTTCGCGCAAATCCTTGAGTGCGGCGAAGGGCGAATGCTCAACGGGGCGCATGCGCTCGGGCTTGGCGTGAGCCGCCGGCTGCTTCCTTTCGCGCTTAGCCATTTCGGGACGCTCCTTGCGCCGAGGCTTGTCGGCGGCGCGGCCGGCTTGGCGCGCGGGGCGCGCCTCTTTGCGCTTGCCGGGACGCCAGATCTCATCGATCGCGGGCTCCGCCTCGGCAAGGGCCTGGCCCGTCGCGGCGATAACTGTCGGCGTTTCGGCGCCGTTTCCCCCGTCAATCTTCCGCCGTTCACGCTTGAAACCGAGCGCTTTCAAGATAGAGGCGAAATCCTCCCCCGAGCAGCCGACCACCGACATCAGCTCCAGCGCCACGCGGAAGCCGCCGTCGCCGGTTGCGCCGCTTGGCGCGGGGGCAGCCCCTTCCGCCTTGCGCCAGGAGACACGCGCGCGAATAAGATCGGACAGCCGTTCGAGCATGTCGATGCGGATGGCACGTGCGCCGGCGACGTGGAAGCCGGCGGCGCGCCAATAGGGCTCGGGGATGCTTTTGCCGGCCTCGACCGAGGTCAAGCCCTGTTGCGGCCGCGGCGGCAGAGCCTCGCACTCGACGCCGTGGTCGCGGCCGGCATGCAGCGCCCAGAGCCGCAGCAATAAATCCGCAGCGGCTGGCTTGAGCAGCGCCGGGATATAGACATTGAAGGCGCCGAAGCGAACGCCGTACTTTCGGAGTTGGTGGCGGGCGTCCTGATCGAGCGCCTTGATCTCGCCGGAAGCCGTGTCGCGGCGCAGTACGCCGAGATTTTCCGTGAGCCGGTAAGCGAGTCCGCGGGCAAGGCCCGAGAGGTCGGAAGCTTCGCTCAGCGCGACCAGCGGCGCGAGCTTGGCATCGAGCTCTCCCGCAAGCCAGGCTTCGAGGCGCTTCTCTACGCGCTCCCGCTCCGGCCCCATAAGGTGCTCGTCGGCGATGATCTGGATGCGGGGCTTGAGCGCGGTGTCGCCGCGTTCAAGCCGCGCGATCTCCGATCCGTCCCACACGATCCGTCCATTGGCCGTGAGCGTGATGGCCTCATCGGGCGCGGCGGCAAGCCGGCCGGCGCGTGCCGTCAGCTCGCGGCCCACCACGCTGGCGGCGGCATGGCGCGCCGCGCGTCCATGAATCCCATCGCTGGAGGCATCGGGGGTGAAGTGAAAGCCGTCGAGGCGTCCGACGAAATGATTCTCGACCAGGATTTGCCCGTCGGGCGCGATCTCGGCCTCCATCTCCTCCTTGTCGCGCAGACGCCGCATCAGCACGCTGGTCCGCCGATCGACGAAGCGCTGGGTCAGCCGTTCGTGCAGAGCATCTGACAGCGTGTCCTCGATGGCCCGCGTGCGGCCCTGCCAATGCCCGGGATCGTCGAGCCAGGCGGCGTGATTGGACACGAAGGTCCAGGTGCGGATCTGCGCCAGACGATTGGAGAGTGTGTCGAGGTCGCCGTCGGTGCGGTCGGCCTGCGACACCTGGTTCGCGAACCAGTCGGCCGGTATCTTGCCCTCGTCGCTCATGACGAAGCCAAAGAGCGTAGCGACGAGTTCGGCGTGGCTCACGGCGGAGATCTTGCGATAGTCGGGGATCTGGCACATTTCCCACAGCAGGGCGACCGCGGCGGGTCCCTTGGCCCGTTCGCGCAGCTCGGGATCGCGGCTCACATTGTCGAGCGCGATCACGTCGTCCACCATGCGGGCGCGTGCCAGCCGCTTATGGTCAGGCGTCTCGCGCAAAGAGTCCTTCAGCCTGTCGATCGAGCTGAAATCGAGCTTGCGGTTGCGCCATTGCAGCATGCCGACCTGGTCGAAGGAATGACTCTCCAGCCGGTCGACGAGATCGGATTCGAAGGGCGCGACCTGACCGGTCACGCCGAAGGTTCCGTCATTCATGTGACGCCCGGCGCGTCCGGCGATCTGGCCAAGCTCGGCCGGAGTCAGATTGCGGTGCGCCTGGCCGTCGAATTTGCGGATGCCGGCGAAGGCCACATGGTCGACTTCGAGGTTGAGGCCCATGCCGATCGCGTCGGTGGCGACGAGGAAATCGACATCGCCGTTCTGGTAGAGCTCGACCTGCGCATTGCGGGTGCGCGGGCTCAGCGCGCCGAGCACCACGGCGGCCCCGCCACGCTGGCGGCGGACCAGCTCGGCGATGGCGTAAACGTCATTGGCCGAGAAGGCGACGATGGCCGAGCGGCGCGGCAGGCGCGTGATCTTCTTGTCGCCGGCATAAGTGAGTTGCGACAGGCGCGGGCGCGACACGAGATTGGCGCCAGGCAGCAATTCGCGTATGGCATCGCGCATGGTCGCGGCGCCGAGCAACAGAGTCTCGTTCAAGCCGCGCGCATGAAACAGGCGGTCGGTGAACACGTGTCCGCGCTCGCCGTCGGCGGCAAGCTGGATCTCGTCGATGGCGACGAAATCGGCTTCGAGATCGAGCGGCATGGCTTCGACCGTGCACACATAGAAACGCGGAGAGGGCGGCTTGATTTTCTCCTCGCCGGTGATGAGCGCGACCGACGAGGCGCCGAGGCGGGCGACGATCTTGTCGTAAACCTCGCGCGCCAAGAGGCGCAGAGGCAGGCCGATGACACCGAGATCGTGAGCCAGCATGCGCTCGATGGCGAGGTGGGTCTTGCCGGTGTTGGTCGGGCCGAGCACCGCCGTGACGCCGCGTCCCCGGGTGGGACCTGTGGAATGCGGGGATAACGTTCGATTCATCCTATGCGGTCCTCAGACAAATTCTCGTCCAAGCAGGAACGAGGGAGGAACGAATCTCGTCCGAATCGCTGACTCCGCCCATTCGGTTTTCGTTCCGCGCGACACTGACAGGACGTACGCGCTCTGTCAGTGGCGACGGAAGGCAAGGTGAACGGAGCACGCACGAATCAGGGGAGTGTTAATCTTCGGCATCTGTTCCCTACAACATGTTGGGATTACTGGACTTTCCGTTAACCCTAATGTTTGCTTAGCGGTCTTGTCAGGGGCCGGATCTAGGGATCGATGCTGGCGCGACGTGCGTTCCCGACCTGGATCGACGTCACGAGCGCCGTGCCATAGCCCACGGGCGTCGGCAGCACAATGCGGTAGGGCACATACATCTGCGTCCGCCGAACCGGGATGAGCCAGACCTCGATCTCGTTCGACCGCGACATAAGCTTGATGGCTGGATTGTCGGGCTGATACCCGGCGATCGGGATGAACTTGACCCGGCAGATGACGGCGGGACCGGCATAGCTTGCCGGACCGTTCTTCTTCACGGTCACCGCCTTCTTCGGCGTCAGCACCAGGTTGAAGCGCTGCCTGCCGTCGAACACCGGCACGGTCTGATAGCAGACCTTGAGATCGCCGTTCGGGTTGCTCGATTTGGCGACGAGAAAGGCGCCGCTCATGGGATCGAGAACGCCTTCGAGTTGTTCCGGCGTCACGGGAATGGTGCGGGGACCAGGCCGCCTATTGGGGACGATCGAGACTTGCCTGACGCCGCCGTCGCCGAAGGTCATGCGCAGCCGCTCGCCAGTCTTCGCCCCATCGGAATAGCTCAAGGCATACATGGCGGGCTCGGGACCTTCGCTCGTCACGCGTCCAGCGCTCGCCGTCACCCCTTTCCACTCATAGATCAGGCCTTCGAGGATGGTGAACCGCCCCTCGCCGCGCATCTCGTAATCGTCGCCGCGAAAGACGGTGGTGAGACGAAAATTGCCGAGATTGAAGGCGCCGAGATTGACGCGATAGACGGCGACTATTCTATTTGCCGTCGAGAGGCTGTTCTCGGCATAGGCGCCTTCGCCAGGGAAAGTGCCGCCAAGCCCGCAGGTCAGGGTGGCAACGGCCGCAAGGCTAAAGCAATGTCGCGCCGCCCGCATGGCTCCAAATCCCTAGAAACAACGCCCCGCTTGAGCACCCCACCAGCAAAATTCGGTTTATTTGTGGGATTCCCCCAATACACGCTTTGGGTATAGTGGGGAAGAGCGGCGCCTTGACCGCCCAATACAGTCCCCGTATATCTCGCCCGCCGGCCGCCAGGCTTTGCGGGACAGTCCCCCAACTCCGCGCCGGCTTTAATTATTCTGGCAGA
>DATMDY010000040.1:0-3561 GCA_035557335.1 Methyloceanibacter sp.
CCGGCGCGACGCGCGGCACCCCATAGCGCAAGCACACCGCCGAAGGTGACGAGCCAAGTCGCCATGTGAAACCAGCCGTCGGCCGTCATGTTTCGCCTCATGGCCTCGAGGGTGTCGGGCGGGTGCACTGCCGAGAGCATCTGGTGCCAATGCGCGATCTGGTGAAGCACGATGCCGTCTAGGAACCCACCCAAGCCGATTCCGAGGAGGACCGCCGCGATGCGCGCGAGCGCGGGGCGCATGCTATGCCGCTGCTGCGAGCGTCTGCACCAAGTCGCGCCAGGTGAGTTTCTGACGCTCGAGCGGCACGCCGCGGTTTTCGAGTAGCGCTGGTTTCAATCGACTTGCCGTGTTTGGAGAAGCGCATCTTGCACCGACGCGATTCTCGCGCGCGAGTCGTCGCAGGCGGTTGTAAACCGTGGCGACAACCGTGACACGCTGACTGTCACAGGATGTAAGGCTTCCTGGCGACGCGGCTTGCCTCCGTCAGCGTAGCCTTCACGTCGCGAGGGTCGGCCAGAGTAAGGTCAGGCCGCTCCCGACAGCGCCTTAGCGGTTTCCTCTTGCGGCATGTGGCTTGCTGCGCTCCGGAGACAGCATAGCCCTGCAAAAGGAAAATCATGGAAAGGATCGAGAAGTCCATCGAAGTGCGCTGCCCGGTAAGTACCGTCTACAACCAGTGGACACAGTTCGAGGAGTTTCCGCGCTTCATGGCCGGGGTCAAGGAAGTGAAACAGCTCGACGATACCCACGTGCACTGGCACGCGGAGATCTGGGGCAAGGACAAGGAGTGGGATGCAGAGATCACCGAGCAGGTCCCGGACCAGAGCATCGCTTGGCGCAGCACCAGCGGTGACGCACCCAACGCTGGCAGCGTGCACTTCGCCAAGCTGGGCGAGGACCGCACCCGCATCACCCTGATGATGGCCTACGAACCACAGGGCGCAGTCGAAAAGGTGGCCGATGCCATCGGCGTGCTCTCCAAGCGCGTGCAAACCACGGTTGAGCAGTTCAAGGATTTCATCGAGAAGCGAAGCGATGAGACCGGCGGTTGGCGCGGAGAGGTGCATGGCGGCGGCAAGACCGGTTCCTGATCCTTTTCGTGCAAACAACCGCTCGCGATCTGGGCAAGGTCGCGCTCGGCTTTGTTCCTCTGCGCGGTAGGCGGCCGATTTGCCCGTGGCGGTCCCTCGGACAACACATCAGCGCGACAGAGCGACGAAGGACGATCCCTATTGTTGATGACCTTTATGTAACCCGCAGGCAAGACGATGAGCGCAGAAATCTCACCAAGATTATGAACTTGGCTATTGGGCCGAAAAATTTGGGCGCTTGGTCTCGCCGACAGCTTAGGAAGGACGCGAGGGCGATCGGGGAAAAGGCGCGACGCGTAGAGAGTCATCCACGTGGCTAAGCGGGAGCGGGAAACACGCCGTTCGTCGGCTCAGAGCGTGCTCCGCGCCGCAGCCGATGAACTAGGAGTTACTACGCCAAAGTCGGCGCAGCGCCCGCGCCGTAAAGGCCCGCTGCGCGTCAGAATCTTGAACGGCCGCCGCAAGTATTACCGCGACTAGCGGGGCGGTTCGTTACACTTTTCGCTCTTCATCAACCGCGCCATGGACAAGCCCGCTATCCACCACGCCATTGTGCGCGAGATTACACCGCACTGGAGAAGCTCGGCGCGCCGTACAAGCTGCTCGCGGCTGTCGGCTCTTGGGGCGACACTGCCGACGACGCCTACTGCGATCTGAATATGGCTACAGGAAGAGGAAAGCGCGGGAAGAAAAAGCAGCGAGGGACGCGAACCTACGCGCCGGACAATCCGGCCCAGTCGCGGAAGTTCATCGAAGCCGCGAAGAAACGGGGCGTGGACGAGGATGGAAAGGCTTTCGAGCAGGCCAGGCGCAACCTGCGCAAGACCAAGCCGAAGGGATAGGGCATCAATATGAGCTATTTGAGCGTGAGGATTAGTGGAACGCGTGTGTAAGTCATTCCGCCACAACCGGGACGGGTCGTGGACGTGCTTGAAAGCTGTTTCATTCAGCATGCCCGGCGCACATATAAGCGCCCTTAGTGACTGGACGTTCAAGCCGGGCGAGCTTAAAGGGGGTGTGGACGTGGCAGCTTGGCTGACTAAAAACTGCTGTGGTACGGGAAGTCGAATATCCCCCAAAAATGGAACCGCTGCCTAAAGACAAGCGCCATCCCGCCAACTACCGCGACGAAATCGAGCATGCGGAAGTAGTCGCCGCGCTCTCCGAGCTGCGGAAAATCACCCGGCGCTCGTGTCGTACTCCAACGGAGAGCTATCGGACAGCATCGCCCTGACGCACTTGCTCAAGGATCGCCGGGACATCGCCGAACGCCTGGTAGCGGCCTACATGGGCCACGGCGCCCGCATCTGGGCCAAGCATCCTCGCGTATCCGGCGCTCAGACAGCGAATCCCTAGCAGCTCACTTTCGGCGTCGACCACGCTCAAGCCCTGCCCGCGTCTTCAGTTATCTCGCAGTCCTAAGCGTTAACGTTTGTTCGGCTCGCGGTGAACATCGTGCTTCGTCCATTACATTGCCCGTGATCATGAGCGCGACGATCCTGGTCTTAGAAGACGATGAACACATGCGGGACCTCTTGGGCTTGCACCTCTCGACCGCTGGCTACGAAGTGTTGGTCGCCGAAGACGCCATTACCGCAGGCCATTTTCTGCTCGAGCGCCGCATAGACCTCCTCGTTGCAGATATTGAAATGCCGTACATGGACGGCTTGGACTTGGTTCAGGCGATAAGGAGTGACCCTCGGGTCTGTTCAATGCCCGTAATCTTTGTAACCTCGCACCCGGAGCATGAGGGGCGCGCAAGAGAACTGGGCGCGGTCGCATTCCTGAGGAAACCGGTGCTTGCTGACCAATTGCTCGCCATCGTGGCCAGGCACGTCGTTAGGCGGAAAGTCACGCAATCGGGCTGAGCCCGATCAGGGGAGACCCGATCCTGCCGTAGGTGTTACCCCCTATGGTGTGCACATCAAATTCCGACCTAGTGCCCCGTGGCGCCGTTCGATGGAGAAGCCCAGAGCCAAACCGCGGTTCGACATACGTTTGAACCCGATCCTGGCGAGCGCATAGTCCGCCATCTTAAGGGCCCTCGCCGTTAAGCTAACCGGATGGCAAAGAACATCAGCATCGACCGCACGAAGCGGCTGCGCGAGGAGCCGCACAAGGGGCATAACCGCTGGCACCCGGACATTCCGCCGGTGATCGAGGTGGAGCCGGGCGAGGAGGTGACGCTCGAGACGCGCGACGCGATGGACCTGCAGATCGGGCCGCGCACCACGGCGAAGGACCTGGAGAAGATGGAGCGCACCGTGGCGCATCCGCTGACCGGGCCGGTGTACGTGAAGGGCGCGAAGCCGGGCGACCTGCTGGAGATCGAGTACCTCGACATCGTGCCGGAGCGCTACGGCTGGACGCGCTTTTCGCCGGGCTTCGGCTTCCTGCCGGACCTGTTCGACCGCTACTTCGTCGTGCACTGGGACATCACGCCGGAATACGCCACCTCCGCGCAGCT
>DATMDY010000041.1:0-3332 GCA_035557335.1 Methyloceanibacter sp.
TTATCAGTGAGAGCGTTGCCTCGCCTGTTGATCGAAGAACAATACTTGGCTGACGATGGCCTTGACTGCATCTTCACGGAACGGCTTGGGAATGACAAAGGTCGGTTCCGGTCCGGTTCCCGTTGCGAGCTTTTCGGGAAATGCCGTCACAAACACCACCGGAACGGCAAAGCTCCGCAGAATGTCATTGACGGCATCGAGACCCGAACTGCCGTCTGCCAAGCGTATGTCGGCGATCACAAGGCCGGGCTTCTCGATCCGGGCCGCTTTGAGGGCATCCTTGTGGGTGCGCGCAATGGACGAGACGCTATGACCCAGGCCTTCCAGGATGCGCTGCAGGTCCAGCGCAATGAGGGGCTCATCCTCGACGATGAGGACGTTGGTTGCAATCTGCCGCCCGATCTCGGCCCCGGCCTCCTTCAGCAGCTCGTTGATACGCCGCTCGGACATTTGCAGAATGCTGGCTGCCTCCGGTGCGCTGAATCCTTCCACGGAGACCAGCAGGAAAGCTTGGCGCCCTTCCGGCGTCAGTGCGGCCAGCGAGCGGGCGGCCGTGTCGCCGATCAAACCGGGCTTTGGGCCTGCATCGAGGTACCTGCGTGTCAGCGTTTCGAGGAAGCACTGATAGAGGCCAAGTCGCGGAGGAAGCTGGGGAAAGCTGGCCGGGTCGGCGGCGATGACCTGAAGCAGGCGGGCAACGGCACCGTCGCCGGACTGCTGGTTGCCTGTCAAAAGACGCGAAAATCGCCGCAGATGCGGCAAATGGGGTGCGATGCTCTCCGCTAGGGACATTGTTCTGATGATTGCTTTCGATGAGTGATGGTCAGTGATTGCAATCGATGCATATTACCGAGACCTCTGACTGGATTTTTTAGCACGCTCATGACCAAGCCGACATCTAAACAGGATAAAGCGCCGCAAGTGCCCCCGAAGCCGGGCGCATCGAACGATTCTGACAAGGCGGCGATGCTGAGCGAGCACATTGGGCGCGAACTCAGGTCGATGTTCGATGGGGTGGTCGCGGAGCCTGTTCCCGATAGGTTCCGAGAACTTCTCGAAGCGCTCGAGAAAAAGCAGTCAAAAGATTGAAATCACGATTTTTTTAAGTGCCAGCGAGCAGGGAACAACTTGCTTGTCGTCATTGTTTTCATAACTAAGCGTTAAGTTTTCGAGAGAGTTGCGTCATGAGCTTTTGGAACACAATTCAGCAGGAAATCCGCGAGGTTGCCTGGCTGGCTTCGGTGGTCGGCGGCCTGTCGATGTTGGGCGTAGGTTTGGCCGTGGTCGTAGCCATGGCCTAACGGCCATCAGTGTTTGGTCGGCTGGAACCAATCTTCGCGATCCAGGTTCTATCACACGACCGGCGCGCAGCCCCTCTGCTTCCCTCCCGCGCCAGTCGCGCTAGACCCGCGGTTCCCCCAAGCCGCGGGTCTTTTTCTATCCGCGCAAGGTGAACTTAACGCCGCATTAGCGGCGGTTAAGGCTATTGTGCCCGATCCAAATTCCGGGACGATTGAAACGAGGCGGAGTGATATGATCCCGCCGCGGTCGTTCGTAGCGTAACAGGAACCTCGTCATGGCACCCAGGCCCAACTGGAAAGGGTATCTGAAGCTTTCCCTCGTCTCCTGTCCGGTCGCGCTCTATCCCGCGACCACGACATCCGAGCGGGTTTCGTTCCGGACGCTCAATCGCGAGACCGGCAATCGGGTCCGCCGCCAGTTCGTGGACGAGCAGACCGGAGACCCGGTTGAGAGCGACGGCCAGATCAAGGGATATGAGGTCGCCAAGGGCGAGTACATCCAGGTCGAGGACGACGAGATCAAGGCGGTCCAACTCGAAAGCAATCACACCATCGACATCGAACGTTTCGTGCCGCGCGACGAGATCGACGAATTGTATCTCGAGACACCCTATTATCTTGCACCGACTGACCGCGTCGGAGAGGAAGCGTTCGCCGTCATTCGCGACGCCATGCTCGCCGAAGAAATGGTGGGCCTCGCCCGCGTCGTATTGTTTCGGCGTGAGCGCGTTCTGATGCTCGCCCCCCGCGACAAGGGCATCGCCGCCACCAGCCTGCGCTATGCCAACGAGGTGCACGCGACGTCGGCCTATTTCGACGAGATCCCGGATACCGAGTTGCCCAAGCAGATGCTCGATCTCGCCAAGCATATCATCGAGAAGATGTCCGGCAAGTTCGAACCCGACAGCTTCGAGGACCGTTACGAAAGTGCGCTGATCGATCTGATCCGCTCCAAGCAGAAGGGCTTGCCTGTCAAACCGCAGCCCGCGCACAAGCAGGCCAACGTGATCAATCTGATGGACGCCCTGCGGCGGAGCGTGGAGGGCGCCAAGGGCGATACGGAGCGGCCGGCAAAGAAACCGACGGCAAAGGCCCGTGCGCCGCGCCCCAAGACCAAGGCACGAAAGGCCGGCTAGTTCGGCGCGCGCATGGCTCGTTCGACCGCTCTTCGCCAGTACCACCAGAAGCGCAATTTCACGCGTACCAAGGAACCGCGCGGCCAGCTCAAGGGCAGGACCGGCGACCTGTTCGTCGTGCAGAAGCACGCGGCGCGCCGGCTCCACTATGATTTGCGCCTCGAGCTCGATGGCGTGCTGAAAAGCTGGGCCGTCACCAAAGGGCCGAGCCTGTCGCCCGCCGACAAGCGCCTCGCCGTGAGGGTTGAAGACCATCCCCTCGATTATGCCGATTTCGAGGGCCGCATTCCGCAAGGCGAATACGGCGCGGGCAGCGTCATCGTCTGGGATCGTGGCCGGTGGTCGACCGAGGGTGACCCGCACAAGCAGCTCGCCAAAGGCCATCTCATCGTCGACCTCGATGGGCGCAAGCTCAAGGGCCGTTGGCATCTCGTGCACATGAAAGGCCGGGATCAGCGCGGCAAGGAAAACTGGCTGCTAATCAAGGCCGAGGACGAGCACGCCACGGACCGGGGAGGTGTCGACCTGCTGGATGCCGAGCCGGAATCCATCAAGACCGGCCGCACGGTGGAGGATGTTGCGACGAGCGACGTCAAGATTCGGCGCAAGCGCAAGCCTAAGCTCAAAGCGGAGGCGCAAGAGCAGGAGGAAGAGCAGCGTCGCGAGCGGTCGGCGCCGCGGGCAGCGGTCAAGGGTGCGAAGGCTGCGTCGCTGCCGTCGTTTGTGGAACCCCAGCTTGCTTCGCTCTCGGAACGGCCGCCGACGGGTGGCACCTGGGTGCACGAGGTCAAGTTCGACGGCTACCGGCTGCTGGCGCGCATCGATCACGGTCATGCCAAGCTCAAGACGCGCAGCGGGTTGGACTGGACAACCAAATTCCCATCGCTCAAGAAAG
>DATMDY010000042.1:0-2357 GCA_035557335.1 Methyloceanibacter sp.
AAGGTCGGCAGCCGCATGATCGACACGTCGCTGCGCACCAGATTGAATTCACTCAAAGTCGCCATGAAAGAGGTTGGCTGATGGACATCAGGGCCGCTGAGATCTCCGCGATCCTCAAGGAGCAGATCAAGAATTTCGGGCAGGAAGCCGAGGTCGCCGAGATCGGCCAGGTGCTGTCGGTCGGCGACGGCATCGCGCGGGTCTACGGCCTCGACAAGGTGCAGGCCGGCGAGATGGTCGAATTCGCCGACGGCACGCGCGGCATGGCGCTGAACCTCGAAGTCGACAATGTCGGCATCGTGATCTTCGGCGACGACCGCCACATCAAGGAAGGCGACACCGTCAAGCGCACCGGCGCCATCGTCGAGGTGCCGGTCGGTAAGGCCCTGCTCGGCCGCGTGGTCGATGCGCTCGGCAATCCGATCGACGGCAAGGGCCCGATCGAGGCAACCGAGCAGCGCCGCGTCGACGTGAAGGCGCCGGGCATCATCCCGCGCCAGTCGGTGCATGAGCCGATGCAGACGGGCTTGAAGGCCATCGACGCGCTGATCCCCATCGGCCGCGGCCAGCGCGAATTGATCATCGGTGACCGCCAGACCGGCAAGACCGCCATCATCCTCGACACCATCCTCAACCAGAAATCGATCAACGCGCTCAGCGACGACAAGACCAACCTCTATTGCATCTACGTCGCGATCGGCCAGAAGCGCTCGACCGTCGCCCAGTTCGTCAAGGTGCTTGAGGATAACGGCGCGCTGCCTTACTCCATCGTGGTTGCCGCCACCGCCTCGGACCCCGCGCCCATGCAATATCTTGCGCCCTTCTCGGGTTGCGCCATGGGCGAATATTTCCGCGACAACGGCATGCATGCGGTGGTGTTCTACGACGATCTCTCCAAGCAGGCCGTGGCCTATCGCCAGATGTCTCTGCTGCTCCGCCGGCCACCGGGCCGCGAGGCTTATCCGGGCGACGTGTTCTATCTGCACTCACGGTTGCTGGAGCGCGCGGCCAAGCTCAACAAGGACAACGGCTCCGGCTCGCTCACAGCGCTGCCGGTGATCGAGACGCAAGCGAACGACGTGTCGGCTTACATCCCGACCAACGTCATCTCCATCACCGACGGCCAGATCTTCCTCGAGACCGACCTCTTCTATCAGGGCATCCGCCCGGCGGTGAACGTGGGCTTGTCAGTATCGCGCGTGGGCTCCGCCGCGCAGGTCAAGGCGATGAAGCAGGTGGCCGGCAAGATCAAGGGCGAGCTGGCGCAATATCGCGAGATGGCGGCCTTCGCCCAGTTCGGCTCCGACCTCGATGCCACCACGCAGCGTTTGCTCAATCGCGGCGCGCGGCTGACCGAGCTTCTGAAGCAGCCTCAATTCTCGCCGATGAAGATCGAGGAGCAGGTGGTGGTGATCTATGCCGGCGTGAACGGCTATCTCGATCCGATAAAGGTCTCGGACGTTGGCCGGTTCGAGGCCGATCTTCTGCGCTATATGCGCGCCGAGCACGCGGAAATTCTCGACGACATCCGCGACAAGAAGGAAATCACCAAGGAAACCGGCGACAAGCTGAAAGCCGCGGTCGACAAATTCGCCAAGGCCTTCGCGTGAGCAAGCCATGCCGTCGCTGAAGGAACTTCGCAACCGCATATCGAGCGTGAAGGCCACGCAGAAGATCACCAAGGCCATGCAGATGGTGGCGGCGGCGAAGCTCAGGCGTGCGCAGACCGCGGCCGAGGCGGCGCGGCCCTATGCGAGCCGCATGGAGACGGTGCTGTCCAATCTCGCCACCGCGCTACAGGGGCGTGAAGGCGGTCCGCCGCTGATGGTCGGCACAGGCCGGGACCAAGTGCATCTGCTGGTGGTGTGCACCGCCGAGCGGGGGCTTTGCGGCGCGTTCAACTCCTCAATCGTGCGGCTCGCCCGCGAGCATATCAACCGCCTGCTGGCCGACGGCAAGCGGGTGAAGATTCTCTGCGTCGGCAAGAAGGGTTACGACCAGCTCAGGCGTCAATTCGCCCCGTTCATCATCGATATGATCGAGTTCAGGGGGGTGAAGCAGCTCGGCTTCGAGCATGCCGAGACGGTATCCGAGAAGGTGTTGGCCCTGTTCGCGGAAGGTGTTTTCGACGTGGCCACGCTGTTCTTCTCACGGTTCCGCTCGGTGATGAGCCAAGTACCCACGGCGCAGCAGGTCATCCCGGCCACCATCCCGACCGACATGCCTTCCGCCGAAACTACGCTCGGCGGCGCCGTCTATGAATACGAGCCCGACGAGGCCGACATATTGACCGAGCTTCTGCCGCTCAACATCGCCGTACAGATCTTCAAGGCACTGCTCGAGAACGCGGCGTCGGA
>DATMDY010000043.1:0-48602 GCA_035557335.1 Methyloceanibacter sp.
GCTCGTCGTGGCGCTCATGGGATAGACGCGGCGATATTCCTCGATGAAGCCGAGGCCCGGCTGGCCGAGCGCGTAGATCTCCGCTTGCTGTTGCGGCGTCAGCTCGCGCTTGATGCGCACGAAGCGCTTTCCGGCTTTCAGTCTGGCGCGGAGATCGGCGGCATTGACGTCGCGCAGCACGCTCGCGACTTGTTCCACCAGCTCGTCGCGGTCGATGACCCGCTTCGGATCGGCATAGAGCGTCGCTCCCTTGACGTCGGTGGCGAGCAGCCGGCCGCGGCGGTCGAAAATGTCGGGACGATGAACGGTCGTGGAGATGTCCAATAACCCGCCCGAGCTCTTCTCGTCATCGACGAGGCCGAGCGCCACGAGCCGTCCGCCGATCAGGAGGAAGGCCGCGGCAAAACCGAGACAGGCAAGCCGGAAGCGGGTGCGGCAGCGCGCATGATAAGCGCGCTCGGCGCGGGCCGTGGCGGCATCTTGTTTGGCGGGCTCAGGCACCGGTCTCCTCGCCCCTATTGTGCCGACATTGGGATCGGCGACGGGATCGTTGCGGTGTGCCATGGCAGCGTCGCCGTCGCCCAGGGCAGCACCTCGCGCGGCTTCGACGCGACCGCGGGTTGATTAGACGATTTGGGTGCCGGCTTTGCCCCAGGGGACGTTTCATCCTTTCGGGAACGGTCGAAATCACGGTCCGTCACCGCATCGAGCGACACCAACTGCCTTGGCGTCGATGCTTCGAGCTTGAGATGCTTCTTGGCCAGCCGCTCGATGCGCTCAGGCCGGTTGAGCAAGCTCCACTCGGCGCGCAGCACGGCAACGGCATCGCGCTCGGTCTCGATCTCTTTGCCGATGGCGGCGATCTGGCGGTCGAGCGCGCGTGCTTCGTATTTAACCTGATAGATGACACAGGCAAGCGCCACCAGGCCGAGCACCAGACAGATATTGATGAAACGCAACATGTTACGACTCGCGTCCTGAACGTTACTTCACATGAGATGCGCCATGCTGGGCACACCGAGAGCGGCAAGGTCGAGGGGATGCGCCGGGGCCTCGGTGCGCTCGCCAGCCCGAAGCCGCGCCGAGCGGGCACGCGGGTTCCGCCTGACCTCCTCCTTGCTCGGTTCTAGCGGACGCCGGTTAAGAAGACGGAAGCTTGGCGGGAGATCTCGATCCGAGGCTTCGGGCAGATGCCGCGAGGCGCGCGGTCCGGGCGCGCTGCGGCTGGCGAAGAATCGCTTGGCGATACGGTCTTCCAGTGAATGGAAGGTGACCACGACCAGCCGCCCGCCCGCTTTGAGCAGCCGTTCGGCGGCGGCAAGCCCCTTGGCCAGTTCGTCCAGCTCCTCATTGAGATAGAGGCGGATGGCCTGGAAGGTCCGGGTGGCGGGGTGCTTGGTCTCGTCGCGCTTGCGGCCGATCACCTTGGCGACGATGTCGGCAAGCTCGCCGGTCCTTGCGATCGGCTGCTCGCCACGCCGCGCCACGATGGCCCGCGCAATGGCGCGCGCGCGCCGCTCCTCGCCGAGCACGGCGATGATCCAGGCCAACTCTTTTTCCGGCAGCGCATTGACGATGTCGCTCGCGGTCGGCCCCTCCTCGCCCATGCGCATGTCGAGCGGTCCGTCCTTGGCGAAAGAGAAACCGCGCTCTCCCTTATCGAGCTGCATGGAGGACACGCCGAGATCGAGCGTGACGCCGTCAACGGAGGTGAAGCCCTCGCTCGCGGCGAGCGCCTCCATCTCGCTGAAGCGGCCGAGCACGGCCATCAGGCGTCCGGGATATTCGCCGGCGAGCCGGCCGCTCAAGCGAAACGCTTCGGCGTCGCGGTCGATGGCGATGATCTTGCAGTCGGCTTGCTGAAGAATGGCTTCCGTGTAGCCCCCGGCGCCGAACGTTCCGTCGATGATGATGTCGCCGGACTTAGGCGCGAGAGCCTGGAGAACCTCCGAGAGCATCACGGGAATGTGGCGGGCCGGTCCGCCTACGGCAGCCGTGCTGCCGCGACCCGCCATCATTCCCGTGCTCCCTCTGGCCCGCCGCGATCGCGGCGCCCCGCGCCGAGTAGTTTGCGGAGATCGCGCACTTTCTGGCGCGCTTCCGCTTGATAGGTTTCGAAACGCTTTGGCTCCCACAGCTGAAACTTCTCGCCGAGGCCGACAAAAGTGATCTGATTGGTAATCCCGGCGTGTTCGCGCAGACGCTCGGGGAGAATGGTGCGTCCATCCTGATCGATGGAGAGAATTTCGCTGGTGCCGAACAGCGCCGTGGCGAGCTGGTCGCGCTCGTCCGAATAAGGCGCGAGGTCTTCGACGAGGGCGTTGATCTTGTTGAGAAGACGTTGGCCACCGGCGTCGAGCGCAGGCGCATCGAGCGACGGGTAGCAATAAATGCCCTCAAGGCCGTCTTTGGCGAGGACTGTGCGGAAGGAAGCCGGGATTGAGACGCGGCCTTTGGTGTCGATCTTATTGGTGAAAGTCGAGACAAACTGGTCCATCTCCCCCTCGCGCACCTTGAGCCGACGCGGATGACAAACAGCGCTTCGGGTGCAGGCCCCTGCCCGTGAAAAAAATAGGTGGAAGAGGCGGCGCGTATCCCCCCGTGGCCTCTAAGGAGTGCAGCCAGCCTCTCCCACCTCACTCACCGAACGGGCAATGATGGGATAGCATGGGATTTTATGGGCGTCAATGGAAAGTGCCGGGCTGGCGGCGGCAGCACACGGGAATCTCGACCAGGAAGCGGCAAGCTTCTTCATTTTTGGTTAACCGGCTCGATTGCCGCTCGCAGGCGAAGCGCATACAAAGGAGTCCGACGGGGTTAAGCGCTTCGCCAAACTGATTCGCGGGACCGATTCCGTGTTCAGGCAGGCGTGTCGCCTGGATTGGAACGAGGCCTGGGGTCTTGCGGCAGAGAAGTCTAAACGCGGCGATCGGCGTGGCGGCGATGTCGCTGCTGCTTGCCGGCTGCGGGCTCAGTGTCGGCGACGGCTTCGCCGGGTCTTATGCCAGGCTCGGGCCCGCAGAGTCTCCCGTGCAGCTCTATTACGAGGATGTGGGCGCCGGTCCGCCTGTGCTCCTCATCCACGGCTTCGGCGCCAGCACCTATACGTGGCGGTACATCGCGCCCGAGCTTGCCCGCGACCATCGGGTCATCGCCGTCGACCTCAAAGGCTTCGGGCAATCCGACAAGCCGTTCGACGAACGCTATTCGGTGTTCGATCAGGCCGATCTCCTCGCGCAGTTCATCGAGGAGCACGATCTGCGCGACCTGACGGTGGTCGGACATTCCTACGGCGGGGGCATCGCCTTGCTGCTTGCGCTCGAGGCCAATCAGCGGCTGGGCAACCGCATCGCCAAGCTCGTGCTGCTCGACACCATCGCCTATCCGCAAAACGTCCCGGTGTTTTTCCGCATGCTCAGCACCCCGCTCATCTCGCATCTCGGCGTGCGCATGGTGCCACCCTCGGTGCAGACGCGGGTGGCGCTGCAGATCGCTTATCTCGATAACAACAAGATCGAGGACAGCGAGGTCGAGGTTTACGCCGCGCCGCTGAAGACCGCCGCTGGAAAACACGCCATCATCCACAGCGCGCGCCAGATCATGCCGGAAGATCTGGAGCAGATTTCCGAGCGCTACGAGTCCATCGAGCTGCCGACGCTCATCCTGTGGTGCGACCACGACCGCATCGTGCCGATCGATGTGGGTTTGAAGTTGAGGCGCACGCTACCGAACTCGAGCCTGAAGCTGGTCCGGGATTGCGGGCACATGCCGCAGGAGGAGCAGCCCGAGCAGACGCTGAAGCTGCTCAAGGGCTTTATCGGCGGCTGAGAGAATTTTTCAGGGCATTTAAATTGGAGGCCGGCGGGAGGGCTTTACCTCCACGCCGGCCATAATATGCCACCAAGCCTGTAAGCCGGGTTCTGTGCCTGCGCCTTGCGACGCAGCGATGGCCATTCATCTGGGGCGTCCGTTGCCGGATGCCTCATGCAACCAACCCGGGCGGCTCATCTGGAAGGGACTGGCGGGTCGCCCCGCCGCGCCGCCCCTATTCGGTTTTGCTCCCGGTGGGGTTTGCCGTGCCGTCTTTGTTGCCAAAGACGCGGTGCGCTCTTACCGCACCCTTTCACCCTTGCCCCACGCCTTCGTCTCCGAAGATGCGGGGCGGTTTGCTTTCTGTGGCACTGTCCCTGGGGTCGCCCCCGCCGGAAATTATCCGGCACCGTACTTCCATGGAGCCCGGACTTTCCTCCCCGCCCGCCGATACGCTGGCACTGGCGGAGCGGCCATCCGGCCTGCTGACAGGGGTAATAAGGGGGTTTGGGCGGCTTGCGTCAAGTCATTGACGATACGCCGTGTTTCGAAGTCTCCGGCGATTCTGGCCCTGAACTGTTCCAGCCTCCACGAGCAGCCAACCCCGCGTGTAACGGCAATTTGATCGCGAGATTGCCGTTTCTTCCCGTATTTTACCCTCCGTTCGCTGCACGCCCGGCCTGACCAGGAGCGGCGGCGACATTTGGGGATACCAAGGCAATGACACGCATTTTCGCTGATGGGCGACGCACCTGGTTGGCACGGCCCGCCATGCTCGCGGCCGTTTTGGGCCTCATGACTGCCCTCCCCGCATCGGCGGCAGAGTTCGACGACAGCTGCGCCATGGGGCTCGCCTCGGGCCAGATGGCCAAAACCGATTGCTCGGTCAATTGGACCGACACCGACGGCAAGGTTTATTGCTTCTCGGCCGAAGCCTCGAAGGAGGCCTTCCTCAAGAACCCGGAAGAGAATCTGAAGAAGGCGCGCGAGTTTCTCGCCGGCAAGCAGGCAGAAGCCGCCGCGGGCAAAAGGGATTTCGGCGAGACGGACGTCAACGCCCGCGTCGCAGAGGTGATCGCCGAGCGCTCCAAGGACGGCACCTTCGTGTTCCACGATCCCAAGCTCGACACCGACCTCAACCTGATCTTCGAGCAGATCAGGGTGGTGCGCGGCATGAGCGGCTATGGCTGGTTCGCCAATGCCATTTTCCATGACAAGGACGAGCCCAAGAAGCAATACGCCCTCGATTTCTGGTTCAAGCCGGACGGCGACCAATTGAAGCTCTTCGATATCAGGGTGCAAAAAGGCCCGCGCCGCGACGGCGACGGCTGGATCATGGTGACGCGGCTTCCCGTTGCCTGGTGGTGGCTCCCGGTTCAGGAGCATCCCGGCGACATGGAAGTGACCCGCGCCTGGCACGTGATGAGCGCCATCCACAATTACATCGCCGCCAACAAGAACGCTGACGGCGCGATCGAAGTAACGGACGAGACGACCGGCGAGACCGTCCCGCTCGAATTCATCGAGATGCACCAGCCGGTCAGGCGTCTCAAGTCTGATGGCCAGTATTTCGCCTGCACCGATTTCCGCAAAGTCGGCAGCAAGGATGAATATTACGACGTCGATTTCTGGGTGGACGAGAAAACCGGCAAGCTGAAGGTCGGCGCCGTCAAGCTGCACAAAGTCCCGGTCCAGGAGGATGGCATCTGGACGCAAATTCCACGTTACAAATTCGAGGACACGGAGTTCGACGTCACCAATTGATCGCGCAATCGTGATTTGGGCCACATAACTGCGCCACGTTGTACGTGGATAAAAGACTTCGGCGAACCGGATCCCGCACCGGTCGCAAGACAGATGCATCAATGCGGAGAGGAGACTACTAATGAGAGCTTACATTGCGTCAGCCGTAGCCGGCTCGTTGATGCTCGCAACCGCAGCCGTCGCCGTCGCGGCCACCGGTGAGTACGACAATATGTGCACGATGGGCCTGGCGATGGGCAAGGAGGTCAAGACCGACTGCACTATCAACGGTCAGATCGGCGGCAAGACTTATTGCTTCGGCTCGGAAGAGGCCAAAACCGCGTTCATGAAAGACCCGAAGGGCAACCTCGCCAAGGCCGAAGCCTATCACATGAAAAAGCAGTAGCACCCGACCCTTTTGATGCGCAGACGTAAGGCCCGCTTCAACTTGCAAGCGGGCCTTTTTGCATCCAGTCAAGCGATGGCATTGATTTTGTCCATTGACCGCGCCAACGGTTTTTGCCCATTGACGCCCGTCACTTTCTTCAACCAACGGCTTCATTCAATATCGGAGAGGAAACGACCATGACTAGAGCGTATCTTGTTTCCGCGCTTGCCGGCGCCGCCCTGCTCGGTTTCAGCACTGGCGCCATCGCCGCCGTCGCCGGCGAGTTCGGCAATTACTGCGCCATGGGTCTGACCAAGGGTGAGAAGAAGCTCACCGATTGCTCGATCAGCTCGAAGATCGACGGCAAGACCTATTGCTTCGGCAACAACACCGCCAAGGAAGCGTTCATGAAGGACCCGGCCGCCAACGTCACCAAGGCCCAGGAGACCTTCTCGGCACCCGCGCAATAGCTGCTACGCCGCAAAGGCTATCGCTAAAAGGCCCGCGCCAATTCGGCTGCGGGCCTTTTTCGTATCAGGCAACGGGCATGCCGCGCTTTGCGGAGAGCAGACGAGCGAGAGTTTCGCGAGTCGAGAGATCGGCGCGGCCACTCACGAGCGCCGGCCTGAAATGGCGCTGGAAGGCCTCCACCACCTGCTCCAGCCCGCGCCCATAGGTGGTGGTCACCTCGACGCCGTAACCGTATTCGAGCAGCGCCTTTTGCAGCTCGGCGACGCTCGCGCCTTCGTCGCCTGTCCCCAAGCCTTCATCGCCGGCGATGTCAGCGGGCTCGACCCAAAGCCCGATGCCGGCACGCGCAAGCCGTTCCCAGTCGAACTTCTCGCCTGGGTCGCGTTTACGTCCAGGCGCGATATCGGAATGGGCGAGCACGCGGTGTGGCGGAATGGGGTGGCGACCCAGAATGTCGAGACAGAGCGCCTCCACCGCCTGCATCTGCGTTTCGGTGAAGTCGGGATAATCGAAATCGTGGCCGGGATTGTGAATCTCGATGCCAATCGAGCAGGAATTGAGGTCGATCTCGCCCGCCCATTGACTCTGGCCAGCATGCCAGGCGCGCTCCTGCTCCGCCACGATCTGCGCGATGCGCCCCTCCTCGTCAACGAGGTAATGCGCCGAGACTTTGGCCTCATCACGCGTCAGCCAGTCGAGCGCCGCGTCCGATGACTCCATGCCGGTATAATGCAGGATGAGCATGTCGGGCATGCGGCCGCCAAGCCTCGCCTCGCGATTGGGCGACGGGCACCACAGAGTGGCAAGCTTGGAATCAGGGGCGGCGGTCATTCTTTCAACATTGTCATTGCCCGGCTAGACCCGCCTGCGGGCCGAAGCCCGAAAGTCGCCTCAGCGACCGCGAGCCTTTCCGCGGGGCGAAGGCCCGGGCAATCCAGTAACCCAGGCGTCGAAGTCGATACAGGGTAGTGGTTACTGGATGCCCGCCTGCGCGGGCATGACATCACTCCGGCTCAGCGGCAAGTCGCGAGCGCTACATCCCGCGCTCTCTGGCGATGGAGTCATAAGCCTCGTTGATGGTGGCGACCTTTTCGGTGGCGATGGCTATGAACTCCGGCGGCACGCCGCGCGCGATTAGCTTGTCGGGATGATTGTCGGACACCAGCCTGCGGTATTGGGTCTTCAGCTCCTCGTTGCTGATCGACGGCTTGATGCCCAGCACGTCGTACGGATTGCGCTTGGAGGCAACGACGTGACGCGCCTTGATGTAGCTGAACTCGGTGTCGGTGAGGCCGAAGCGCTTGGCGACCTGAGCCAGGAACTTCTCTTCGTTGCCGTGCAGCGCTTCGTCCGCCTTGGCGATATGGAACAAGCCTTCGAGCACGTCCTCGAGCAGCTTGCGATTGTCCTTGAACATGGTCGCGAGCTGCTCGGCATAAGCCTCGTAGCCGGCCACGTCCTGCTTGGCGAGATTGAACACGCGGGCGACGTTCTTCATCTCGCCGTCCGGCACTTTGAACACTTCCTTGAAGGCCGAGACCTCGTCCATGGTGACGACGCCATCGGCCTTGGCCATCTTGGCGCCGAGCGCGATCACGCCCACGGTGAAGGCCACCTGGTTCTCGGCCGGACCGTCCTGCTCCTGATCGCGATCGATGACATAGTGCCCGGCCATGCCGCCGAGCAGTGCACCGATCGGGCCTCCGATCGCGAGCCCCGCGGCCGCGCCTGCGAGCTTACCCCAGACCGACATTGCCAAACTCCCCCAGAGGACGTTGCTTGCTACAGAGCATAAGGACTTTTGGCCGTGGCTGCATGTGGATAATCATGTGGATAGCCATGTCGCGGCGCTCCGCGCCAGAACCCTTACGACCCGCGAAAATTGGCCAGGATGGAGAATTTGGGCTCGTCCACTTCGAGGCCCGCCTGGAGGCGCCGTTCGACATGCCAGGAGCGGGCGATGGTCCAGATGAACAACCAAAGCGTGCCGACGGCGTTGGCGGCGCTCGTGACCCACACGAAGGTCGAGCCAAGCGCCATGAGGTTGGCAATGGCGAGAAGGAAGGCCTGGGTTACGATGCCGAAAGCCCCCGCTACGACGATGGCCGCGCTGAACGAGGTGATGAAGACCATCAGCGGATTGCCGCTACCCTTGGGCGCGGGACGATCAGAAGCTTCGGTATCCATGATTGCTCTCGAATTTTCGGGAATGGCCCGGAAGGCGATCCTCATAGCCGGAGGGACTAAAGGTTACAAGGCTAAAGGGGGTAAATGCGCCTATTAGGCGAAGATCAACTTGAGCAAGAAGGCCATGGCGATGATCGCCACCGCGGCGTTGATCTCGCTCACGCGCCCGGTCAGCGCTTTCAATGTCACATAGACGATGAAGCCGAGCCCGATACCGGTGGCGATGGAATAGGTGAGCGGCATGAGGAAGGCGATGGTCAGCGCCGGGATGTAATCCGTGGCGTCCTCCCATTGGATGGCACCGAGGCTCGTTGCCATCAGGCAAGCGACGAAAAGAAGAGCCGGCGCCGTGGCATAGACCGGCACGGTGTGGGCAAGCGGCGCGAAGAACAGCGCAAGCACGAACAGCGCCGCGACGAAGACAGCGGTCAGCCCCGTGCGGCCGCCCTCCTTCACGCCCGCGGTGCTTTCGATATAGGCGGTCGTGGTGGACGTACCGAGCGCGGCACCGATCATCGCGCCGCTCGAATCGGCCAGGAACGCCTGGCGAATGCGCGGCAAACGTCCTTCGGCGTCGAGGAACCCGGCCTGGTGCGCGACTCCGATAATGGTGCCGGCCGTGTCGAGGATCATCACCAGAAGCAGCGTCAGCACGATGATGACGAGCCCGAGCTGAAAAACGCCGGCGACATCCATCTTGAGGAAGGTCGGCGCGAGCGACGGCGGGGCTGCGGTGAAACCGTGCCACGGATCGAGCCCGGCCAAGACGGCGGCGGTGGTCACGGACAGCACGCCGATAATGATGGCCCCCGTCACGTTGCGCACCGACAGCGCGGCGATGAGAAAAAAGCCGGCCACGGCGAGCCAGGCTTGCGGCTTACCGAGGTCGCCGAGCGTGACCAGCGTCACCGGATCATCAGCTATGATGCCGGCGTTCTGCAAACCGATGAGCGCGAGGAACAGGCCGATGCCGGCGGCAATGCCGAGTTTCAAATTCATGGGGATTGCGTCGATCAGCCAGGCGCGCAGCGGCGAGAGCGACAACAAGAAGAACAGCACCCCCGAGACGAACACGCAGCCGAGCGCGAGCTGCCAATTGCCGCCAAGCTCCGGCACCACGGTGAAGGCGAAATAGGCGTTAAGTCCCATGCCCGGCGCGAGCGCGATCGGGTAGTTGGCGTAAAGTCCCATGATGAGGGAGCCTGCGGCGGCGGCGAGGCAGGTGGCGACGAACACCGCGCCGTGGTCCATGCCTGCCTGTTGCAGGATCGCCGGGTTGACGAACATGATGTAGGCCATGGTGAGGAAAGTGGCGACGCCGGCACGGAGTTCGGTGAGGACGCTCGTGCCTTGCGCCGCGAGACCGAAATAGCGGTCGAGCGCACCGTGTGGCGGCGTGTCGGCCATGTTTACCCCTTGTCATTGCCCCATCTGTCTGGGCAATCCAATATCGGATTCCCGTCTGCGCGGGAATGCGGCACGAGGGGGAACACGCATGGCGATTTACGAGCTCGACGGCGAGTGCCCGGAGGTTCCGGCCGACGGTCTTTATTGGGTGGCCGAGACCGCCTCGGTCATCGGCCGGGTGCGGCTGCATTCCGAGGTTAGCATCTGGTACGGCTCGGTGCTGCGCGGCGACAATGAGTGGATCGACATCGGCGCGCGGTCACAGATCCAGGACAATTGCACCTTGCACACCGATCCCGGTTTCCCTCTCACCATCGGGGCGGACTGCGTGATCGGCCACAATGTCGTGTTGCATGGCTGCACCATCGGCGACAAGAGCCTGATCGGCATGGGCGCGATCGTGCTGAACGGCGCGAAGATCGGTTCGAACTGCCTGGTGGGCGCCGGCGCGCTGATCACCGAGGGTAAGGAGTTTCCCGACGGCGCGGTGATCCTCGGCGTGCCGGCCAAGGCCGTGCGCGAGACCGACGACAAGGCGCGCGCCATGATCGCCCGCGCCGCCGACGTCTATGTGAAGCGCTGGAAGCACTACGCCGCGGGGCTCAAGCGTATCGACTAGCGCACCGGGCTACTTGCGGCGTGGATTCTGGCTTTCCGGTGTGTGGCGCTCTTGCTTGCGGCGTTTTTCCTCGACGCCCTCGATACATTCGGGACCGTCAAGGGCGCTGTCGCACTCCTCGCGGCGAGACGAGGTCGACCCGGGTCTCTCTTGTTGCGGCACACCTTCGATATTTGCAGAGCCCGGTTCGCCGCCTGGGCGCGTGCGTTTCTCTTGCTTGGCCATTAGGCTTCTCCATTGTTAGAGCCTCAGTGGGAGGGAATGCGTGCGTAGGCAAAGAGTTCCGATAGGCCGCGGATGTCATTCATGAATTCGCGCGGCAAATGGCAGTTTTTCATCGATCGCGGGGGCACGTTCACCGACATCGTGGCGCGCGCGCCTGACGGACGGCTGCTCACACGCAAGCTGCTCTCGGAGAATCCGGAAGCATACGAAGACGCGGCCATCGCCGGCATTGCCGACCTTCTCGGCGTGAAGCGCGGACGGCCATTGCCGTCCGAGCTGATCGACAGCGTGCGCATGGGCACCACGGTCGCCACCAATGCGCTGCTCGAGCGCAAGGGCGATTCCGTCCTGCTCATCGTCAGCCAAGGATTCCGCGACGCGCTGGAGATCGGCTATCAGGCGCGGCCCAAGATCTTCGCCCGCAAAATCGAAAAACCGTCGATGCTCTATGCGCGCGTGGTCGAGGTGGCCGAGCGCGTGCGCGCCGATGGTTCAATCGAGACACCGCTCGATCGCGACGCCGTGCGTGACTCACTTCGAGCGGCGCGGGCCGACGGCATTTCCGCCGTGGCCATCGTCTTCATGCATGCCTACGCACATCCGACGCATGAGCGCGCAGCGGCAGACCTCGCCCGCGAAGCGGGTTTCACGCAAATCTCGGCGAGCCACGAGGTGAGCCCGCTGGTCAAGTTCGTCGCGCGTGGCGACACCACCGTGGTCGATGCCTATCTTTCTCCCCTACTCCGCCGCTATGTCGAACGCGTCGCCACCGCTTTGTCTGTGAACCCACGTCTGCTGTTCATGCAGTCGTCGGGCGGACTGACCTCTGCCAATTTGTTCAGGGGAAAGGACGCCATCCTGTCGGGGCCGGCGGGTGGCGTGGTCGGCGCGGTGGAGACGGCGCGCCAGGCGGGCTTCGGCAAGACCGTAGGCTTCGACATGGGCGGCACCTCGACCGATGTCTGCCACTACGACGGCGCTTTTGAGCGCAGCTTCGAGAGCGTGGTGGCCGGGGCGCGGGTGCGCGCGCCGATGATGCTGATCCATACCGTGGCGGCGGGGGGCGGCTCGATCCTCCACTATGATGGCACCCGTTTTCGTGTCGGGCCTGACTCCGCCGGCGCCGATCCCGGTCCCCTCGCCTATCGGCGCGGCGGACCGCTGACTGTCACCGACGCCAATGTGATGACGGGCAAACTAAGACCTGAGTTCTTTCCGCACATCTTCGGCCCAGGCCAAGACCAGGAGCTCGACGAGGGTGCGGTGCGCAAGACGTTCAAGGCGCTGGCGCGCAAGCTCGGCGACGCCCGGGCGCCGGAGGAGATTGCCGACGGCTTCATAAAAATCGCGGTGGAGAACATGGCGAACGCCATCAAGACCATCTCGGTGCAGCGCGGTTACGACGTCACCGACTATGTAATGAACTCGTTCGGCGGGGCTGGCGGACAACATGCTTGCCTCGTGGCCGACGCGCTTGGCATTACGCGCGTGCTGATCCATCCGCTGTCCGGCGTGCTTTCGGCCTATGGCATGGGGCTCGCGTCTCTGCGCACCACGCGTATCCATGCCGTGCTTGCATCAGTCGACAGACGCGGCCTCGCCGAGCTCGCCAAGATCCGTGCGCCGCTGGAAGTGGAGGTCAAGCAGGAGCTCATGCGTCAAGGCGTGGAAGGAGGAGCGATCCATGTCACCGCGCACGCGCATCTGCGCTACGCCGGCACCGACAGCGCGCTTCCCATTCCGGTGACGAGCCTGAAGACCATGCGCGCGCGGTTCGAGAGGACGCATCGGCAGCGCTTCGGCTTTGTCAGTCCCGAGAAAGAGATTGAGATCGAGGCGGTCGAGGTCGAGGCCGTCGGCGGCGGCGAATTAGGTGCAAGCCCTCCACCCGGCCGATTGCGTCGGTCGGCCTCCCCACGAGGGGGAGACATGGAGCCAAAGCCACACGCCGAGACCCGCATCTTCACCGGCGGCAGCTGGCATGACTCGCCGATCTTCCTGCGCGCCGATCTTCGCCCGGGCCATCGCCTGCAAGGACCGGCACTCATCATCGAGGATCATCAGACCGTCATGGTCGAACCCGGCTGGCGTGCAGAGCTTACGGCCAGGGACGATCTTCTCCTAATTCGCATCGAGCAGAAGGCCGCGGCGCGCGTGGCGGCCAAGGCCGATCCGGTGATGCTCGAAGTGTTCAACAATTTGTTCGTGTCGGTGGCCGAGCAGATGGGCTACGTGCTGCAGAACACAGCGCGCTCGGTGAATATCCGGGAGCGGCTCGATTTTTCCTGCGCCATCTTCGACGCGCGCGGACGGCTCATCGCCAATGCGCCGCACATACCGGTGCATCTCGGCTCGATGGACAAAAGCGTCGAAACCGTGCTGCGCGAAACCGGCGCGACGCTCAAGCCCGGTGAAGTCTACATGCTGAACGCGCCTTATAATGGCGGCACGCACCTTCCCGACATCACCGTGGTGACGCCGGTGTTCGGCACAGGCCGCGAGTTGCTATTCTTCGTCGCCGCGCGCGGCCATCACGCCGATATCGGCGGTATCGCCCCGGGCTCGATGAGCCCGCTGGCCAAATCGATCGAAGAGGAAGGCGTCTATATCGATCCGTTCAAGCTCGTGAGCCGTGGGCGCTTCCGCGAACAGGCGGTGCGCACGCTTCTGACCAAAGCCCCCTACCCGGCGCGCAACCCCGAGCAGAACATTGCCGACCTCAAGGCGCAGGTCGCCGCCAACGAGACGGGCGTCGCCGAGCTGCACAAGATGGTGCGCCATTACGGACTCGCCACGGTGCGCGCCTATATGGGCCATGTGCAGGACAACGCCGCGGAAGCGGTGCGGCGCGTGATCGCCAAATTGAAAAATTCGCGCTTCGCCGTGGAGACCGACCAGGGCAGCCGCATCGAGGTCGCTATCAAGATCGACCGCAAGCGCAACCGGGCCACGGTCGATTTCACCGGCACCAGCGCGCAGACCTCGGACACTTTCAACGCGCCGGAACCGATCACCCGCGCATGCGTGCTTTATGTATTCCGCACACTCGTCGATGAAGATATTCCGCTCAACGCGGGCTGCCTGCGTCACATCAAGATCGTGGTGCCCAGGGGCTCGCTGCTCAAGCCGCGTTTTCCGGCGCCGGTCGCGGGCGGCAATGTGGAGACCAGCCAAACCATTGTGAATTGCCTGTTCGGCGCGCTGGGGAGCCTAGGTTCGGCGCAAGGCACGATGAACAATCTCACTTTCGGCAATGCGCGCTATCAATATTACGAGACGATCTGCTCAGGCGCGCCGGCCGGCCCCGGCTTCGACGGCGTGCCCGCGGTGCAGACGCATATGACTAATTCGCGGCTCACCGACCCCGAGGTGCTTGAGCTACGCTACCCCGTGCTGCTCGAGCGGTTCGAGATTGCGCGCGGCTCGGGCGGCAAAGGCGAATTTCACGCGGGCGATGGGACGCTTCGCGTCATCCGATTCCTGGAGCGGATGGATTGCGCGATTCTCTCGGGCTTCCGCCAGATGCGGCCCTTCGGCCTGTTCGGCGGCGAGCCGGGCGCTCTCGGCGAGAATTGGGTCAGGCGCAAGAACGGAAGCCTCGAACGGTTGAAAGGGTCCGATCAGACCGTGCTGGAAGCGGGCGAGGCCATCGTCATCAAGACGCCGACCGGCGGTGGCTACGGCAAGCGACGCAGGCGACCGCGCTAATCGTACCCACAAACGAAAGGGCGCGAGACCGGAATCCCGCGCCCTCGTACTGTTGCCTCTCTACGCTTCGCTCGTCCGCAGGGTCGTTCGAGCTACACGGTCGTCGGCGCGCCGCCGCTTCTGCGTTCGGCCATGAACTGGTCGAACTCAGCCTTGTCCTTGGCATGCCGGAGGCGCTGCAGGAAGGCCTGGAACTCGCTGGCCTCCTCCTCCAAACGCTTCAGGGTCTCTTGGCGATAGGCGTCGAAGGCGCGATTGCCAGTCGAGCTGAACGTACCCACGCCGCCGCCGAAGCGCTGCACCTCGGAATTGAAATAGTCGCGCCAAGCCATTCGATTTCCGCATCCCATGCGTCCACTCCAGATCAGATAGGCCAAAACACCAAGGCCGACAGGCCACCAGAGAAGGAAACCGACAATCGTGGCTGTGATCCACGCCGGCTTCCCATACTCGTCAAGGGTCGCAACCAGTTGCATCGGGGGGAGTCCTTCCTTCGGTGTGAATGTTATTCACATTTACATAGATGCGGTGCCTTGGCAAGCAGGTCAAGGGCGCGCGCTGAAAATATGGTGTGGATGGCGGTATTCAATGAGCCGGGCCTGCTGCCAAGGAATTTTAACCGTCCCTGGTCCAGATTCGCACAGATTCTGGGGATTATCGGCTGGGGCGAAACTTGGGCAACTCCACGATGACAGCGTTGCTCCGCCGGGTGAGCATTGGGCTCGCGGCGGCGTTACTCCTGGCCTTTGCCGGCCTGGACATCGCCCAGTCGCGCACCTTGCGCGACCACAAGCCCCATCACGGGGTTAAGGCCGCGCACGCCATGCCGGTACAGGGCATCGACGTGTCCTACTGGCAGGGCGACATCGATTGGCACAAGGTGCGCGGCGCGGGCATTCGCTTCGCCTTCATCAAGGCGACGGAAGGCGGAGATCACCTCGATCCGAAATTTCTCGACAATTGGGAGGCCGCGAAGCGCGCCGGCATCGCGCGCGGCGCTTATCACTTCGTCTATTGGTGCCGCCCGGCGCATGAGCAGGCGCTGTGGTTCATGCTGAACGTGCCGCCCGACGCCGACGCCCTGCCCCCCGTGCTCGACGTGGAATGGAACAGCCATTCCAAGACCTGTCCAGGCAGAGTGTCGCGCGAATTGGCGCTCGCCAAGATGAAGACCATGCTCGACGCCATGCAGGCGCATACCGGCAAGCGGCCGATCATCTACACCGACCCCGCCTTTCACCGCGACGTGCTTGCGGGCGAATTCGCCGAGTATCATTTTTGGCTGCGCTCGGTCGCCGCGACGCCGCACCAGAAATACGGCAAGCGCAGATGGGCGTTCTGGCAGTTCACCCAGACCGGCCATGTGCCGGGCGTCAAAGGCAAGGTCGATCGCAACGCCTTCAACGGCACGGAGAGGGATTGGGAACGCGTGCTGAAATGGCTGATGTCGAGCCGCTAGCTCACGTCAACTACGGTTGAGCCCTTTCCGCGTTGGAAAGAATGCCGAGGCCTTTGAGATAGACGAGGACGGCGCTTTCGAGGATTTCCTCGGGCTTCATCGGCACTTTGCGCGTGGCCAACCCGCCTTGCGCGAACAGCGTCGCCACGCCGTGTGAGATCGCCCACAGATGCAGGCTCATCAGCTTGAGCGGCGGCCGATCGGACTCGGGCAGCTGACGGCAGAGCGCTGCGGCCGCCTGCTGCAGAATGTCGAAGGCGCGCTCTGCCGCCGGAATGGTCTCGCTCTCGGTGCCGGGCCTGAGCCCCGTCTCGAACATGACCGTGTAGCTCGCCGGCTCCTCGCGCGCGAAGGCGAGATAGGCGCGCCCGAGATTCTCGAAGGCGGTGAGCGGCGTTGGCACGCCGTTGTTCCACGCCATGTCGAGCCGCGCGGCGAAGCGCTCGAAGCCGGCCCGCGCCACCTCGGCCAGCAGCGCCTCGCGGTCGCGGAAATGGCGGTAGGGCGCCGCGGGGCTCACACCGGCGAGACGCGCCGCTTCGGTCAGGCTGAAGCCCGTGGGACCGTATTGCTCGATCAGCTTGCGCGCCGCCTCCAGCAGCACCTCTTTGAGGTTACCGTGGTGGTAAGAATGCGGACGGCGCCAGCCGCGTTCGGAGGGACTCATGTAAAGGGCTTTTACATGAACCCGCCCGCCGCCGCCAGGAGCGTACAAAACCCTTGGTTAAGCCAGGGCAGTCTTGAAAATTTCGGGTTGCCTGGTCCAGAAGCATAGTGAGAGTCGCGGAGCCGAGAGGCGGGGAGCATCATGAAGCAGCGCCGCACTGCCAGGCGGCCACGCGCCGCAAAGCGAGATTTGCGCTCAACCCTCGCCGCCGAGGCTCCGGTGGTGACGGGCATCGCCACGCTCGTTATCGTTTACGCGCTCCAGGAACATCTCTTCGCCGACCTGCACAATTTTCCGCTCACCCTGCTGCTGTTTCTCTGGCTGTTCGGCACCGTGCTGTGGTGCGCCTTTGGCGCCGTGCGCTATGCCGACGCCATCGCCGCGCGGCTGGGCGAGCCTTACGGCACGCTCGTCCTCACACTTTCGATCATCGTCATCGAGGTATCGCTGATCGCCTCGGTGATGCTGAACGGCGACAACAATCCAACGCTCGCCCGCGACACCATGTTCGCCACGCTGATGATCGTGCTGAACTTCATGGTCGGCCTGGCGCTCGTCATCGGCGCGCTGCGCCATTTCGAGCAAAGTTACAATCTCGGTGGCGCCCGCGCCTATCTCTCGGTGATTGCCGCGCTCGGGGTCTTCACGCTCATCCTGCCGAACTACATGCTGACCAAGCCCGATCCGAGCCAGGCGCCGACGCAGACGCTCCTGTTCGTAGCCATCCCCCTTCTGTTCTATGCGGTCTTCATCTTCTTCCAGACAGCGCGGCATCGGTCGCTGTTCGACGAGCCTATTTCCGATGGTACGCCCAAAAGCGCTCGTCGAGAGGCCGTGCATCACGCCCCGGCGGAAGGCTCGCTCGCCTTTCACGTCACGATGCTGGTCATCACCCTGATTGTCGCCGTGCTGCTCGCCAAGTTCCTCGCCGTCATCGTCGATTTCGGTCTTGAGGATCTCGATCTGCCCGATGCGTTCGGTGGGTTGCTGGTCGCCATTCTGGTGCTGGCTCCGGAAGGCCTCAGCGCTTTCCGGGCGGCGCTCAACAATCGTCTCCAGGGCGCCGTCAATGTGTGCCTCGGCTCCGCGCTCGCCACGATCGGCCTCACCGTTCCCGCGGTTTTGATCATCGGCTACATCACCGTGCGCGAGGTGCATCTTGGCCTCGCCCCGGTGGAGACTGTCTTCATGTTGCTCACGCTGTTCGTGAGCGGGTTAACCTTCGGCGGGGCGCGCACCAATGTGCTGCAAGGCATCGTGCACCTCGCTTTGTTCATCGTGTTCGTGGCGCTGATCTTCAGCCCTTGAAGGCTCTCACGCCTTATGACGGCGGAGGTCCGGGGCGTAGGTGTTGCGCTCGCGGACAATGCCGTTACGGCCGTGGAGCAGCGCCTCTGCGCGTTCCTTGCGGGCGATGGATTTGGCCCGTTCCCAGGCCTCGCTCTGGGTCTTGAACACGGCGATCGGCGCCAAGGCCCCCTCGGCCTTGACGGCCCAGCCATCCCCATGACTGACCACGTGCTGGTTCTTGCCCATGGCTCACCCCGCCGGCTCCGGGCACTATAGTCGAGACCGGTGCGGCATAGAAGCAAAGCCACCGCGACGGCGCTGTGCTATCGAGTGTCAGATCAACCGCTTGACGACCTCCCTATGGACGCACGCCTCTCCAAGAACCCGCTCAAGGTTGGCTGGCGCGAATGGGTCGGCCTCCCCGATCTGCGTGTCGATGCCATCAAGGCGAAGATCGACACCGGCGCCCGGACCAGCGCGCTGCATGCCTACCGCATCGAGCCGTTCCGGCGCGCGGGCGCGCTGTGGCTCCGATTCGAGCTCAACCCGATTCAGCGCAGCCACGCGATGCAGGTGAGGTGCGAGGCCCCCGCCGTGGGCGAGCGCACGGTACGGAATACGGGCGGCGGCATCGAGCGCCGCTACATCATCACCACGATGATCAAGCTAGGGGATGCGGCCTGGACCATCGAGCTTGCCCTCACCAATCGCGATCACATGGGATTTCGCATGCTGCTTGGCCGTACCGCGCTTCAGAACCGGGTGCTGATCGAGCCGGGGCGTTCTTACCTTCTGGGGGCGGCACCGGCCAAATTTTCACACAAACGCCGCTCTACGTTGCTTCGCTCAGGCAAATCGCTTCGGTAAATCTCCTCCCAGCAGAGAACCCCTCATGAAGATCGCGTTGCTCGCGCGCAATCCCCGTCTCTACAGCCACCGCCGCATCTGCGAAGCCGCGCGCGCACGTGGCCACGAGATCGAGGTGATCAACACGCTGCGCGTCTCCATCAACATCACCTCGAGACGCCCGTCGCTCTATTACCGCAAGCGTCAACTCGAGGGTTTCGACGCGGTGATTCCGCGTATCGGCGCCTCCATCACCTTCTACGGACTTGCCGTGTTGCGCCAATTCGAGGTCATGGGTGTGTATCCGTTGAACGAGTCGGTCGCCATCGGCCGCAGCCGCGACAAGCTCCGCTGCCTGCAACTCCTGGCGCGCCGCGGCATCGGGCTCCCCACCACCGCATTCACCAACGATCCGAAACAGGCCGAGGACGTGATCGACCTTGCCGGAGGCGCGCCGGTCGTCATCAAGCTGCTCGAAGGCACGCAAGGCATCGGCGTGATGCTCGGCGAAACGATGAAATCGGCGAAGTCGGTGATCGAGGCGTTTCAAGGCGCCAACGTCAACATCCTGGTGCAGGAATTCATCAAGGAAGCCGGCTCGACCGATATCCGCGCGCTGGTCATCGGCGACAAGGTGGTCGCGGCGATGAAGCGGCAAGGGCCATCCGGCGAGTTCCGCTCGAACCTGCATCGCGGCGGCCTCGGCGAGAAGGTGAAGATCACGCCGCAGGAACGGTCCACGGCGGTGAGAGCGGCGCGCACGCTCGGCCTCAATGTTTGCGGCGTGGACATGCTCCGCTCCAAGAGCGGTCCGCTGGTGATGGAGCTCAATTCCTCGCCCGGCATCGAAGGCCTGGAGAAGGCGACCGGAGTCGACGTCGCTGGCCAGATCATCGATTTTCTGGAACGGAACGCAGTTCTCGGCAATACGCGGACCAAGGGTAAAGGGTAGGCAAAATTGCCAGGCAGAAGTCATTCTCCCTGTTGCCATGACTGTCGCGTTTTAGGCTAATGTCGCCCCCTTGGAAGCCTCCGGAGCATGAGCAATGGCTTTGCATGATTACGGTTCACGGCTTGCGGGCGGCGTACTGGCCGCCCTTCTCGTAATGCAGGTTTCCGGCTCCGTAGCCCAAGACCAGAAGCCCGGGCCCTGCATCGACGACGCCATGATCGTGTTCGATGCCTCAGGCTCCATGTCGGGCAATCAGACGCTCGGCATTCCCAACTCGAAGCCACGCATCGACGAGGTGAGATGGGCGCTGGCGCAAGTGCTGCCGAGCGCCACCAAGTTTCGCCGCGTCGGCCTCATTACCTATGGGCCCGGGCCTTACAATCAGTGCAACGTCCAGCTCGACCTCAAGCCGATGCCGGATGCCGCCAAGAAAATCATGAGCGCCGTCAATGCGCTGATCCCCGCCGGCAAGACGCCCCTGACCTCGGCGGTGGAGCAGGCGGCCGAGGTTCTCAATTTCCGCAGCAAGCCGGGCGTCATCGTCGCCGTTACCGACGGCGAGGAGACATGCGGAGGCTCGCCGTGCGAGTTGGCCAAGCAGCTGCATGACGCGGCCGAGCACCTCACGGTGCATGTCATCGCCTTCCGCTATTCGGCCTATTCGTGGACCGGAGAGTCCAGCATCGTGGGCCTAATGTGCCTCGCCGAGCAGAATAACGGCCTCTACATCAAGGCGAACAGCGAGGAGGAATTGGTCGAGGCGCTGGAGAAAACCCTCGACTGCCCGATGATCTCGCAGCTCACGCCGCTGCCCTGAGCGCGCACCCTCACTTGCGTTTGATCAGGAAGCAGGTCGCCACGATCTGATTGCTCGGGCTATTGGCCGCCTGGGTATAGCAAAGCTCTATCTCATATTCAGAGCGGATGACGAAATGGAAGGAGCCGTCGGTATCGGCGCCATAGGCCGTCTTGCCGTCGAGCGAGATGGCCCCGGCAAGCGGCTCGGTTCGGGAGCCGCTCTCGATGGTGCCCCAGAACCGGCGGCCGTCCTGGCTCTTGATCGAATAATTGAAGACCCGTTGGTCGACGAAAGGCGGATCCTCCAGCGTCTGTTTTCCAGGCCGATAGCCGCCGCTGCCGATGACCACGGCCTCGGCCGTGCCCGACCACTCGCCGACCAGATTTGGAATGACATTTTCGGCGACGGCCGGGCCGGCAATCAGCGCAAGCAGCAGCGCGGTAAGCCCGGCTGTCCTCATAGGCCCATGGCCTTGTGGGCCTCCATCATGTACTTCATGCATTCGTCCTTATTGCCGTCCTTCATGGCCGCCTTGGACTGATCGAGCGCCGCCGTCGCTTCCTTCTGTTTGTCGGCGTCGGCCATCTTGGCGATCATACCATCCATCTGCTTCATATGCGCGTCGGTGCAGAGGTCAGCGGCATAGGCCGGCGACAGGGCCATAGCGAACAGGAATGCTGCGGCGATTGACGTTTTCGGCATGATATCCTCCCTGGGTTGGATAAACCGGGAACCGGTCAGAAGCTAAACCCGCAACGGGGCGAATTGGTGAAGGCTGGGAAAATTTTTTCGCCTGGCGAGGGGCGTTGATAGCCCTCAAACCGCGGTTGACGCCGGCGCCGGAAAGCCCGCTCAATAGGCGCAGTCTGGGTGGGGGAAATGACAATCAGGCTCACCGTCACAATGGCGGCAATCGCGCTGACCGCGCTCGGCTCCGCGGCCTTTGCCGAGGATAAGAGCCTGCTTGAGCGCTGCTGGACGCCGGAAGTCCTGAGTCACTCCGGGAAGGAGTTGAAACCGGGACGCGCCACCGCGCGGTTCGACCTCGCGGCCCTTAAGGAAGCACCGCCGGACACTGCGACCCCTGTACCGCCGGAACTGCACGGCTCGATCAGGAGCGTCGCGCTCCCGCAAGGCGAGAAGCTGATCGCGCTCACCTTCGATCTGTGCGAAAGCGGCGGCGGTACCGCCGGCTATGATGGGCGTATCGTCGATCTGCTGCGCGCCCAAGGGGTGAAGGCGACGTTCTTCGCCTCCGGCAAGTGGATCGAGACCCATCCGGAACGCGCTCAGCAACTCATCGCCGATCCCAATTTCGAGATCGGCGCGCATGGCCTGCGGCATCTGGACCTGTCACGCGTCAGCAGCCAAGCCGTCAACGAGGAGATCACGCTACCCCAAGCCGCCTATGCCCGCGCGCGCAACGCGCTCATGGCAAGACAATGCGCAGGCGACGCCGCGCCGGCAGCAAACGCCCCGTCCGAACGGATGACCCTGATGCGCTTTCCCTATGGGCGCTGCAACGCCAACTCGCTCGCGGCGGTGGCCGAGGCCGGACATCTCGCCATCCAATGGGATGTGGTCAGCGGCGACCCCGATCCGCGTACATCTGCCAAAACTATCGCCAACACCATCCTCGCCCGCGCCCATCCCGGCGCCATCGTCGTTTCCCATGCCAATGGGCGCGGCCGCAACACGGCGGCGGCGTTCGCGCTCGCTTTGCCCAAGCTGAAGGAACAAGGCTACAGTTTCGTCACCGTGAGCGAGCTTCTCGCCGCGGGCAAGCCTGTCATCACCGCCAAATGCTATCTCAACAATCCGGGCGACTTGACACGCGTCGTTCGCAAGAGCCGCAAGCGCAGCCATGACAGCTGGACCTTTCTCCCCCGCAAGCGCTGATCTCGGCGAGGCACGTTTCGTCCCGCTTGAGGCGAGCGACCGCGCCAGACTGGCGGAAGCCATCGCGGCCATGCCGCCCTGGTCGGTGATGAACTATCCCGCCGAGGCCATGGCCAAGTTCCTCGCCACATCCGGCGACAGCATCATCCGTTACCGCGTGGCGGTTGGCGGCGAGGATGCCGGTGTCGTGTCGGTACGCCATCCTTGGCTGAAGGGGCCTTATCTCGAGCTGCTGGCGCTCTTGCCCAAATTCCAAGGCCAGGGGCTTGGCACGCGCATCCTTGCCTGGTTCGAGCAGGAGGCGGTGCGGCATCACTCGCGCAATCTATGGGTCTGCGCCTCGTCCTATAATGAAGGGGCGCTGCGCCTCTATGAGCGCCACGGGTTTCACCGGGTGGCGACGCTGCCCGGCCTGGTGGTCGACGGCTATGACGAGATCCTGCTGCGCAAATTCCCGCTAAGCGGCTGACACAGGCCCGCTTTCCGTCCACAGATTTTTTTCTTCAAGGCCGTGAACCCTATTGCCCGGTAAGACGTTGATTGGCTTGCCTTGCGGCGTTTGGGGTTTGTGTTGCCGCAAGATTAAGCGTTCTGGCGCCGGCCTGTGGGAGTCTTTAGACTTCGTGACGGTTCAGGGACGCGAGCCACACTCCAGTCGGAAAGGAGCACTTCCGATGGAACTCCCAAGCACCGTAACGGCCGTCATGGCCGTCGTGTCGTTCAGCTTCCTCGCCGCGATCATCCTGGGAATGGTTTGAGTCCAGGGTCTCAGGCAGCCGCTTCGGCGATCAGCTTCGGATCGTAATTGAGGATGGGTGCGAGCCAGCGCTCGGCCTCCTCGATCTCCCAGCCTTTGCGCGCGGCATAGTCAGCCACCTGATCGCGGCCGATCTTGCCGACGCCGAAATAGCGCGCTTCCGGATGTGACAGATAAAGTCCCGAGACGGCGGCGGCCGGCCACATGGCGAAACTCTCGGTGAGCTTCAGCCCGGTCGCGCCCTCGGCATCCAGCAGATCGAACAATGTGCGCTTCTCGGTGTGATCCGGTTGCGCCGGGTAGCCGGGCGCCGGCCTGATACCCGCATATTTCTCCGCGATCAGCTCTTCGTTGCTGAGTTTCTCGCCCGGCGCATAGCCCCACAGCTCGCGGCGCACCTTCTCGTGCAGCGCCTCGGCGAAGGCTTCCGCCAGCCGGTCGGCGAGCGCCTTGACCATGATCTTGGAGTAATCGTCATTGGCGCGATCGAATCTGCGCGCCACGTCCTCCTCGCCGATGCCCGCGGTCACGGCGAAGCCGCCGACATAATCGGCAAGACCTATTTCCCTGGGCGCGACGAAATCGGCGAGAGCGAGATTGGCGCGGCCGGCACCGTCCCGCGCCATCTGCTGGCGGACCGTGTGCAAGGTGGCGAGACGCTTGGTGCGCGTCTCGTCGGTATAGACCTCGATGTCGTCGCCTATGCTGTTGGCCGGCCAGAAGCCGACCACGGCATTGGCGGTGAGCCATTTCTCTTCGACGAGCTGCTTCAGCATGGCCTGCGCGTCGTCGAAGAGCTGGCGCGCCGCCTCACCATATTTATCGTCCTGAAGGATGCGGGGATAGGTGCCCTTCAGCTCCCAGGCATGAAAGAACGGCGTCCAATCGACATAGCGGGCAAGCTCGGCGAGGTCATAGGCGCGGAACTTACGCGTGCCGAGGAAGGTCGGCTTGGACGGCGTATAGTTCGCCCAGTCGAGCTTGAGCTTGTTGGCGCGCGCATCGGCAATCGAGGTGCGGGACTTCTCCGCCTGGCCGCGGGCATAGGATTCGGCCATGCGCGTGTATTCCTCGCGCACTTTCGCGATGGCCTTGGGGCGTTCCTCCTGCGACATCAGGCCCGACACCACGCCTACGGCGCGGCTCGCATCGGTGACGTAGATCGCCTGGCTGCGATGATAGTTCGGGCTGATCTTGACTGCCGTGTGCACGCGGCTGGTGGTGGCGCCACCGATGAGGAGCGGCAGGTCGAAGCCTTCGCGCTCCATCTCGGCCGCGACATGGCACATCTCGTCGAGCGACGGCGTGATCAGGCCGGACAGGCCGATAATGTCGACCTTCTTCTCGCGCGCGGTGTCGAGGATTTTCTGAGCCGGCACCATGACGCCGAGATCGGTGACCTCGTAATTGTTGCATTGGAGCACGACGCCGACGATGTTCTTGCCGATGTCGTGCACGTCGCCCTTGACGGTGGCGAGCAGGATCTTGCCGGCCGGCTCGCCTTGCGCGAGCCCCAGTTCCTCCTTCTCCTTCTCCATGAAGGGCATCAGATAAGCGACGGCCTGCTTCATGACGCGCGCCGACTTAACCACTTGCGGCAGGAACATCTTGCCCGCGCCGAACAGATCGCCGACCACGTTCATGCCTTCCATCAGCGGCCCTTCGATGACATGCAGAGGGCGCTCGGCGGATGCGCGTGCCTCTTCCGTGTCTTCCTCGACATAGGTGCCGATGCCGTGCACCAGCGCATGGACCAGCCGCTCCTTGACAGGTTTCTCACGCCAGGAGAGATCGATTTCGCGTTTCTGCGCCTCACCGCCCTTGTAGCGTTCCGCCGCTTCGAGCAGGCGGTCGGTCGCGTCGGGCCGGCGGTTGAGGATCACGTCCTCGACGAGGGTGCGCAGCTCCGGATCGATGTCGTCGTACAACGCGAGCTGGCCGGCGTTGACGATGCCCATGTCCATTCCGGCCTGGATCGCGTGATACAGGAACACCGAATGCATTGCCTCGCGCACCCGGTCGTTGCCGCGGAAGGCGAAGGAGAGGTTCGACACGCCGCCCGACACATGCACGTACGGCAGCTCCCTCTTGATGCGGCGCGTGGCCTCGATATAGGCGCTGGCGTAATCGTTATGCTCATCGATGCCGGTGGCGACGGCGAAGATATTAGGATCGAAGATGATGTCCTCGGGCGGAAAGCCGACCTTCTCGGTGAGCAGATCGTAGGCGCGCTTGCAGATGTCGAACTTGCGCTCCGCGGTCTCGGCTTGGCCCTGCTCGTCGAAGGCCATCACCACCACGGCGGCGCCATAGCGGCGCACCTTGCGCGCGTGATCGAGGAACGGCTCTTCGCCTTCCTTGAGGCTGATCGAGTTGACGATCGGCTTGCCCTGCACGCATTTCAGCCCGGCCTCGATCACCGACCATTTGGAGGAGTCGATCATGATCGGCACGCGCGAGATGTCCGGCTCGGCGGCGAGCAGATTGAGGAACGTGACCATGGCGGCTTCGGAGTCAAGCATGCCCTCGTCCATGTTGACGTCGAGCATGTTGGCGCCCGACTCGACCTGCTGGCGCGCGACTTCGAGCGCGGCGGCGTAGTCGTTCGCCTCGATCAGCTTGCGGAAGCGCGCGGAGCCGGTGACGTTGGTCCGCTCGCCCACCATGACGAAATTCTGCGCCGCGTTGGTCATGCTTACTCTTACTTACCCATGCACGAAGGGTTCGAGGCCTGACAGGCGGAGCTTGTGCTCCACCTCGGGCAACTGGCGCGGAGGATATTTCGAGACGGCCGCGGCGATAGCGCGGATGTGATCGGGCGTGGTGCCGCAGCAGCCACCGACGATATTGATCAGCCCGTCCTTGGCCCATTCCTCCAACAGCCCGGCCATGAACTCGGGGCTCTCGTCATATTCACCCATCTCGTTGGGCAATCCGGCATTGGGATAGACGCTGACCAGCGTGTCGGCCACACGCGCCATCTCGTCGACCGATGGCCTCAGCTGCTCGGCGCCGAAAGAACAGTTGAGCCCGATGGAGAACGGCTTCAGATGCTGCATCGAGTACCAGAACGCCTCGGGCGTCTGGCCTGACAGGTTGCGGCCCGAGAGGTCGGTGATGGTGCCGGAGATCATGATGGGCAGATGCACGCCAAGCTCGTCGAACACCTGCTCGACGGCGTAGCCCGCGGCCTTGGCGTTCAGCGTGTCGAACACCGTCTCGATCAGGATGGTGTCGGCGCCGCCGTCGATCAGCCCGCGCGTTTGCGTGGCATAGGCCTCGACCAGCGCATCGAAGCTCACATTGCGGAAGCCCGGATTGTTGACGTCGGGCGAGATCGACGCGGTACGGTTGGTCGGCCCGATGGCGCCGGCGACGAAGCGGGGCTTGTTCGGCGTTTTGGCGGTCCAGGCGTCGGCCGCCCCGCGCGCGAGCTTGGCCCCGGCGACATTCAGCTCGTAGGCGATATCCTCAAGCCCGTAATCAGCCTGAGAGATGGCTTGGGCGTTGAAGGTGTTGGTCTCGGCGATGTCGGCGCCGGCTTCGAAATAGGCGTTGTGGATCTCGCTGATGATCTTGGGCTGCGACAGCACCAGCAGGTCGTTGTTGCCCTTCAGATCGTGGCCGTGATCCTTGAATCGATCGCCGCGATAGCCGGCCTCGTCCAACCGGTGACGCTGGATCATGGTGCCCATGGCACCGTCGAGGATCAGAATGCGCTCCTTGGCGGCGGCCTTCAAAGCCTGGATACGTTCTTCGCGGGTCATGACGCGGCCTTCTCCTTTGCTTCGGCGAAGGCCTTGGCCGGACGAAGCCCCAGCAAGTAGCAAATGGCGTAGACGAGGTCGGCGCGGTTCAGCGTGTAGAAATGAAATTCGGCGATGCCCTGGTCCACGAGGCCCATCACCTGCTCGGCGGCGACGGCGGCGGCCACGAGATGCCGCGTCTCCTGATCGTTTTCGAGGCCTTCGAACCGGTGGCCTAGCCAATCGGGCACGCTGGCGCCGGACTTGATGGCGAAGCTCGAGGCTTGCTTGAAATTATGGATGGGAATGAGGCCCGGCACGATGGGAATGTCGATGCCCGCCGCGCGCACACGGTCGAGATAGCGGAAGTACACCTCGTTATTGAAGAAGAACTGGGTGATGGCGGTGGTGGCGCCGGCATCGATCTTCGCCTTCAGCATGTCGATATCGGCTTCGACGTTCGGCGACTCCGGATGCTTCTCGGGGTAGCAGGCAACCGAAATCTCGAACGGCGCGATGGTCTGGATGCCGGCGCAGAGGTCGGCGGCGTTGATATAGCCACCCGGTGTGGGTTCGTAGCGCTCGCCGACGCCCCCCGGCGGATCGCCGCGCAGCGCCACGATGTGGCGCACGCCGAGATCCCAATAATCGCGGATCAGCTCGTCAAGCTCTTCCTTGGTCGCCGAGACGCAAGTGAGATGCGCGGCGGGCTTCAGCGTGGTCTCACGCAGGATGCGCGCCAGCGTGGCGTGGGTACGCTCGCGCGTCGACCCGCCGGCGCCGTAGGTGACCGAGACATATTTGGGGCGCAACGGCTCGAGCCGGCGGATCGAGCGCCACAGCGTCTCCTCCATCGCCGCGGTCTTGGGCGGGAAGAACTCGAACGACACGTCGATATCGCCGCGACCGAGCAGGCGGCTTTTGGGTTCGGTGGAAGTGAGCATCACGCCGCGACCTCCACTCTGGAGCTGGCCTTACGCTTCCTCCCCGTGACCTCAGGCTTCACGCCAAGCCACAGCGACACGGTGAGCTTGCCGCCGGAGGGTTGGGGCTTTAGCTCACGGAAGCGTTCGAGTTTCAGCCCCGCGCCTTCCAGCCAGCGGCCAAGCTGATCTCGCGCGAAGCCGAGCCGGCGATGAGCCGACTGCTCGCGCAAGAACTCAAGCTCATGCGGCGCGAAATCGACCACCAGCAATTTGCCGCCCGCCGCGAGCAGCCGCGCGGCCTCGGCGACAGCAGCGCCAGGATCGTCGAGGAAGTGCAACACCTGATGCAGCACCACGGCGTCCGCCGCGCCGTCCGGGAGCGGCACGTTATGGAGATCGGCATGACGCACCTGGGCATGGGAGAGCCCGGCGCGCTCGAGCTTCATGCGCGCATAGGCCAACATGGCGTGATTGAGGTCGAAGCCAAGCGCGCGATCGGCACGCGCGCCGAATAATTCGAGGATGCGGCCGGTGCCGGTGCCGAGATCGACCAGCAGGTGGAAAGGCCCCTGCCCCAGCGCCTCGTCCATGGCGGTCTCGACCTGGCTCTCGGCGACATGCAGCGCGCGAATCTTGTCCCACTCGGCGGCATGCGTCTTGAAATAGGCCTGAGCCGCCTCAGCGCGCGCCTTTTGCACGGCGATGGCGCGAGCGCGATCGCGGGCGATGTTCAGGTCGCTCGCATCGACGCTCTCGACGATGGCACGGGCGAGCGTGCCCTCAGCACCGCTATCGGCAAGGCGGAAGAACACCCAGCTCCCCTCGCGGAAGCGGGTGATGAGCCCGGCCTCCACCATCAGCTTCAAATGGCGGCTGATGCGCGGCTGGCTCTGGCCGAGGATCTGGGTCAGGTCTTTGACGTTCAGCTCGGCGCCGGCCAGCAGGGAGAGAATGCGCAGGCGCGTGGCCTCCCCGGCGCTCCGCAACGCAGCCAGCGCCTGGGCGCGAGATAGGCCTTGGGACTTCCGAGCATGGTTCTCACCAGACATAAAGATATGTTTATACGTTCTGAAAGGGGCCTGCAAGTGTAACGATCGCCCCCTTTTCCGCCTTCAATCAATCTTGGATTGGCGTAGGGGTTTGCAGGCGACCGTTTGCTGCTACGCTGCCGGCAATCGACCGTTCCAACAGCTTTGGAGAAGGCATGATCGCGATACGCAAGAGCCCTGCCCTTCTGCTCCTGATGCTCGGATTTTTCGCCCTCGCATCGCTCCTCTCGCACACAGAGGAGACGCAGGCGCAGGACGATCGTCTGAAGGAGATCATCGCCGGCGACCACAGATCGGAGGAGAACAGAGCGCGCGATCAATATCGCCATCCACTCGAGACGCTCACCTTCTTCGGCATCAGGCCGGACATGACAGTGGTCGAGATTTATCCGGGCCGAGGCTGGTACACGGAAGTCCTCGCGCCCTATCTAAAGGGCAGCGGTACGTTCTATGCTGCCGAGCACCCGGGCGATCCATCGTACGAGGCGGTTCAGAGATCGCTCGAAGCCTTCGATCAGAAAGTCAAGGACGCGCCCGAACTCTACGGCGAAGTGAAACGGACGAAGCTGACCAAGGACGGCGACATCGCGCCTCCAGACTCCGCCGACCTCGTCGTCACCTTCCGCAACGTGCATAGCTGGATGGGAGCGGGCACCGAGAACGAGGCCTTCGCTGCCATGTTCAGGGCGCTTAAGCCCGGCGGCGTGCTCGGCCTCGTACAGCATCGAGGCGATCCCAACGCGGCGCAGGATCCCAAAGCCGGCTCGGGCTACGTCAAAGAGGACTACGTGATCGAACTGGCCAAGAAGGCAGGCTTTGAGCTTGCGGAGAAATCCGAGATCAACGCCAATCCGAAAGACACGAAGGACTATCCGAAGGGCGTGTGGACGCTGCCGCCCTCGCTTCGCCTCGGTGACAAGAATCGTGAGAAGTACTTGGCGATCGGCGAAAGCGACCGCATGACGCTGAAATTCGTCAAGCCCGCGCGTTAGGCGCGGGCGAATTTCTTGTATTTGATGCGCTTCGGCAGGACCGAGTCCTCGCCCAGGCGGCGCTTCTTGTCTTCCTCGTAGTCGGCGAAATTGCCCTCGAACCACTCGACATGGCTGTCGCCCTCGAACGCCAGGATGTGGGTGGCGATGCGGTCAAGGAAGAAGCGGTCGTGGCTGATGATCACGGCACAGCCGGGGAAATCCTCGAGCGCCGCTTCCAGCGACGACAGGGTCTCGACGTCAAGATCGTTGGTCGGCTCGTCGAGCAGGATCATGTTGGCGCCCGATTTCAGCATCTTGGCGAGGTGCACACGGTTGCGTTCGCCGCCCGAGAGCTGGCCGACCTTCTTCTGCTGGTCGGGACCCTTGAAGTTGAACCAGCCCACATAGGCGCGTGACGGCACTTCGCGCAGCCCGAGCTTGATCACCTCGTTGCCGCCGGAGATCTCCTCGAACACGGATTTCTTGCCGTCGAGCGTATCGCGCGACTGATCGACATAACCGAGCTTCACGGTATCGCCGACGCGGATGGCGCCGCCGTCCGGTTTCTCCTCGCCTACGATCATGCGGAAGAGCGTGGTCTTGCCGGCGCCGTTCGGGCCGATCACGCCGACAATGCCGCCTGGCGGCAGCTTGAAGGAGAGCCCGTCGATCAGCAGTGTTTCGCCGAAGCCCTTGCCCAGCCCGTCAGCCTCGATCACCAGATCGCCGAGCCGCGGGCCGGGTGGAATGGTGATCTGCGCCTTGCCGGTCTTGTCGCGCCCGGCTTCGGCGACGAGTTCCTCATAGGCATGGAAACGTGCCTTGGACTTGGCCTGGCGCGCCTTGGGGCTCGCCCTGATCCAATCGAGCTCGCGGGCAAGGGTGCGCTGCTTGGCCTCGTCCTGCTTGCCCTCGACTTCAAGACGCTTCTGCTTCTGCTCCAGCCACGACGAGTAGCTGCCCTTGTAGGGGACGCCGGCGCCGCGATCGAGCTCGAGCGTCCACTCGGTGATGTTGTCGAGGAAATAGCGGTCGTGGGTGACCATGACCACCGTGCCGGGATAGTCGCGTAAGTGATGCTCCAGCCAGGCGACGCTTTCGGCATCGAGATGGTTGGTCGGCTCGTCGAGCAGCAAGATATGGGGCTTCGACAACAGCAGCCGGCAGAGCGCCACGCGCCGGCGCTCGCCGCCGGACAGGGTCTTCACCTCCGTCTCGCCCGGCGGACAGCGCAGCGCCTCCATGGCCTGCTCGACCTGCGCATCGAGGTCCCACAAGCCCTGCGCATCGATCTCGTCTTGAAGCTGCGCCATCTCGTCGGCGGTCTCGTCGGAATAGTTCACGGCAAGCTCGTTATAACGGTCGAGTTTCGCCTTTTTCTCGGCCACGCCCTCCATGACATTGCCGGTCACGTCCTTGGTCTCGTCTAGCTGCGGTTCCTGTTGGAGATAGCCGACACTCACCCCGTCTGCCGCCCAGGCCTCGCCCACGAACTCCTTCTCGTCACCGGCCATGATGCGCAGCAGGGTTGATTTGCCAGCGCCGTTCACACCGACCACGCCGATTTTGGCGCCGGGCAGAAAGGCGAGCGTCACATCCTTCAACACCTGCTTGCCGCCTGGATAGGTCTTGGACAGGCGGTTCATGACATAAACATATTGCGGGCTGGCCATGGGGCTCCAAACTTGTTCTTGCTTCGCGGGAAGATGCGCTTCTAGCCAATCGCCGCGTTGGACTCAACTGGCTCGGAACAATTGGGGCAAGCGTTCCTTCAGCTTCGCGGCAAGCGCGTCGAGGGGATTTCCCTCGATCGTCTCGATCTCGGCAAGCGCCTTGGCGAAACTATCGGGGGTAAGCGCGGCGATCGGCAGCACCCGGCACCAATTGTTGCGGACGAGGAAGCTTCGATATTCCGCCTCTTCGTCGGTGAAACGGTGCTTGGCGGGCGCGACGCCGACCACGGGTAGCCTTGCCGACACCGCCTCGGAGATCATAGTGCTCGAATCCTCGGTGCAGACGATCGCTTCGGCCTTGTCGAAGATTTCGGGCAGCGTCCCTGGACCCTCGACGCGATAATCGATGAAGCGGGCGACGATGCTGTCGTCCTTTGCCAGTTCGGCGATGCGGTCGGCGACAGAGTCGGCCGTGCGCCGTGAGGTGGACACTAGCCACCGCGTCCCCCAGGCTTTGGAGACTTCAGCGGCGAAAGCGAGCAGACGATCCCAATCCTTGCGCCTATAGCGGAACGTACCGGCATTACCGCCGATCAGAAGCGCGGCAATGGCGGGATGACGCTCAGGTCCATAACGCGGCACGACGGCCGGGCGTCCGAGCGCATCAGGATCGATGGCCGACGGCTTGAGCACGACGAGGTGACGGTCGCTGTCTGCATCGCGGTCATAAGACGACACGATCAGGCTGAAATTCTCAGGGCCAAGCCCGCGCAGCAGGGAGCCGCAAAAGATGCTGGGAATGTTCAGGAGCCGGCTCACGCAGATATTCGGCATATGCGTCTCGCCGCCCGCCGATACGACGAGATCGGCGCGTGGAAGTGCATCGGCATCGATGCGATAGGCCATGCGCAACATGCGCGGCGGCCAGAAACTCTTGGCGTTGATGCGCCGGCGCAGCCACCTGGTCGGCACGATCCATTTGCGCTTGACCTCGATCCGGGTGACCTCGACGGGACGCAGGCGCGCAATCGCCGCGATCACCCCTTGCGCGAGGTGGTAATGGCCGGGCCTGGTGTCGGCGAGGAAAATGATCTTGAGGGGCGTCACCTGATTACCGGTTGATTTGGGTCTCCAAGACCCCGCCTCATAGCCCCGTTTCAGGCGGCTTGGCAAAGGGGCTGGCGTTAAAGCACAATCAGTCCCAGGCGGCCGCATCGAGGGAGACCAGCGTGGCAGACAATCGGGTTGAGGCGAACTGGATTCTCAAGGCGATGGTAGCCGTGGCCGGCTCGGACCACCGGCTCGACGCTCGCGAGGTCGGCTTGATTCAGACAATCTATCGGGATCGGACCGGCCGCACCTTGAACGAAGAGGAAATTGCACGCACGGCCTTAGCCAATTCCAAGGGCAACCTGCTCACTGAGTTCAGTGAGGCCGGCAAGTTCCTCGATCAGGGCACCAAGGAGGAAATCGTCCGATCCGCTTATCTCGTGCTGCTCGCCGACAACCGCATCGCCGGTGAGGAGCGCAAGAAGCTACAGGACATCTCGGCCGCCCTGCGCATTCCCGAGATCCACTTCGGCGCCATCCTCGAGGACCTCACCGTGTGGCTTGCAGGACAGAAAATCTAGCTGGCACATGATCGTTTCTCACGAGCACAAATTCATCTTCCTCAAGACCAAGAAGACGGCGGGGACGAGCATCGAGCTTGCGCTTAGCCGGCTCTGCGGGCCGGACGACGTCATCACGCCATTGACCGCAATCGACGAGGCGCAGCGAGCGGGCGGGCGCGGTGCGCAGAACTGGCGGCTTCATGGCTGGTGGAGAAGCCCGCGTCCTCTGTGGCAACGCCGCTGGTGGAAATTCTCGGGCGAGGATTACGGCTTTTACAATCACATGCCGGCGGCCGAAGCCAAGGCCCTGCTCAACGATGACAAGGCCTGGCGGAGCTATTTCAAATTCGCCTTCGACCGCAACCCCTGGGACCGGCAAGTCTCTTTCTATCACCACCGCTATCGGCGCGAGACCACACTGCCGCCGTTCGCCGACTTCATCCGTAAGGACCGGCGCGCCCGCCTCAACAATTTTGAGATCTATTCCATCGACGGCGAGCTCGCGGTCGATTTCGTCGGCCGTTTCGAGACGCTCGAAGCGGACCTCAAGCACGCGCTCGAACAGGTCGGGCTTTCACTCGACAGGGAATTGCCGCGGGCCAAGACCACGTTCCGCCGGGATGAGCGTCCCTATCGCGATTATTATGACGGCACCACGCGCGATATCGTCGGCGGCTGGTATAGACGGGAAATCGAACTCCTCGACTACGCGTTTTGAGTGCTAAGCCCCCTCTCCCATGATCATCTCGCACGAGCATAAATTCATCTTCCTCAAGACCAAGAAGACCGCGGGCACGGCCATCGAGGCGGCCCTGTCGGAGCTTTGCGGTCCTTCGGACGTGATCACGCCCTACCGGGATGAAAGCGAGATGGACCGCAAAGGCTTGGGCCCGCAGAATTACCGCATCGAACATCCGCTCAAGCCGAAGCGGCCGCTGTGGCGGAAGCTGCTTGGGCGGCCCGAGCGCTACTATCACCACAGCGTCGGCTTTTACGAGCACATGCCCGCCTCGCGCGTGCGCGATTATGTCGGCGGGGAGGTTTGGCGGAGCTATTTCAAATTCGCCTTCGACCGTAACCCCTGGGACCGCCAGGTCTCCTGGTATCTCTACAAGACCAAGTCGAAAAGCATCCGCCCGAGCTTCGAGCGATTCATGCAGGATCGCCGCCGCGCCTTCGTCACCAATTATGCGATCTACACGATCGACGGCGCGCTCGCGGTCGATTTCGTCGGGCACTACGAGAATCTGCAGGACGAGCTTGCCAAGGCGCTGGATCTGGCGGGCGTGGGCCGGCACCTGAAGGTGCCGCACACCAATGTCACCCCCGACAAGGACCAGGCCCACGACTATCGGAGTTATTATTCCGACGCGATGCGCGAGCGCGTGGCCGAATGGTACGCGCCGGAAATCGCCCTGTTGCACTACGGGTTTTAGGTTGGTGGGCCCGGGAGGACTCGAACCTCCAACCAGACGGTTATGAGCCGTCGGCTCTAACCAATTGAGCTACGGGCCCCTATTTCGCCTCTTAGCAGACTTAGGGACAGGCGCACACTACCGGAAGTTAAGTTGTGCTTCGCAAACCGCCGCGCAATGCTTCGCGCGGACTGGCTAACCCCATGGGAAACACAATGACACTCAAATCGCGTCGTTGCCTTTCTACCCTGTTCATAATTGCCGCCGCGCTCGCGTGCACGGTGCTACCGGCCAACGCCCATGAGCACGGGACTCAGAAGCGCACCATCTCGCTTGCCGCCTCCGGCGCGGTGAAGGCCACCCCCGACAAGATCGACATCACCACCGGCGTGACCAGCGAGGCGCTGACCGCGCGTGAGGCGCTCGACAAGAACACGGAAGCCATGGCCCAGGTGGTCGAGGCGTTGAAAAGCGACGGCATCGACGCCAAGGACATCCAGACCATTAATTTCTCGGTGGCGCCCATCTACGAGCAGCGCAAAGAAGGCACCGCGCCGTTCATCGTCGGCTATCGCGTCGTCAACTCGGTCCGCATCTCCTTGCGCGACACCAAGCAGCTCGGCGCCATCCTCGACAAGGTCGTGAGCCTCGGCGCCAATACCATCGACTCGATCGAGTTCGGCATGGCCGAGCCCGAGGCATTGAAGGACGAAGCGCGCCAGCGCGCCATGCAGAACGTCACCGCCAATGCCGAGCTCTATGCCGAAGCCGCCGGCGTCAAGCTCGGCCCGGTGCTCACCATCGTCGAAGAGGACGCCTTCATCCCCCGTTACGGTTCTGCGGCGCCGGCGCGGATGGAGATGGCGCGAGACGTTCCCATCGAGGCGGGCACGGCCACCGTCGAGGTGCGGGTCAGGGTGACCTGGGAGCTGGAATAGCAACCGCTTAGGCTTCACATCCTTGCCGTTTTGTAACGGTCTGATTCTACCGGTTCGTGCTAAGAGCGGAAGCTCCAGGGAAAGCGGGCGGAATCATGGGTCTACGCTGGCTGCTGATCGTGCTGATCGCCGGGATCGCCGGCGCCGCGGGCTATTATTATTGGCAGCAACGCCAGGCGACCACGCTCGACATCCAGACGGTCGCCGCCACCCGCGGCGATGTGCGCCGCGCGGTGTCGACCTCGGGCACGGTGCGCGCGCTCGGCACGGTTGAGATCGGCTCGCAGCTCTCCGGCAATATCGGCGAGGTCAATGTCGATTTCTCGTCCGAGGTGAAGCAAGGCGAGGTGCTCGCCCGCATCGAACCTTCGACCTTCGAGACCAGGGTCCGCGAGGAGGAAGCCGGCGTCGCCGTCGCCAGGGCCAATGTCGCGCTTCAGGATGCGAGCGTGGCCCGTGCCGAAGCCAATCTGCACAAGGCTGGACTCGACCACCAGCGCGCCGAGGAGCTGGTGAGAAAAGGCGTCGGCGCGCAAGCCGCTCTCGATACGGCGATCGCCGCCCAGCATGGCGCGAAGGCCGATCTCGCCATCGCCAAGGCCAATGTCGAGAACGCCAAGGCGACGCTCGAACAGCGCGAGGCGACGCGCGACAGCGCCCGCATCGATCTGGAGCGCACCTATATCCGCTCCCCCATCAATGGTGTGGTGATCGAGCGAATCGTCGAGCCGGGCCAGACCGTGGCCGCCAGCATGACGGCGCCGAAGCTCTTCACTATCGCCCAGGATCTGTCGCGGGTGCAGATCGACGCGCAGGTCGACGAGGCCGATATCGGCCAGGTGACGCGCGACAATCCCGTCAGCTTCACCGTCGACGCCTATCCCGACATGACCTTCAAGGGCAATGTCGAGCAGATCAGGCTCGCGCCCGTGGCGCTCACCAACGTGGTCACCTACACCGTGGTGATCGCCGCCGACAATCTGCATGGCCGCCTGTTGCCCGGCATGACCGCCAATGTCGAGATCGTCACCGGCGAGCATAAGCAGGTGGTGGTGGTGCCGAACGAGGCGCTGCGCTATCAGCCTCGCGGCTCAGCGCAGGCGGCGCTGGCGCGTGACAACTGGGCCAGCGGCGTCAACCCATTTGCCGGCAGCGACCGCAGAGCGCGCCTTCTGGCAAGGCTCAAGAACGATCTCGATCTCGGCCAAGAGGAGCTCGGCAAGATCGACGCCGAGCTTGAAATCGAATTCGCCGCGATCCGCAATGCCGCCGGCGCCGCGGGGACCGCGACGGCGCAGGAGGACATGCGCGAGCAGGCGCGGCTTCGCATCGCCAAGGTGTTGCGCACCGTTCTCACGCCCGAGAAATACAAGCGCTACGAGGAGCTTCAGCGGCAAAGGCCGAGCGGTCCGCGCCGGGCGACTCTATGGACCTATGAAGGCGGCACGCTCGTGCCTTACGAAGTCCGTCTCGGGCTCGCCGATGCCTATGTGACCGAAATCTCCGACGGCTTGGCCGAAGGCGCTCAAGTCGTGGTACGCGTGCGCGAGCTTCCCCAGTGAGCAGCGCCACCTCGCCCCAGATCGTGGCCCGCGATCTGGTCAAGACCTACCGTCTCGGCGGCAGCGTGATCGGCGCCCTTCAAGGCGTCAGCGTCGAGGTGGAACGCGGCGAATATCTCGCCGTCACCGGCGCCTCCGGCTCCGGTAAATCGACCTTCATGAATCTCATCGGCGCGCTGGATAAGCCGACCAGCGGCTCGCTCAAGATCGAGGGCCGGGAGCTTGGCAAGCTTGGCTCCGATCAACTCGCGCGCTACCGCAACGAAAAGATCGGCTTCGTGTTCCAGACTTTCAATCTGCTCGCCCGGACCAGTGCGCTCGACAATGTCGCCCTTCCCCTGCTCTACGCGCGTAACGGCCATGCTGCCGCCCGCGAAAAGGCCAGGGCGCGTCTCGCCCAGGTGGGACTTGCCGATCGTGAACGGCATCAGCCCTCGGAACTATCGGGCGGGCAGCAGCAGCGCGTGGCCATCGCCCGGGCGCTGGTCAACGACCCGCATATCCTGCTTGCCGACGAGCCGACCGGCGCGCTCGACAGTCACACCACCGACGAGATCATCGCTCTGTTCGAGGAGCTGAACGCGACCGGCATCACCGTGATCATCGTCACCCACGAGCCCGACATCGCCAGGCGCGCGCACCGGCGCATCACCTTCCGTGACGGGCAGATCGTGGAGGACGCGTCGTGAACCCGCTTGCCTCCTGCCGGATCGCCATTGACGCGCTCAAGGTGCATGCGCTCCGGAGCTTCCTCGCCATGCTCGGAGTGATCATCGGCGTCGCCTCGGTGATCGTCATGGTGTCGGTGGCGAGCGGCGCGAGCCAAGCCATCGAGGCGCGCATCAGGGCGCTCGGCACCAATCTGCTCATGGTGGCGCCGGGCTCGTTCACCTCGGGGGGCAGGCGCGCCGGGGAAGGCACCGCTATGGCGCTCTCGGACCGCGATCTTGAGGCCATCCGCGACAAAGTGCCGGGCATCGCGGCTATCGCCGGCGTGGTCAACGGCTCGGCTCCCTTGGTGGTCGGATCCAGCAACTGGACGACCCAGGTCAACGGCGTGAACGATGAATTCCTCACCGCGCGTGACTGGCCGCTGGCCGAGGGCCGTAATTTCACCGACGCCGAGCTTCGTTCCGGCGCCAAAGTGGTGATCCTCGGCGCCTCGGTGGCGCGGGAGCTGTTCGGCGAGGCCCCGGCCGTCGGCGAGCAGCTGCGCATCATGAACGTGCCTTTCACCGTCATCGGGTTGCTGTCGATAAAAGGCCAGTCCGGCTGGGGCAGCGATCAGGACGACGTGGCGCTCGTGCCGCTGACCACCGCTCGGCGCCGCCTGTTCGGCGCGGAGCAGACCGTGCCGGACAATCTCCGCAACATCATCGTCGCCATGTCCACGCCGGAAGCGATGAGCGACGCGCAGGCAGAGATCGAGACCTTGCTCAGGGATCGGCGGCGCGTGCGCTCGGGCACACCCGACGATTTCCGCGTGCGAGACATGGCCGAGTTCATCCGCACCCGCGCCGAGACGCTGAATATCCTGAGTCTTCTGCTCGGCGCCACCGCCGTGATCTCGCTGATCGTGGGCGGTATCGGCATCATGAACATCATGCTGGTGTCGGTGACCGAGCGCACAAAGGAGATCGGCCTGCGCATGGCGGTGGGCGCAAGGCGCAAGGACATTCTCAGTCAATTTCTGATCGAGGCGGTGACGCTTTGCGTCTTGGGCGGGCTGATCGGGCTTTTGATCGGCGGCGGTGCGGCGCTCGCCATGTCGATCTGGGGCGACTGGCCGGTGGCGCTCTCTCCCAGCCTCGTGCTGATCGCGCTCGCCTCGGCGGGACTGGTCGGCGTGTTCTTCGGCTATTATCCGGCGCGCCGCGCCTCGCTGCTTAACCCCATCGACGCGCTCCGCTACGAGTAACTTCGTTACAAGTATCTTCGCTACGAGTCGTTAGGCGGCGCGCTCGATCTCGTTGCCATCGCCCAGCACCACCACGGTTGGATGGTAGTTGCGCGCCTCTTCGGCCGGCACATGCGCATAGGCGACGATGATCACTCTGTCGCCTTTCTGCACCAGACGCGCCGCGGCGCCATTGACGGCGACTTCGCGCGAGCCGCGCGGCGCCACGATGGCATAAGTGGTAAAACGACCGCCGGTATTGATGTTCAGCACATCGACCTGCTCATGCGGCAGGATGCCCGACACATCGAGCAGGTCCTGATCGATGGCGATCGAACCCTCGTAATCGATATCGGCGCCGGTCACCGTCGCGCGGTGAAGCTTGGCCTTGAGCATGGTGAGGAACACGGGCCGCTAATCCTTTGAGTCCCCGGTGGGCAGCGTTATTCTCAGATCGCATATAAGCCAAGGCGGCACTTGTTGCAACGCAGCATAAGGGCGCGTCAATCTGGGCTAAGCTTGGGCCTCCGGCGCGGGACGCGCGCAAAGCAAGGACCGCCGCCACGATAGGTATGGACTCAAGCAAGACAGGTTCCTTTTAATATCGTGTGCCGCCTTACCGTGATGCGTCGGCAAATCCATAGCTGGGATCCAAAGCATGATCCGGAAAATCACACGCCGTGCGCTTTTTACAATGATGGCTGGGGCCACTGCCCTTGGGCTTGGCCCCCAGACCAAGACCGGAGCCGCTAACGCCGGCGCCGATCCCCAATCTGCCCCCCTCCCTTCCTCATCCCGCCGACGCGCCGTTCGACACCGTGGTTGTACTGATGATGGAAAACCGCTCCTTCGACCACGTGCTCGGATGGCTTCCCGGCGCGAACGGCAGGCAGCAGGGACTCTCCTATGTCGACAAAGACGGCGTGGCGCACGAGACTTGGCCGCTCGGCCCGGATTTCCAGGGCTGCGCCTATGACGACCCGGACCACACTTGGCCAGGTATCGCAACACAATACGCGGATGGGCGCTGCGACGGCTTCCTACAGACGGCGAAGGTCGGCGACCATTTCCCCATCGGCTATTACCGCGAAGACGAATTGCCGATTCTGAGCGCGCTGGCCAAGGGTTACACCACCTTTGATGCCTATTTCTGCTCGATGATGGGACCGACCTGGGAGAACCGGCTCTTCCAACTCACCGGCACAACACAGCTCGACGAGGGCTGGTGCGACTTTCCGAAGGAGGGCGAACGCCGACCGGTGGTCATTCCAACGACGATCTTTGATCGGGTGCGCGAGGCCGGACTTACGGCTGGCTATTACTATCACGCCTCCCCAATCACCGGTCTCTTCGCAAGTAGGCGCTATGACCACATTTCGTATCCGACCGAACAGTTCTGGACCGACGCGCGCGAAGGCAAGCTTGGCAATGTGGTATTTGTCGATCCCGATTACACCGATCGCGCCGAGGACATGGGCACTTCGAACGACTATCATCCTTGGGGCAATTTGTTGGTGGCCGAAGGATTCCTCGCCAAGGTCCACGATGCGTTGAAGGCGAGTCCGCAATGGGACCGCATGGTGTTCGTGCTCAATTTCGATGAGCATGGTGGATTTTTCGATCATGTTACGCCCCCCTCCTGCCAGGACGACACCAGGCTTGCCGGACCCGGACCGCATCCGGATCTCAAGCGCCTCGGCTTCAGAGTGCCGGCGATCGCCATGGGTCCGTTCGCGCCACGCAAGATCGAGAAGGCGGGCCCCTATGAGCACTGCTCGATCCTGAAAATGATCGAGTGGCGCTGGGGGCTCGAGCCCATGACCATGCGCGATCGGACCGCCAAGAATCTCGCTGAGGCGCTTGACTTCACGACGCGGCGTGCAGCCATCGATCTGCCACCCTACGAGCCGCCGCCCGCACGAGCCTGCGCCACGGGTGGAGGCTGGCTCGAACTCGCCGTCTCGCAGGCCGGCTGGGTCAAGGTAGTCTGCGAAGGAGCGGCCGAGGCCCTCTGCACGGCAAGGCTCACGAGCCTTGAAGGCGAACTCCACCTCGCTGACGTGCCCGTTAAGAAGTTCAAGGAAAACAAAAAGGTTCTCATAGAAATGCAGCTGACCGAAGAGGCCCTTGAGCTTCTGAGGAAGGCGGCGGGTCGGATGCCGGCTGTCTTTGAGACTCACGTCTCGGGGGGAGAGACGCCGGCCTGCCGCAATGTCTACTCCTCGTTGCTCATTGGGCCTGGCAGCCCTTAGGTCTGCACCGGCTTTCCGCCATGACGGTAGTTTTGGGGTCTCAAGGGGGATTTGCTGTTTGAGCTGAATGGCATAGGCTCCTCGCCTTAGGTTGGGAGGTCTTGCCAGGGAAGACCTACCCCCGCGAGTTGAGTGGGGTTCAGTGATGTCGAGCGCGAAGAAAACCGCGGAGACCGTCGCCGGCGCCATTTTGCGCCTGCTCGGCGCCGATCCCAAGACGGTCGACGCCGAAGGTGTAGCGGCAATTATCCAGCAGGCGCTCGCCGAGGCTTCCCAGGCGCAGGAGAAGAAAGACCTCCAGCGCATCGCCGACGTGCAGGCCTCGGCGCATGTCCATCTCACCCGCCTACTCAACGCCTCGCCCGCGGTGATCTATTGCCGCGAAGCGCACGGCGACTACAAGCCGACCTTCGTCAGCGACAGCGTCACCAAGCTGTTCGGCTGCACCCCGCGCGAATATCTCGACAATCCGTATCTGTGGCAGGACCGGGTGCATCCGGACGACGTCCAACGCATCAATGACTGGGTCGACCGCATTTTCGCGCCAGATCGGGGCTCGATCGAATATCGTATCCGCCGCGACGACGGCAGCTATTTCTGGGTGCACGACCGGCAGCAGATCGTGCGCGACGAGAAGGGCGATCCGATCGAGCTCGTCGGCTCGTGGACCGACATCACCGCGCGCAAGGAGGCCGAGGCGGCGCAGGAAAACGCGCGTGCGCGGCTGCACACTTTGCTCAGCGCGGCGCCCGTTGTGGTCTACAGCTTTGCGGCATCCGGCGATTTCGCCCCTAGTTTCGTCAGCGCCAGTATCGAGCTGCTGCTCGGCTATAGACCTGAGGAATATCTGCGTGACGCTGATTTCTGGCGCGGCCGCGTGCATCCCGAGGATCTGCCGGAGGTCGAGGCCAAGCAGGTCGATCTGTTCCGCACCGGCGAGAACCTCGCCGAATACCGCTTCCGCAAGAAGGACGGCACCTATTGTTGGGTGAGCGATGAGCAGCACCTGATCCGCGACGAGGCGGGACGCCCGGTCGAGGTGGTGGGCTCATGGAGCGACATCGACGCGCGGAAAGAAGCAGAGCTCGCCTTCGAGGCGGCACAAGCCGAACTGGAGAAGGCGAGCCAGGCGGCAGTCGAAGCCAACGAGGCCAAGAGCATCTTCCTCGCTAATATGAGCCACGAGATCAGAACACCGATGAACGCGGTCATCGGCCTGTCGCATCTCGCGCTCAAGACCGACCTCACCCCGCGCCAGCGCGATTACGTGCACAAGATCAAGAGCTCGGGCCAGCATCTGCTCGGCATCATCAACGACATTCTCGATTTCTCGAAGATCGAGGCCGGCAAATTGTCGATCGAGCATATCGACTTCGATCTCGACAAGGTGCTGGAGAATGTCGGCAACCTGATGTCGGAGAAGGCATCCGCAAAAGGACTTGAGCTGATCTTCGAGGTCGGCCCCGACGTCTCCACCCATTTCCGCGGCGACCCGCTCCGTCTCGGCCAGATCCTGATCAATTTCTGCAACAACGCGGTCAAGTTCACCGAGACCGGCGAGATCATGGTGCAGGTGCGCGTGCTGGAGGATGCTTCCGACAGCCAGCTGGTCGAGTTCTCCGTGCGCGATACCGGCATCGGCATGAGCGATTCGGAGATCAGCCGCCTGTTCCAGGCTTTCGAGCAGGCCGACGCCTCGACCACCCGCAAATATGGCGGCACCGGACTCGGGCTCGCCATTTCCAAGCAGCTGACCGAGCTGATGGGCGGCCAAGTCACGGTGGAAAGCACGCCCGGCAAAGGCTCGACCTTCCGCTTTACCGCCCGCCTCGACAGAGGCGTGGCCATCGTGCGGCCGCGCCTCTTGCAATCGGATCTGCGCGGGCGGCGCGTGCTCATCATCGACGACAATCCGCATGCCCGCGCGGTGCTCGCCAACATGCTCACCAATATGACCTTCATCGCCGACGAGGCCGCCTCCGGCGAGGAAGCCATTGACATGGTGCGCCAAGCCTCGGGCCTCGGCGAGCGCTACGAGATCGCCTTCATCGACTGGCAGATGCCGGGACTTAACGGGGTGGAGACCGGCAAGCGCATCCTCGATTTGCCCGAGGTCTCTGCACCCCATCTCGTCATGGTCACCGCTTACGGCCGCGAGGAGGTGCTGAAGCAGGCCGAGGAGAGCGGCTTCGAGAACGTGCTCATCAAGCCGGTGACCTCGTCCATCCTGTTCGACACCGCCGTCATGGCGCTTGGCGCCGACCGCGAGACCACCGAAACGGTGCAGGCCGGGCCTTCCTTCGACATCGACCGCATGCGCGGCGCGCGCATCCTCCTGGTCGAGGACAACGAGATCAACCAGGAAGTGGCCATGGGCCAGCTTGAGGACGCCGAGGTGTTCGTCGATCTCGCCGAGAACGGCGAAGTGGCGCTCAGCATGATTCGCGACAACGATTACGACGTGGTGCTGATGGACATGCAGATGCCGGTGATGGACGGCATCGAGGCGACGCGCGCGCTGCGCGCTAACCCGGCTTACGAGAAACTGCCCATCATCGCCATGACCGCCAACGCCATGGCCTCGGACCGCGAAGCGTGTCTCGAGGCTGGCATGAACGACCACATCGCCAAGCCGATCGATCCCGACCAGCTGTTCGGCGTGCTGCTGCGCTGGATCAAGCGCGCGGACAGCCGCATCGAGGTGAAGCGCGCGACGGCGACGCAATCCTCCAAGCCGGCGGGCGAGCCCGGCCTTGCCATTGACGGCATCGACGTGCGCTCAGGCCTCACGCGCACCGGGGGCAATCGCGGCCGCTACGAGACCTTGTTGCGCAAATTCGCCGAGCAGCAGGCATACACCATCGATTCCATGCGCAATGCGCTCAAGATCGGCGATGCGGCCAGCGCCGAGCGCGCCGCGCATTCCTTGAAAGGCGCCTCCGGCACTTTGGGCGCTGCTTCGCTGTCCGAGGCCGCGGCGGGCGCCGAGACCGCGATCAGGACCGGCAACGGCGTGGACGGTGCGATACAGGCGCTCTCCATCACCCTCGGCCAGGTGCTCGACGCCATCCGCGCCGCGCTGCCCGAGGATGGTGGCGGTAACGGCGCGGGCGCCCCGCAGGGCGACCCGAAGGCCATCCTGGAGCCCTTGGCCCGCCTCAAGAAGCTCCTGGAAAGCGACGACGGCGAGGCGGCCGATTTCATCGTCGACGCCAGATCGAACCTGGCCGGCGTGCTGACCCCTGCGGAGATCAAAACGCTCTCAGACCGCGTCGGCAATTTCGATTTCGAGGCGGCGCTGAAATGCCTGTCGGGCATCGCCTCGCGCCTCCAGCTCAATCTCGAAGGCAAATAGATGGCTGGCTCAGGCCGCAAGCTCGTGCTCATCGTCGACGACACGCCGACCAATGTGTCGGTGGTCTCGGGCGTGCTGAAGGATTTGTTCAAGACCAAGGTCGCGACCAACGGCGAGAAGGCGCTGGCAATCGCTTTCGCCGCGGAGAAGCCCGATCTCATCCTGCTCGACGTGATGATGCCGGGCATGGACGGCTACGAGGTCTGCCGCAGGCTCAAGGCCGATCCCAAGACGCGCGACATCCCGGTGATTTTCCTCACGGCCAAGACCGACTCCATCGACGAGGAAAAGGGCTTCGAGGTCGGCGCCGTGGATTACATCCATAAGCCGTTCTCAAGCCCGATCGTGCTGGCGCGCGTCAAGACCCAGCTCGCGCTACAGGAGGCGCTCTCAGAGGCGCGCGAGGCGCGCGAGCAGGCCGATCAGCTGCTGCACGCGCTGCTGCCCAAGAAGGCCGCAGACGAGATCCGCTCGATCGGCACGGTGATCCCGCGCCGCTACGAGAATGTCGCCGTGCTGTTCTGCGACGTGACCAATTTCACCGCCTATTGCGACGTGAACGAGCCGGAGGACGTGGTGTCGCGGCTCGACGCGCTGTTCGTGATCTTCGAGCGCGTCACCGCCAAGCATGGGCTGGAGAAGATCAAGACCGTTGGCGACGGCTTCATGGCCGCGGCGGGGCTCCTGCAAGACCACGACGATCCGCTCGGCGCCGCGGTGCGCTGCGGCCTGGAGATGGCCGCGACCCTGATCGACGCCCATCTCGGCTGGGAGGTCAGGGTCGGCGTCCATTCAGGCCCAGTGGTGGCCGGCGTGGTCGGCCAGGAGCGCTACCAGTTCGACATATGGGGCGACACGGTCAATGTTGCCGCCCGCATGGTCGGCATGAGCGCGCCGGGCAGCGTGGCCGCGACGCGCGAGATCTGGGAGCAGATCTCGTCTTCCTTCTCGGGTGAAGCGCTCGGCGAGCTCGAGGTCAAAGGCAAGGGCACCATCGCCGTGTACGGGATCCGTGCGATGGGTGGGTGATGCTGGCCGCGCGCCGGCGCAAAGGGGAACGCGAGGGGGGAGCTCATGCTGTTCATCTGCCACGTCACCATCGCGCCGGAGAATCGCGACGAGAGTTTCAGGCGGCTCAAGGAACACGGGCTGCCCGAGCAGAAGGGCGCCAAGCTGCTCGGTGCCTGGATGGCGCTCACCCAGCAGGAGACCTGGGCCATCGTCGAGGCCGACGACGCAGCATCGGTGATGAAGCTCTACCACCCCTGGACCGACCTCAACGTGCACAAGATCGAGCCGGTGATGTCCTTCGAAGCGCTTAAAGCGATCGTCGCAGAGGAGTTTTAGCCGCCTCTGGACTCTAAAAGAGGAGATAGAGGATCAAAATCACGATCAGAGGAACGCCCATCAGCCACAGTAAAATCGCAGCCATAATGCTCTCCTTAAGCTTGTTGCCGAAATGGAACAAACGAGGGGCAAGAATCGTTCCCGCTGCCTAAGTCTTGATTACTTTCCAACAAGGCCAGGCTAGGCAAAGAGAGGCAACACCATGAAACAGGGCATCGCCGTTACTGAAGTCGAAGAGGTCGTCGTCACCGGATCGCCTGCGGCGGCAGGGGCCGCGACCGGCTGGGGCGCGATTTTCGGCGGTGCGCTGGGCGCCATCGCCGTGACGATCATCCTGTTTACCGCAGGCTCGGGCTTCGGGCTCTCCGCGCTCGAGCCCTGGACCTTCGCCAACGAGCCGCCCGAGACCTTCGTCATCACAGCCGGCATCTGGCTGATCGTGATGCAATGGCTCTCGGCCGCGTTCGGCGGCTATCTCGCGGGCCGGCTCCGCGCGCGATGGACGGGGCTGCGCACCGACGAGGTGCTGTTCCGCGACACGGCGCACGGGCTGCTCGCCTGGGCGCTTGCCACTCTGATCGTGGCGGCGGCGTTCACGTTCGGCGCATCGCTCGCCGGCACCGCAGCGGCGGTCGTGCAAGGCACCCCGGCCCCGGCCGAAGCCGCCGAAGCGGCCGCTGCGATCACCGAGGAGGCCCGCGAGGCCGCGGCCAATTTCTCGATCTTCACCGCCATCTCGCTGCTGGTTGGCGCCTTTATCGGGGCGGCGGCCGGCGGGCTTGGCGGTTATCACCGCGACGCCGTCTGACCCGCCTGCGGCGGACATGACACTGCGCCGGGCCTACAGCCTGACTTCGCCCTCGTCCGCGCCATCCCAATAATGGATGCGCGTGGCGTGGACCTTGATCAGGACGAGGCCCGGCGTATCGACGCCGCCTTCGAACCAGCGCTCGAGATCCTTATTCCAATGCGCCGCGAAGGCTGACTTGTCGCGGATGAGCTCGGCCTCGCCCTGGACGGCGATGAAGGCGGGCGGGCGGCCGAGCAGGCCCTTGCTGCCGGCGAAGGAGAGCGCGACCTTCATGTCGCGCTCGATGTCGGCGATCATGTCGGCCTCCTCCAAGGCGAAGAAGTAGGTATCGCCGTCGTACTCGACGTCGCGATTGCTGCTCATCGGCCGGCCGGCAATCTCGCCGCCCGACGCGCGCGTGAACAGCATGGCGAAATCGATGTCGCGCATCTTCTCGGTGATGTCCTCAAGGGTCCACTGGGTCACACCCGCCCTCCGTGGTTGAGATCCGGGCCGGCCATGACGACGGCCGGCCCGGACTTGCTGCCGGGGCCTTGGGCTAGCGCCCCGACGAACGCTTGCGGGCGCCCGCTTTCTTCGTAGCGCGGCGGGCTGTCTTTGCCGGCTTGCGCCCCTTGGCCGCTGTCTTTTTGCGCGCCGTAGACGACGTGCGCCGTAAAGCGGTTCTGCGGCCGCTCGCCTTGGGATTGACCTTGCCCTCGGCGAGCCCGTTGAGCTTCCGGTCGGCGGCCTTCTCCTCCTTGAGATTGGCATTGAGCAAGGGGACCACATTGCCGTGGCCGAGCTCCTTGGCCCAGGCGATCAGCGTGCCATAGCGCGATATCTCGTAATGCTCGATGGCCTGGGCGCTGCCGATAATGGCGGCGTCCATCACCTTCTGGTCGTCGACCTCGCCGGCCACGCCGTCAGCCTCCTTGATGAGGCCGTCAATGGCCGGGCAGTCGGTGCCTTTCGGGTCCTGGCCGAGCCGCTCGAACACCTGGTCGAGGCGCTTGACCTGCTGCTTGGTCTCGCTCAGATGCGCCCGCAAGGCCGCGGACAGCTGACGGTTCGCCGCCTTGTCGATCATCGACGGCAGCGATTTAACGATCTGATTCTCGGCGTAATACACGTCCTGCAAACCGTGCAGGAACAAATCCTCCATCGATTTGATGTCTCTGGTGAACAGACCCATCGGGGATGCCTCCTTGTTTGGGAATGATTTTCGTTCTTGGGGGGTAGACTTTCGTTAGGGGTTAAACTTTCCGAAGTCGGCGCTAAGTTACGCGCGGGCGCGGGATTTGTTCCCGGTGTGGGGGATTTGTATCTGAACGATAAGACGTGCTTCATCGTCTCACCGCGGGGGCTCACGCGAGTTATGAAGAAGCTGTCTCCCCGAAGGGGAGCGGCGCGCCGAAAGACGCAAGCCTATGGTGTCCGCGATCCTTTTGGGACCGCGGCGGGCGCCTCTCGGCGCGCCACGCCCGCGCTCAAGTAGCGAAGCGATAGCGCATCAAAAAATGCGAACACGCTCTGACCAGCGAAGGCGCTTATTTGCGGCATTTAGCGGCCCCGGGGCCCTGCTTCAGCCGCCGGTCAGATCAAAACCCCCGCACGACGTTCAGCTAGCTCCTAGCAGGACCTCGTAATGGGTCCGGAGGGAGCCCCGGAACCGCCCGAGTGCCCGATCCGCGTGACCGGACCCGCAGGCGCCGCGCCCCATCCCGCCACACGAACGCCTCGCGAAGCGCCCTTCGAAGGACAGAGCGAGGCGATGATAAGGGCGCGCGGGAGGGCGGGGATAAGTTTTTTGGGAAAAATATTTTGATTGTAGGTCA
>DATMDY010000044.1:0-17057 GCA_035557335.1 Methyloceanibacter sp.
CGGCGCGCCGTCAGGCCGTCCCACCCACACTCCGATCGTATGCTTGCCGTCGAAGCCGATGGCCCAGGCGTCGCGATAGCCGTAGCTCGTGCCGGTCTTGAAGGCGATGCGTCCGCCGGCAGCGTTGTCGGGGGGCGGCGAGCCGATGAGCACATTGCCGACATACCAGGCGGCCACCGGCTCGAGCAGGCGCTTCGGCGGCAGCGCCGTGGCGCCGAGCCGCTCCACCAGCGGCGTCACGGTGCCCTGCCGGGCGAGCCCCGCATAGAGCGCGGTTAGATCGATGAGTCTGACGCCAATGCCGCCAAGTCCGAGCGCCAGTCCCGGCGCTTCGCGCTTGGGCAGCACCAGAGGGGCGCCGGCTTCAGCAAGCCGCGCGATCAGGCGGCTCGGGCCGACCTCTTCCAGTACGGCGACGGCCGGCACGTTCAACGACAATTGCAGTGCGCGGCGGACGGTGACCGTTCCCTGGAAGGTCAGGTCGAAATTCTCAGGCGCATAACTGCCGTAGCGGATCGGCCGGTCATCGATCAGCGTCTCGGGATGGATCAGTCCATCCTCGAAGCCGAGCCCATAGATAAAGGGCTTGAGCGCCGAGCCGGGCGAGCGTACGGCGCGGGTGAGGTCGACCTGGCCCGCGCGGCGCATGTCGAAATAATCGGGCGAGGCGATGCGGGCCAGCACTTCGCCGCTTGCATTGTCGAGCGCGACGATGGCCACCGACATGTCCGCGCCGAGATCGTGGGCATGGCTGCGCGCCAGCTTCTCCAGCCGCTGCTGGAGGCGCGCATCGATGGTCAGCCGCAGCACCGAATCCGTCGGCGAAGCCAATTGCGCCTCGTCGGCGGCATGCGGAGCGACCAGCGGCATGGGTTTGCGCGCATCCGACACTGCCTCCTCCTTGGCCCGCGCGATTTCACTGTCGTCGAAGATCCCATCTCCGGCGATACGGTCGAGCACGCGGTCGCGTGCGCCCTGCGCCCTGTCCGGGAAGCGGTCGGGACGGCGATATTCAGGCGCTTGCGGCAGCGCAACGAGCAGTGCGGATTCGCCAAGGGTGAGCCGGCGCGGCTCCTTGCCGAAATAAGCGAGCGAGGCCGCGCGTACGCCTTCGAGGTTGCCGCCATAGGGGGCGAGCGTCAGATAAAGTTTGAGGATCTCGTCCTTGCTCAAGCGTAGTTCGATCTGGAGCGCGCGCACCGCCTGCCTGATCTTGGCGCCGAGCGAGCGTTCCTGGCGGGGCTCGAGCAGTCGCGCCACTTGCATGGTCAAGGTAGAACCGCCTGAGACGATGCGCCCGTTCGTGAGAAGCTGAAGCGCCGAACGCATCGTAGCGAGCGGATCGACACCGCGATGGGAGAAGAAGCGTTTGTCCTCATAGGCGAGCAAGGCGTCGAGAAAGCGCGGATCGACATCGTCGCGCGTGGCCGGTAGTCGCCAATAGCCTTGGTTGGTCAGATAGGCACGCAGCAATTTCCCATTGCGGTCGACCACCAGGCGCGAGACCTCGAGCTCATGGCCAAGTGGCGCCGGTCCCAGAGCCGTAACGAAACGCGCAAGGCCGCCAGCAATCGCCGCCACGATCCAAACCGCCGCAACGCCGGCATAGACGATGCGATACTTCCACTTCTCCTGGCGTGAGTTCGTTGTCATTTAGCCGGCACTACCGTCGCGGCGCCCGTGCCCGTGCGGCCGAAGCGGTCGGGACGATACATGTCCTCGACCGTCGCCTGCGGCAGCACATAATCTCCCGGCGAGACGGCGCGGACGATATAGGCCACGGTATAAATCGGCGAGTCGTCCTTGCGCCGTTCGAACGCCGCGACGAAGCGGTCGTCGCGGAACTCGGTGAACACGGGCGAGCCCGCATTCTCGATCCAGTCGAGCGTGCCGGTGTCGCCGGAGGAGACGAGCCGCGGATTGTCGATCTCGAAACCCGCCGGGATGTGGTCGATCAGCGCCACCCGCGCGAATTGCGGCCCGGGCTCGGTGACTTTCAGCACCACCACGAAGCGGTCGTTTTGCTTCACCTTGGTAATGTCGGCCTCTTCGCCGTCAAACGTGTGGAAGCTTCGCTCGAGCGTGAAGCCACGCTCGGCGGCGGGTTCCGGCGTCACCGGCGCGCCGCTCACCGAAACTACGGCGTCGAGCGGCGCATCGCCGCTATTGGTCACCGTCAGAGGCGTTTGCTTGAGCTCCTCCTCGGTAAGTCTGCGGTAGAGCGGGCCTTCTTGCCCACCGTCATTGGTCTCCAGGCTGACGCCTCGCTTGCCGAGCGCGCGCGCCGCGAGCACGAGCCAGGCGTCTTCCTGCGTCGAAGTATGGGTGACGAGGTTGCGCGCCTGCCCGATGCGCTCGGTGGCGCCGGTGAGGATCACCTTCGGCGCATCGCCCTCGCCGGCAAGGGTGACCACCACGGCGGCATCGCGCAGCGGCGAACCGAAATCGGTGCGGCCGCCGTCGAATACCGGGTCCTTGGGCAAGCCGGCGAGGGCGATGGTGAAGGCTTTCTCCGACCTCACCCGGTCGCCTAGCATGGCAAGCGCCGCGGCGATCTCCGCCTTGGCGGTCGCCGTGCCGAGAGCGTTGAGCTTGACGTCGGCGATGTAGCGAAGATCGCCGACCGGCGCCATGCCGTTGCGGGCAAGCACGTAGAGCGCATAGGACAGCGCAAGCCCGCCATCGGTCGAGACGTCCGGCGCGGTGCTCACGTAATTGCGCAAACGGTTGAGCGCGAGCTTGAACTGGTCGTCGGACACGGCGAAGCCGCGAGCCCGCGCCCGGGTCAGAAAGTCGGTTACATAGGCGTCGAGCCAGGCATCGTCGCCGCCCGCCGACCACAGTCCGAACGCGCCTTCATAGCCTTGGCGGGCGAGCACGATCTCGATGGCCTTGGTGATCCGCTCATCGATATCGGTATCGACCGCCATCTGGGCGTCGAGCGACAGTTCGCTGACATAAAGCAGCGGCAGCGCGCGGCTGATGATCTGCTCGGTGCAGCCGAGCGGATACCGATCGAGTGCCGCGAGCAGGCTCGCCACGTCGAGCGCCGCGGTGGGCGTCACCGACAGCGCGACGCTCCCCGTCCCCGGCACGAGATCGGCGAACAAATCGTCGGTCAGGGTGATACTGCGGCCGGGCGCGAGAGCGTTCACCGTGCGCCGCGCCAGAATCTGCGTCGAGGGATTGACGTTCAGCGCGTAGCGCCGCTCCACGGCAAAATCGCCGGGACCGGTCACGGCAACCTCTATCGCGCCTTCGCCGACCCCTGTGGCATGGATGGGCAGAGTGACCGCGCCACGCTTCTTGGCGTCGAGCTTGACGGATTTGTCGGCGCCTTCGGCCCGCAGTGGGCCCTCCGTGGACACGGCTATTTTATAAGTGCCGGTCTCGCCTTCGACGTTGTCGAGGTCGAGGCGGAACGTGCTCTTGTCGCCGGTGAGCAGGAAGCGCGGGAAGGAGGCCGAGACGACCACGGGGTCGCGTACCACCACGTCGCCTACGCCATGACCCACTTGGTCCTTGCTCCAGGCGACGGCCATCACCCGCACTGTGCCGGTAAAGGCGGGAATGTCGAAATCGACCTCCGCCGTGCTGTCAGGTCCGACAGTCACGATGCCCGAATAGAGCGCGAGCGGCTTCTGGGTCGGCGGGCTTCCCTGCATCAAGCCGTCGCCGCCGTCGCCGCCGGTGCGGATCTGCCCTTTGCTGCCCTGCATGCCATCGATCAGATCGCCATAAAGATCGCGGATCTCGGCCGAGAGCTTGCGTTGGCCGAGAAAATAGTCGTCAGGCGCGGGTGGCTGGTAGTTGGTGAGATTGAGGATGCCGACATCGACGGCGGAGACGACGATGCGCGCCTCCGTATCAGGCGCGAGCCCGGCGAGCTTGACCGGCACGCGCAGTCTGGTGTCGGGGCGGATGAGATCAGGCAGGTCGAGCGCCACGCCGATCGTGTGTGCCGCCTTGTCGACGCTGAACCACTGCACGCCGATGGCGCGGCCGGGCATGCGCTTCTCGGCCTCGTCGAGCGGGCGGCGAAGCGTGGCGAGCACATAGGCGCCCGTGCCCCAATCGTCGCCGACGGTCAGTGGCAGCTTGACCAGGCCCGGCTCGACATCCGTAGTGGTGCTGGTGATGAGGCGGTCGCCGATCACCGCGAGTGTCACCTGGCCGGCGCTTCGTGCCGTGACGGCGACGGTCATGGTGTCGCCGGCTTTATATTCGGACTTGTCGAGCGCGATCTCGAGCATGTCCGGCGTATCGGCGGAGGCCTCCGCATACCAGCCGGAATCGAAGCCAAGCGTGGTCTCGGGCCCGTCAGGGTCGGGGCTCATCACTTCCAGCCGGTAGCGGCCCCAGGTGACGGGAACGGAGATGTTGCCCGGCTGATCGGAAGACACGTCGATGCTGCCGTCGGCCACCCGGCGGGTGATCTTGATCGGCTCATATTCCCAATAGCCGGATTGGCGATACCATTGATATTTGCTCTCGATGCTGAGCAGCTGCCATTTAAGGCCCTTAGCTTCCATCGCCTTGCCGTCCTGCGCGACCATGACCACGTCGAAGCTCGCCGTGTCCTGATCGCCGAGCGACTTGCCGGAGAAGAGCGGCTTCACACCGATCATCGGGGCCGAGGGTTCGACGGGAAGCGTGAGCTTGCGCTCGACGGCCCTGCCGCCAGGCTCGGCGAGCCGGAGTACGATGGTGGCGTCGAGCGGTTGCGTCGATTCCGGCACCGTGCTGAGCGCTACGTCGAACTCCGCCTTTCCGGCCGCGTCGGTTTGCGGCAAGCCCTCGAGCGGAAAGGTCTCGGTTTGAAACGCGTCATCGTCAGAGGCGGTGAGGCCGAACACATAACCCGCATAGCCGGGCCGCTCGGCGGCCTTGGTGATGGTCACTTCGCCTTCGAGGCCGAGATCGGCGGCAGGGGCGCCATAGAGGAAGCGGCCGTCGAGCGTGACCGCGGCAGGCGTCTCCTCGGAGATGCTGGTGGCCTCGGTCGTGAGATCGAATTCCAGCCGATCCGGAACGTAATCCTCGACCAGGAAGCGCGCCTGGCCGATCGATGACTGCTTCGGGTCGGCATAAACGGCGATCTGCCACGTGCCCGTCGGCGCCGAGGAAATAATGGGAAGGGCGAGAGACCGCCCGCCAAGCCCTTCATCCGGCACCACGGTGCGGCGGTATTCCACGCCGTCCGGGCGCGTGACCACCACAGTCAGGTCGACGCCGGGCACGCCCACGCCCGCGGCATCGCGCAGAAGCGTGGTCACATAGACGGTCTCGCCGGTGCGATAGACGCCGCGCTCGGTAAACACATAAGCGTCAAGCCCTTTCGGGGGCTCACGCCCGGCCACGCCGCGGTCGGTCAGATCGAAGGCCGACTGCTTCAGATTGAGGAAGGCGTAGTCGCCGCTATCACCGTTGGCGACCAGCATGGCCGGCGACAATCCGCCTTCGCCGCGGGCAAGTCCGGGCTCGAAAGTGACGCCGCCGTTGGCTGCCGTCTTCTTAACGGCAAGCACCTCGTTGTTGCGCGCAAGCAGCCGAACTTCGACGCCCCCGAGCGGCGCGGTACTCGCCAACGAGTTGACGAAGGCATGAATACCGTCCGGCCCCGAATAGGCCGTGAGCCCGAAATCCGAGACGATGAACCATTGCGTGGTGCGCTCGCCGTAATCGTCGCCCACCACATCGGCGGGCTCGGCGGCCAGCAGATAGACGCCGGGCTGCATGGCCGGCACCGCCTCGGCGATGGGGAAAGCGGTGGTGATGTCGGTGTTGAGCTTCTTCTCGACCTTGAGCTCGCCGGTCCACACCGTCTCGCCTTTCTGGTCGGCGATGTCTTCGAGGCTGTGGCTGTAGAGATTGCGCTCGAACGCGTAGCCGAGCACGTTGTCGAGCAAATTGCGGTCGCCGATCCGGAAGACGGTCACCTTGACGGTGGCGGTATTGACGGTGATCAGCGGAATGCCCTGCTGGCCGTTGCGCGGCAGCACATAGGCTTTGCCGGCAAGTCGCACCGAGGGGCTGCGGTCCCGCACATAAATATCGAACGGCGCGTCCCTGAGAAGGGCCTCATCGACGGTGGAGGGGAGTCCCTCGCGCAAGGTGATGGAATAAGTCTCGCCGTGCTTCAGGCCCTCGACGCAGAGTTGCTGATCGTCGACCGAAAGCGCGGGCTTGTCCTCGCCCACGACCGCGATGTAAGGCGAATAGTCGGTGCGCTTCGGTAGCGGCTCGGTGAACTGGAAGCAGGCGCGCGGACTGGCCGCGTCCGAATCCACGCTGAAATTGGAGACGCGGAAGCCGTATTTCTCGCGGAGCTGGTCGTACTGGGCCCTAAGCTCCGGAGTCTCGTCGAGCGTGAGAGCGAGCTTCAGCGCGTTCAGCGCCGCACGCCAATTTGAAGTCCTGCCCGAGGCGTCGGTGAAGGTGACAAGCGATGCCGCTTCGTCTTGCGGCTTGGCCGCGCGCTGATAGGCGATATAGGCGGCGGTGCGCGCCCGCTCGTAGCGGGCGGAGCCATCATCCTCTTCGGTCTTGGGAATGGCGAGCCAGGTCTCGGCGAGCTTCCTCCACGAGAACGAATCGTTGGGCGCGATGCTCACGATCTGAACGTAGACATCGGCGGCGGCTTGAAGCTCCTGCGCCTTCAGCAGCGCATCGGCTTCATGCTTCAGCTTGGCGACCGGCTTCTCGACCGTGCCCGCTTCCTCCTTGAGCTCGTACTCAAGGGTGATGGCGGCATCGTCGAGCGCCTCGTCGTGAAAGGTCTTGTCGGTGGCTTGAATGGGGGTGGCGAGAACAACAAAAAACGCGGCAGCCAGGCTGGCGCGGAACCATGCGTACATTGACGTCCTCCGGGAAGCCCATCATGGGGTAACGGGCATTCGTCCATGCTAATCGAGCCCGAGGCCGGACGCTAGACGGTTTACTCAATCTGGCAGGATGTCGGGCAACAACCAATCGTAGAGGACGGCGGCACGGCGGATCAGAGCCTCGGCCAGAATCGAGCCATTGTCGGAATTGGTCATCACCACCAGGCCCTGGCCGCTTGCGGGGAGCAGGACGAGATAAGACTGATAGCCGACATTCTGCCCGCGCTTCATGACCAGCGTTACGCTGTCCTTCTCGGCGATGGCGGCGCCGAGCCCATACGGGCTGCCATTTTGCCGCGTCAGCATTTCACGCACCGTCTCCGGCGCGAGGAACAGGCGGCTTTCGCCCCGCCAGGCCCGCCCCACCAGAATGAGAAGATTGGCGAGATCTGAGGGCGTCGACCACAGGCCGCCCGCGGCATGCTCCGGAACGACGCGCCACCGTCCGGGGATTTCCTTGCCGTCGCCGAAATGACCCGCCGCAGCCTGGCCTGCGAGATGTTGCGGCAGCGGTTGGGTGAAGGTGCTGTGGCGCATTCCGGCCGGTTCGAGCACGAGGTCTTCCATGACTTCCGGGTAGGGCACATGAGCGATGTCGGACACCAGCGCCTCAACGATCTCGTAGCCCCCACCCGAATAACGATAGGTGCTGCCCGGCACTGCGATCACCGTCACCGGCGGCGAGGTGGCGGGCGGCGTACCGTCTAGGATCTGCGTCAGGGCCGGGAGCGGCGCACCGGCTGCGTAGCCGGCAAAGCCGGGGACGCCGATGCCGCCTGTCATACTCAGCAGCCCGCGCAAGGTGACCACGTGATCCTTATCGAATGCATTGGCGGGCACGCGCCAGGATGTGAGCTTGGCGTTGACATCCTCGTCGAGGATGAGCTGCCCCGCCTCGATGAGACGCATCGCGCCCACCGCGGTGACGAATTTCGACAGCGACGCCGCCTGATAGAGCGTGTAAGGCGTGGCGCCGGCGCCGTAAGCGCTGGCCAAGGCGATGCGGTCCTCGTCGATCAGCGCGAGGCTGAGCGAAGGGACATTGAGCAGCGCCATGGCGTCATCGATACCGGCATGGCGCATGCGGCCATCGACGGTAATGGCGAGATCGCTCTCGATGTCGACAGACTCAATCGCGTGTGCGGGAGCGAGGCAATTGAGAAACAAAATAGAAAGAAGACACGGGAGACCGAGCGGCCGCCTCAGTACCCCTCTTGTCCGATTGGTCCTCACGCCGCGCGTTCGATCTCCCGGGCAAGATTGGCCAGCTCGTCGCGCACCCATTGATGACACTCGTCGCGGTCATAGCTTGAGTGCCACAGCAGCCGGAGCGGAAAGTCGATGTGGCCGAGCGGCGGTTGAATGCCGACCAGGCCGAACTGCTTCTTGAGGATCGTCGCCAAGGAAGCGGGGAGCGTGAGCAGCGCATCGCTGTTCAATGCCAGTAGAAGGCCGACCAGAACCGAGGAGACGTGCGCGGAGATATTACAGGCGCTAAGCTGGCGCGCCTCGAGCGCGCGGTCGAGCAGCTCGATGGTGGGGAGCGAGTTGACCGCGATATGATCCGACGCGGCGAAGACGGCGGCCCGAGGTTTGCGCGTAGCGAAAGGATGCCCGGGACGCACCAGCGTGACCAGCTCGTCGTCGAACAGCTTGAGTACGCGGATGTCCGGCGCCGGCACCGCCGCTCCCTCGATATCGATCACGAAATGGCAGCGGCCCTGACGGAGCGTGTCGATGTTCTCGTCGCGGCGATACGGCATCCAGCCGACGCGCACGCTCGGCGCCAAACTCTGGAGGCGCTGACGGAGCGGCTGCACCAGGATGAGCTCGCCGACCTCGCTGGCGGCGACGGCGAAGTCGCGATCGGACAACGACGGATCGAATGGCTTGTTCGGCCTGAGCAGGCTCTCCATGCCGGCCAGGATGACGTGGACCGTTGGGGCTAGCTCCAGCGCCTTGGCGGTCGGCACCAACTTCTGGCCGGCGCGCACGAACAGCTCGTCGGCGAAGATTTCACGGAGCTTGGCCAGTGCATGGCTGATCGCCGAAGCGCTTCGCCCGAGCCGCTCGGCGGCGCGAGTGACGCTCGCGTCGACCAGCAGCGCGTCGAGGGTGACTAGCAGATTGGCGTCGACCTCTTTCAAGTGCATGGCGTGCAAACATTCTGTTGAAAAGAGTTCACTTCGTGCATGTTAGCTCTTGGGCTAGTGTCCTGACAAGGCATCCGGTCGCCCAGCCCGGAGGCCTGAAACGTCCAAGGGCCAAAAGCCCGCGGACGTTTCCTCATCTCAACCTTGCGGCGGTCCGAAGGTCTTAGGCCGGAGGGCCGCCGCATTTCTCTCCGTGGAGGGAGGGCTGGGTGGCCCTTAACGAAGACCAAGAAGGGCGATCAATTATGCGAGCAGTATTGAAGGCCTGGTCGATCGCGCCCTTTGCGCTCGGGCTTTGCCTCGGCCTTTCTCCCGCCGCAGCCGAGCCCGCGCCCAAGGACGTGCTCAAGACCTACGCCGACATCGCGCAAGCCGGCTACCAAGATTCGCTCGACACCGCCAAGACGTTGCGACTCGCGGTTGACGCTTTCCTGGCGAAGCCCACCGAGGGCAATCTGCGCGCCGCGCGCGCAGCCTGGATCGCCGCCCGCATCCCTTACATGCAGACCGAGGCTTACCGCTTCGGCAACGCCATCGTCGACGATTGGGAGGGTAGGGTGAATGCCTGGCCTCTGGACGAAGGCCTGATCGATTATGTCGCCGGAGCTTACGGCGCCGAGTCGGCGGAGAACGAGCTCTACGCCGCCAATGTCATCGCCAATGCCTCGCTCACCATCGGCGGCAAGAAGCTCGACGCCGTCAAGATCACCAAGGCGCTGCTCGCCGACGACCTGCAGGAGGCGGGTGGCGTGGAGGCGAATGTCGCCACCGGCTATCACGCCGTCGAGTTCCTGCTTTGGGGCCAGGATTTGAACGGCACCGGTCCCGGCAACGGCAACCGTCCGGCCACCGATTACAGTACCAAGAAGTGCTCGAACGGCAATTGCGAGCGCCGCGCTCAATATCTCAAGACCGTCACCGATCTCCTGGTTGACGATCTCGCCTGGATGGCGGAGCAATGGGCGGATGGCGGCGAGGCGCGCAAGGTGTTGATGGACGGCAGCGACGAGGAGGGCCTCACCGCGATCATGACCGGGCTTGGCAGCCTCTCATACGGCGAGCTTGCCGGCGAGCGCATTAAACTCGGCCTGATGATCCACGATCCGGAGGAGGAGCACGATTGCTTTTCCGACAACACGCACGCCTCGCATTTCTTCGACGCGCTCGGCATCCGCAATGTCTATCTCGGCGCCTATCGTCGCGCCGACCGGTCGCTGGTCTCGGGTCCGAGCGTATCGGATCTGATCAAGGCGAAATCGCCGGAGGCCGATGCCGAGCTGAGGGCCAAGCTCGACGCCACCATGGACGCCATGAACGCGCTTTATCTACGCGCGCTGACCACCGAGTCCTACGACCAGATGATCGGCGAGGATAACGCGGAAGGAAACGCGGTGGTGCAGCGCGTGGTCGATGCTCTGCGCGACCAGACCAAGGCGATCGAACGCGCCGTCGCCGTCCTCGATCTCAAGGCGATCGCGTTCGAAGGCTCCGACAGCCTCGACAATCCTGAAAATGTGCAGGCAGAAAGCGGCGGCGAAGACGAGACGAAACCGAATTGACGCAAGGGTAGCGGACGCCTTATGTTATAGTATAACAACATCATGCCGTGACTTAAGCACGCAAACGGGGCCTGGGGGCCGAAACCATGAGCAGGTGGCTGAAAGCTAAGAGGACGAAACGATCTTCTCCGAAAGCTTTGACGCGCGATCGCGGTCACTCTGCTTCGGAGGGAAGTATGTCCATCATCAAGAATTCCCGGACGCATAGCGTCCGCCGGCCTCGGTCTGCAGTCACGAGACTGCGAGCTGCCGCCATCGCCCTAACCATGAGTTTATTGGCGCCGATCGCAGCGCATGCCGATTGCGAAGTGGTCGACCCCCTCATCAATGAGGAGGTGGCATTCAAGTTCGATCCGGGCGGCGTGCGTTCGGCGCTGCACAAGGTCGGCATAAGCGTCGGCGGGGCGTATGTCGCCGAACCTTTCTACAATTGGGGTGGCTTCGACGAGGGCGGCGAGTACCAGGGCGTGCTCGAGCTCTACGTCAATGCCGATATGCACAAGCTCGGCCTGTGGAAGGGCCTGTGTTTCCATGCCAACGGCTATCAAATCCACGGCAACTCGATCACCGCGGCCAATATCGGCAGTTTGATGCCGGTGACCAGCCTCGAAGCTGTCGATGCCACGCGGCTGTTTGAGCTGTGGGTCGAGCAGACCATCATCAAGGACAAGCTCAAGGTGAGGGTCGGTCAGCTTGCCGCGGATGAGCAGTTTATCCTCAGCGAAGGCGGCGGTTTCTTCATCAACGGCACCTGGGGTTGGCCCTCGATCACCGCGGCCGATATGCCGAATGGCGGCCCTGCCTATCCGCTCGCCACGCCCGGCGTGAGCGTCGCGATCAACCCAAACGACAAATGGGGCTTCCTGGTCGCGGTCTATAACGGCGACCCAGCTCCGCAATGCAACAAGGCCGGTGGCGATCCGCAGCGCTGCAACCCTCACGGTCTCGATTTCGAGCTCGACGATCCGCCGCTCCTGATGGCAGAGGGCGGTTACACCTACAATCCTGACGGCCTGCGCGGCATCATCAAGGTCGGCGGTTGGAATCATTTCGGCGATTTCGAGCACCAGCGCTTCGACTCAGGTGGTGCCCTGATCGCGGTGACTGGCGAATCCGGTCGCCCGCTCGACAACAATTGGGGCCTTTACGGCATCATCGATCAGCTGATCTGGCGCGTACCGGGCAGCGAGGAGCCGCAAGGCGTTGGCATCTTCGCCCGCTTCATCGGCGCGCCCAAGGATCGCAACCTGATCGACTTCTATTTCGACGGCGGACTGACCTTCTCGGGCATGATCCCCGGCCGTCCGAACGACATGTTCGCCATCGGCTTCGCCTATACCGGCATCTCAGATGACGTCGGCGCTTTCGACGTCGATCTCGGCGAGCCGGTGGCGCGTAATTACGAATCGCTGATCGAGATTTGCTACACGTTCGAGATCAAGAAGGGTTGGACGATTCAACCGGACTTTCAATATATCTGGCAGCCGGGGGGCAACGTCGCCGGAGCCGACGACGCGATTGTTGTGGGAGCGCGCTCAGCGATCGGTTTCTAGATGAAGGATTCGTGCGCGCACCCCATCCAAAGCTAGACTCTTGCCCAGCAGAGTTGTCCCGAACAGCATCGTCGAGCCAGGCGCGCCGCGCCTGTCTTGGCGGCGCGTTGATCTTCGGCGCCGCTCTGCCGCTGCTTGCTGGCGCGTGGCAGAGCTATGGAGCAGGGGCCGACGGCGGCCTGGAAGAGCGGCTTAAGCCAGCCACTGACTTCACCAAGCTTGAAGTGGGCGAAGCCAAGCCCGGTGGCGGCGCCACGTCGCGCGGCTCAACCTCCACCGCCAATGCCTTCTCGCTGTCCTCGGGCAATATGAGCTTCAGGCGCGAGCTCGATTTCAAGATCGGCAACAGCATCTTCCGCCGGCTTTGGGTGTCGGCGCCGTCCTCCACCGACGCCTCAGACGGGCTCGGGCCGTTGTTCAATTCTCGCGGCTGCCAGAATTGTCATCTAAAGGATGGGCGCGGTCATCCGCCGCTCTCGGCAGATGTGCCCGACGATTCCGGCTCGATGCTGGTCAGGCTTTCGGTCCCGGCCGCCACGCAGGACGAAAAGGAAAAGCTCGAGGCGCATAGCGTGAACTCGATCCCCGAGCCGACTTACGGGGGACAGCTCCAGGATCGCTCCATCCAGGGCTTCAAGGCCGAGGGCAAGCTCAAGATCGACTACAAAGAGAAGCCGGTGACGCTCGCTGGCGGCGAGGTCGTGAATTTGCGCACGCCGAGCTACGAGATCGGCGATCTCGGCTACGGGCCGATGAGTCCCGATGTCATGATCTCTCCGCGCGTCGCCCCGCCGATGATTGGGCTTGGCCTGCTCGAAGCGGTGCCCGAGGAACAGATCCTCGCCAACGCCGTGCCCGAGGGCGCCGACAAAAACGGCATTTCCGGCAAGCCGAATCGCGTGTGGTCGCGCGAGCATGAGAAGGTGATGCTCGGCCGCTTCGGCTGGAAGGCGGGCGTGCCGACCATCGCCCAGCAGGCGGCCGAGGCCTTCGCCGGCGATATCGGCATCTCAACCACGATGATGCCGTTTCCGTCGGGCGACTGCACCGAGAAGCAGCCCGAATGCCTCAACGCGCCGAACGGCAACTCGCCGCGCTACCAGAATGTCGAGGTGGGCGACGAGCTGTTCGATCTGGTGACATTCTATTCGCAGAACCTCGCCGTGCCGGCGCGGCGCAAGCCCGACGATCCCGAGGTCCTCAAGGGCAAGCAGCTGTTCTACAAATCAGGCTGCACCGGCTGTCACAACCCGAAATTCAGAACGGGTGAAGTGCCGGGCCAACCGCATCTGTCGCATCAGCTCATCTATCCCTATACCGACATGCTGCTGCACGACATGGGGGAGCGCCTTGCCGACCATCGCCCCGAGGGCGAAGCCAACGGCTATGAGTGGCGCACGCCGCCGCTCTGGGGGGTGGGCCTCACCGAGACGGTGAGCGGGCATACGCTGTTCCTGCATGACGGCCGCGCCCGCAACGTCACCGAGGCCATTCTCTGGCATGGCGGGGAGGGCCAGGCATCGCGCGACGCCTTCGCCAATCTTCCGAAGGAAGACCGCGACCGGCTCATCGCCTTCGTCAACTCGTTGTAAACGAAACCGCTTTTTCTTGGCTAGGCGGCTCTCCCAATTCCTATTCTCACCTTATTTCTCGGGATAAGCTCAGCGGGTCGGGAAAAGCATGCAGAATCAGCCAAATCCTATAGCGCCCGCACCAGCGGGCCGGTTCAGCCGCGTCATACCGGGCCGTATGAAGCTTCCGCTGATCATCGCCGGCGGAATTGCGGCGTGCCTGGCCCTGGCGCTGCTCGCAGTCAATCTTCTCATCTCGGCCGATTGGGTGCGCGATCGTGTCGCGGCGCGCATCAAGGAAGAGACCGGACGCGACCTCAAGGTCAATGGCACGACCGCGCTCCTATTCGCGCCGGGCCCGCGCATCGTCATCACCGACGCGACGATCACCGATCCCGAAGCGCGAGCCGGCACGGCGGACTTCTCGATTTCGCGGCTCTCCATCGATCTCAGCCTCGGCGAGTTGCTGAGCCGTCAGGTCGATGCCGAGCGCGTGGTTCTGGAGCGGCCGGTGTTCACACTGCGTCTCGGTTCTGACGGCGGCATGCAACGGCGAAGTGATTTGGGGGGACCCTCCAAGCCCCACCGCTTCATCAAGGCCACGGCCGGCGGAGACGATTCGCGCCGCGATATCACGCTCAGGGACGTGCGTATCGAGGATGGCACGGTCAACCTTGTCTACAAGAATGGGAAGGAACGGCGCGTCGAGCGTATCGAAGCGAATCTAAGCCTGCCGGCGATGACCGATCCGTTCACCGGCCAAGGGAGCTTCGAGTGGAAGCAGCAGACGGTCAGCTTCAGCTTCGAGCTTACCGCGCCCGCCGATCTTCGCGACAAGCGTCCCGCCCGGCTGCAACTCGCTCTCGATACAAAGGCCATCGCCGCGCGCTTCGACGGCAGCATGTTGACCCGTCCAAGCTTCTCAGGCCAGGGCGAGCTATCGGCCAAGGCCAATTCGATTCCCTCTTTGCTTGCCTGGATGCGGGAGGGGCCTGCGGCGGAAGCCGCCATCGGCGACGGCGAGCTTGCCAGCCACCTCGCCTGGAAAGAGGGCGAAGTCGTCTTCTCCAATGCGCGTTTCGCACTCCGGCATGCGAGTGGGCTAGGCGAGGCGGTTGTCACTTTCACCGGTCCAAGGCCGCATATCCGGGCGGCACTCGCGCTCGATCATCTCGATCTCAATCCGTTCCTGGCAAACGCCGCGCCGCGCGCCGCCGGGACTGTCCGCCAAGCCGTTGACGCCCGGTCAAGCGAGGTGTCCCGGTCGGCCGAAACCACGGCGGCGAAAGACGGATTCACCAAGCCGGACGAAACCACGGCAGCGGAGATTGAAGTCATGCCGCCGCCAGCCGAGCCAGCCGCGCCGACGGCTGTGGTGAAAACAAAGCCGCCGGCTGTGGTGAAAACAGAGCCGCCTTCTGTGGCGCAAACGGACTTGGCCGCACCTTTACCGGCGCCGGCGCCCGTGCAGGTGTCTGCCCCCGCCTCGTTCGATGCCGACATCAATCTGAATGTGCGCAAGACCCGCGTGAGCCATCTCGATATCGGGCCAAGCTCGCTTGGCATCGCGTTTCGTGACGGGGTGCTCAACGCCACGCTCGGCGGCATGGAGCTTTACGACGGCAACGCCAGCGGCAAGCTGACGCTCGATGCCTCGAAACCCATTCCGGCCTTCTCCGGCGACTTCCGCCTCGACGGCGTGCAGGCGCGGCCGTTGCTGAGCGACGCGGCCCAATTCAGCCTGCTTTCAGGACGCGCCAAGCTCGAGCTCAAGCTCGCCGGCGCCGGCAACACTTCCGAGGAGATCAAGTCTTCGCTTGCAGGCCAAGGCAGCGTCGTGGTGAGCGACGGCGCCATCGAAGGCATCAATATCACCGAACTGATCGGCTCGGTCGGCGCCGGTCAAATCCCGAACATGCGTCAAGGCCCCGGCGCCAAGACCGCGTTCTCCGATCTCGGCGGCAGCTTCACCATCGCCAACGGCATTGCCGAGACGAGCAATTTGCAGATGCAAAGCCCGCTGCTGAAGGTGAGGGCGGCGGGCACGGTCAATCTCGTCGAAGACAGCCTCGACATCCTGACCCAGCCGGAGATCGTGTCCGGACCCGAAGGGCGACGGGGCGCCAACGCTCTCGCCGGCCTGAGCGTACCGGTGCGGATCGAGGGCCCGTTGCAAGACCCCAGAATCAAGCCGGAGATCAAGGGGTTGTTTGCTGATCCCGAGACCGCCGGCAGGACGGTCAATCAGATCGGCGACGTGCTCCAGAAGACGTTCAAGGGCAAGCCGGTGGGCGAGACGCTCGGCCGGTTCCTCGGTAACGTGCAGATTGGCGGAGAAGGCGCGGAACGTCCGCGGTCAGGCGCAGCGGGACGTGCTCAACGTCAACCTCAACCCCAGCCTGCGGCGCCAAGCGAGACCGAGCAAGGCGACAGCGGCGAGGAAGAAGACCCGGACCTCGAAGAAATCCTTCGGTGAGCGAGGCGAGCGTTAGGCCGCGACTTCGGCCTTCGAACTCGTCGTATCGCCAGCGAAGGTGATCAGCGTGCGCATCTCCGGATTGCCGAGCCCCACGCACATCGGCGCGCGCACGCCGGGAATGAACGCCGCGTCGAACAGCTCGCGCACGGCGCCCTCGAAGCGGATCCAATGCATGATGTCGCCGGTGCGGGTGTCGACGATGTAGGCGCCGCAGCGCGGCTCGCCGTCCCGCGCCTTGACGTTATCGTCAAGCTCGAGCCCCTTGAAGGCGCCGTCGCGCGGCAGCGAGGTGCCGAATAGCGCATAGCCGCGCCAGAAGGAAAGCCCGCGCGCGAAGCCCGGGCAGAACGCCACCTGCTCCGCTTTGCCGCTCTTGGTGTCGACCCGGCAGAGATAGCCGCGGCCCGAATCGAGCACCCACAGCGTTCCGGCGTTGAGGCGCGGCGAATGCGGCATGGAGAGATCCTCGGTGAGAATGCGGTCGTTCTCCACGTCAATGAGAATGCCGCCTTCATGGCGCCGCTCGCGCCAGCCATCCACCACGTCGGAATGGGAAACGGCGGTGACATATTTCGGCGCGCCGTCCTTCATGGCGAGACCGTTCAGATGGCAGCGGTCCTCCGGCGCGATCTTGGAGATAAAGGGAGGCTTCCACAGCGGCTTGAAGCTGTGCACGGTGTCGGGCGTGGCGAGACACGAATATTTGGTGTTGACGAAGATCAGCTGGTCATTCTTGTCGATGCCGAGCTCATGCGCGTCGATATCGCCCGTGGTGTAGGAGAGGCGCGGGACATAGAGGCGCTCATAGTGAAGCTGCTTCTGGTTGGCGAGCTGGCCGGGACCGAGCACATTCTCCAG
>DATMDY010000045.1:0-7539 GCA_035557335.1 Methyloceanibacter sp.
CCACCACTATGTCTTCGACTATCATGACGGCGACATGTACTGGTGCACCGCCGACGTCGGCTGGGTGACCGGGCACAGCTACATCATCTATGGACCGCTGGCCAACGGCGCGACCACCTTGATGTTCGAGGGCGTGCCCAACTACCCCGACGCGTCGCGCTTCTGGCAGGTGGTCGATAAGCACCAGGTCAACATCATCTACACCGCGCCGACGGCGATTCGCGCGCTGATGGGCGCGGGCGACGACTATGTCAAGCGCACCAGCCGCAAGTCGCTCAAACTGCTGGGCACCGTGAGCGAGCCGATCAATCCGGAAGCGTGGGAGTGGTATTATCATGTGGTCGGCGAGAAACGTTGCCCCATCGTCGATACCTGGTGGCAGACCGAGACCGGCGGCATCCTCATCACACCGCTGCCTGGCGCCACCAAACTCAAGCCCGGCTCGGCGACCTTGCCCTTTTTCGGCGTGCAGCCGGCCATTGTCGACAGCGAGGGCAATTTGCGCGAGGGCGAGGCGGCCGGCAATCTCGTCATCCTCGACGCGTGGCCTGGCATGATGCGCAGCGTCTATGGCGACCATCAGCGCTTCGTCGAGACCTATTTCTCCACCTACAAGGGAAAGTACTTCACCGGCGACGGCTGCCGCCGCGACGCCGACGGCTATTACTGGATCACCGGCCGAGTCGACGATGTGATCAATGTCGCGGGTCACCGCATGGGTACGGCGGAGGTCGAATCCGCGCTCGTCGCCCATCCCAAGGTTTCGGAAGCCGCAGTGGTCGGCTACCCGCATGACCTCAAGGGCCAGGGCATCTATTGCTATGTCACGCTGATGGCCGGCGAGCAGGGCGACGACGCGCTCAAGGTCGAGTTGCGCGACTGGGTGCGCAAGGAGATCGGACCGATCGCCTCGCCTGACCAGATTCAGTTCGCGCCGGGGCTGCCCAAGACGCGCTCCGGCAAGATCATGCGCCGAATCTTGCGCAAGATCGCCGAGGACGATTATGCCAATCTCGGCGACACCACGACGCTCGCCGATCCCTCCGTGGTGGTCGAACTCGTCGACAACCGTCAAAACCGCAAATCGACTTGAGCGCATAAGGGGAAAGCAGCATGTCACGACTTACGCAAATTCTGATCGGCTCCGGTGTCGTGCTCGCGCTGCTGGTCATTCTGGTGGTCCTGGCGGGAAATTGGGGATCTAGCGCTCCGAGTCAGACTGTCGAGATGAGCTTCGGCACTCACCTGGTGACGGTCAAAGGCCACTATAAGGACCTGACGCAGGAAACGATCGCCGAAGGACTGCTGATCGCGGTTGACGGTAACGAGATCACCGTGAATGACGCGCAGATCACCGCCGCTGGCCTGACGCATGTCCTGGAGCCCGGCCAGAACGTCGAGATCCTGGTCGACGAGAAGGGCACCGTGAAGGTGAAGGTGGCGGAGCCCGATGCGGGCGACGACGCCGCTGCTACGGATACCGCCCCGGAATAAGACCCTAGCCGCCCAGCACGCGCGTGAGATGCCTCAAGAGGGTGTTCCAGGCCTCCTTGGTGTCGCGCCCGAACTCGTCCTCGAGCGACTGCTCGAGCGTCCAGATCAGCGCTTGCGCCATGGTGCGGTAGTAGCGCGGCTTGATGCCGAGCTGGCGATGGCGCGCGCCGAGCAGCTTCAGCGTGGGGACGAGCCCATCCTCCTGGCCGAGCGAAACGATCATGAGCTTCATCCCGGCGGCGAATTTACGCGCCTGAGTCTCGATCGGACCGTCGAATCGCTTGCGCAAGGACGGATCGAGCCGGAACAGCTTGAGGAAGAACAGCTGGGCCACGAGGTCGCGCGCCGGCTCAAGCCGCTGGAAGCTCTCGCGGATCAGTTTCTTCTGCTTGGCGGTGAGCGGGATTTCCGGGGAGGCTGGCGCCCACGACCGGCGCGAGCGAGCGGGTGCTTTGGCGACAGGCATTTGAACGGCGGCTGACATGACTGGTACTCCCGCGACGCAACAACAGTGAGATCATGCAGGGACAGCCTTGACGAACCGTTAAGGTAACCGCCGCGGAAACCAATTTCGCTCAGCCGTCTTGGAACCTTGTGCTGCGGGCCAAGTCTCCCAACATAACAAGGGCTTCGGCGGGACCTGCATCCCGCCGGCGCGCTGTTTAAGGAGGTCCCATGAGTTATTTCCGCACCGCCATCCTGCTCGCGGCGATGACCGCGCTGTTCATGGGTATCGGCTATCTGTTCGCCGGCCAAACGGGCATGCTCGTGGCCTTCTTGATCGCGGGCGGCATGAACCTGTTCGCCTATTGGAACTCCGACAAGATGGTGCTCCGCATGTACGGGGCGCGCGAAGTTGACGAGCGCTCAGCGCCAGAGCTTTACGCCATGGTGCGGCAGCTCGCGCAGGCCGCCGCCCTGCCCATGCCGCGTGTCTACATCATGGAGAACCCGCAGCCGAACGCCTTCGCCACGGGGCGCAATCCCGAAAATGCCGCCGTCGCCGTCACCACCGGGTTGATGCGCACGGTCGACGAAGGCGAGCTTGCCGGCGTGATCGCGCACGAGCTTGCCCATATCAAGCACCGCGACACGTTGCTGATGACCGTCACCGCCACGCTCGCCGGCGCAATCTCGATGCTTGCGAACTTCGCGATGTTCTTCGGCGGCGGTAATCGCGACAATAACAACCCGCTGGGGTTCGTCGGCGTGCTGCTCATGGTTTTCCTCGCGCCGCTTGCCGCAGGGCTCGTGCAGATGGCCATTAGCCGCACACGCGAATACGAGGCCGACCGAGAAGGCGCCGAGATCAGCGGACGGCCTTTGTGGCTTGCTTCCGCCTTGCAGAAGATCTCGGGTGCGGCGGAGCGCATCCCCAACATGGAAGCCGAGCGAAATCCGGCGTCCGCGCATCTCTTCATCGTCAACCCGCTGTCCGGCGCACGCATGGACAACCTCTTCTCGACCCACCCCAATGTCGAGAACCGCGTGGCGCGCTTGACGGAACTCGCGCACCAGATGGGCGAGCTCGATACGCCGTCTCGCGCGCACTCCGAGCCGGGCCATTCGGGACCGTGGTCGTCCCCGCGTGCAACCCGCGGGCCTTGGGACTGAATCCGGTCTATTCTTCGTCCACATGATCGCAGCCAACAAACAGGCGCGGGGCAAATCTCGCGCGCCTGACGCTCAGGTCGGCCTGCCGGCAAGGCGCGCAGGCGTCGAGCTGCTCGATGCCGTGCTGCGCAAGAAGCAACCGCTCGGCGATATCCTGAGCCGCTCGCTCGACGGCGGCGTCATGTCCGATCTCCCGCAGCGCGACCGCGCACTGGCCCGCCTCATCGTCGCCACCAGCCTCAGGCGCAAGGGACAGCTCGATCATGTGCTGAACGCGTTCATGGAGCGCGGCATGCCGGAGAAATCCGGGTCACTCTATCCGATCCTGCTATCCGCCGCGGCGCAGCTCGTTTTTCTGAAGACACCGCCGCATGCGGCCATCGATCTCGCGGTGCGGCTCGCCCAATACGATCCACGCGCCAAGCGCTACGACAAGCTTACGAATGCCGTGCTCCGCCGCGTCGCCGATCAAGGCGAGGCGATCGCCGCCGGTCTCGACGCGGCGCGGGTGAACACGCCGGATTGGCTGTGGTCGCGCTGGGTGCAGCGTTGGGGCGAGGAGCGCACCCGCGCCATAGCCGAGACGCATCTGATCGAGCCGCCGCTCGATCTTACCGTCAAGAGCGATCCGGAAGCGTGGGCGGAGCGCGTCGATGGCCGCGTGCTCGCCACGCAGAGCGTGCGCCTCCTGCCCAAGGGCCGTATCGATCAGCTTCCCGGCTATGCGGAAGGCGCCTGGTGGGTGCAGGACACCGCCGCTTCGCTGCCTGCGCGGCTGCTCAGCGATATTTCGGGCAAACGCGTCGCCGATCTTTGCGCCGCGCCTGGCGGCAAGACGGCGCAACTTGTCCAAGCAGGCGCTTCGGTCGTCGCCGTCGACGCCTCCAAGACGCGGCTCAAGCTGCTCGAAGGCAATCTCACCAGGCTCGGGCTCGAAGCGGAAACCATCCTTGCCGACGTCGCCACCTGGCACCCTGAGGAGCGCTTCGAGGCGATTCTGCTCGACGCGCCTTGCTCGGCCACCGGCACCATCCGCCGCCACCCGGACATTCCCTATACCAAGTCGCCACAGGACATCGAGGCGCTCTCCGCGCTCCAGGCGCGCCTGCTCGACAATGCCGCAAGCCTGCTCAAACCGAGCGGCCGGCTCGTCTATGCCACCTGTTCACTCGAGGTGGAGGAAGGCGAGGCCCAGGTCGCCGCTTTGCTTGGCCGGAACGATCTGATCAGGCTCGACCCGATTTCTCGCAATGAGGTTAACGGCGATCCGGAATGGGTCTGGACCTCGGGCCTGCTCAGGACTTTTCCCTACCAGCTCAAGCTCGACAGCCCGGAATGGAGTGGCATGGACGGCTTTTTCGCCGCACGGCTCATCCGCGCCGGTTGAGCGGGGATAGGCACTTGATTCCAAACATTTGCCCCCCAGCACTGCCTGGTTCATATATGTAGGGCGCTGCGCCTGCGCGAAGGCGTCCAGCAGCTTGGAGAACAGGCAGAAATGGCTGATCCACAGACCTTCGAGCGCACGATCCGTGCTCTGGGGTTGCGCCATAACGGGCCGGGACCCTTGCTGCGGCTGATGCGCGCCAGCATGGCCAGCATCAGCTATCCGGGCACCAAGGCCGAGTTACTGCTACTCGCTCCGCAGGAGCTCCGCACCGCCGATCCGAGCTTCGCCACCGAAGTCTATAACGGGCATTTCGGGCTGGCCGGCAAGCTTGCCGAGCTTGGCGCCGAATCCCCCTTCGACATCGTGCCGCCGTCGGAAGGCTGGGCGCGCGAGCTTTACGGTTTTGGCTGGCTCAGGCATTTGCGCGCCTCAGGCAGCGAGCTCGCGCGCGAGCAGGCCAAGGCGCTGGTCCACGATTTCGTCCAGCATGGCCGCTCCATCCATGGTCTGGCCTGGCAGCCCGATATCGTCGCCCGACGCGTGATCTCTTGGCTCTCCAACTCCGTCCTCATTCTCGATTCGGGCGAGCCTGAAGCCTACGAGGCCTTCTTGCGCTCGCTGACCTCGCAGCTTCGCTATCTGTCGGCGAGCTACCGGGACGCCCCTGACGGCGTTCCGCGCCTTCTCACGCTGATGGCGCTGATCTATGCCGGACTGTGCATCGCCGAACAGCAGGCGGTGGTGGACCGCTATGTGAAGCCGTTCTGCAAGGAGCTCAACCGGCAGATCCTGCCCGACGGCGGCCACATCTCGCGCAATCCGGATGCGCTGGCCGAGCTTCTGCTCGATCTCCTGCCGCTCAAGCATTGTTTTGTGGCGCGCGACCGCGTGCCGCCGAAGGAGCTCACCGACGCCATCGACCGCATCATGCCCATGCTGCGTTTCTTCCGCACGGGCGACGGCACGCTAGCGCGCTTCAATGGCTGCGGTCCCACGCCCACTGACGCGCTCGCTACCGTGCTGGCCTATGACGACATAGAGGGATCGCCGGTGCGCACGGCGGCCAATTCAGGCTATGTACGCCTGGAATGCGGATCGACGCTCATTCTTGCCGATATCGGTCTCGTGCCTCCGGGCTCTCTCAGCACCACGGCGCATGCCGGATTCCTGTCCTTTGAGATGAGCTCGGGCGGTTGCCCGATGATCATCAATTGCGGCGCGCCGTCGGCCGACCACGACGAATGGCGGCTCTTCGCCCGCTCGACCGCGGCGCATTCGACGCTCACCTTCGAGGACGATTCCCTCACCGAGTTCGCCAGCTCCGGCAACGGCTCCCAGCCCGCGGCTGACGCGCAGATCAGCGGGCCTGCCAACGCCCACGCCTCGTTCAACGACCAGGGCGACAATCTCAGGATCAAAGGCTCGCATTACGGCTATGTCACGCGCTACGGCGTCAGCCATTCGCGCCAGATTCTCGTCTCGTCCACCGGACGCCTGATCAGCAGCGAGGACAAGCTCTCGGCGCCCAAGGGCTTGAAGAGTCCCGACAACGACCTTATCGGCGGGGCCTATGCCATACGTTTCCATCTGCACCCTTCCGTCAAGGCGCGCATCGTCGACGAGCGCACGGCCGAACTCGCGCTTCCCAACGGCGAAGCCTGGCGCCTCAGCTCGAACGCGCCGGAGATTGCCATCGAGGACAGCTATCTGATCGCCGATCCGCGTGGGCCGCAGCAAAGTTCGCAAGTGGTGTTGAGCGGCATGATGGGCGAGGCGCACGAAGTGCGGTTCGTATGGACCATCGAATGGATCGGTGACGACGACGAGGGCGGCCGGCTGGTGGCACTTCCCGAATTCGAGCCCGACGAATCTGAGCCCAGCGACGAGCCTGAGCCCAGCGGGCCCACCGGCCACGAGCCCGACGCCGCCTAGAGCCTGACCTCATGGCGAACAGAAAGATTGCCCGAGCGCTGCTTTCGGTCAGCGACAAGACCGGTCTTGCCGATTTCGCTAAGGCGCTGAAGCAGCACGGAGTCGAGATCGTCTCGACCGGCGGCACCGCCAAGCTGTTGCGCGATGCCGGGATCGAGGTGATCGACGTCGCCGAAGTCACCGGCCTGCCGGAGATGATGGATGGTCGGGTCAAGACGCTGCATCCGAAGATCCACGGCGGTCTCCTTGCCAAGCGTGGCGAGGCCGCGCATGAGCAGGCGTTGAAGGATCACGCGATCCCGGCAATCGATCTTCTCGTGGTCAATCTCTATCCGTTCGAAGAGACGGTTCGGGACGGCGCCGATTTCGACACTTGCATCGAGACTATCGATATCGGTGGCCCGGCCCTGATCCGTGCCGCCGCCAAGAACCACGACAGCGTAACGGTGGTGGTCGAGCCTTCCGATTATGCGCGCGTGCTCGATGAGATGAAGGCGCATAACGGCGCGACGACGCTTGAATTGCGCAAGGAACTCGCGGCCAAGGCCTTCGCCCGCACCGGCGCCTACGATGCGGCCATCGCCTCGTGGTTCGCCGAGGCGCTTGGCGAGCGGACGCCGAACATCAAAGTTATCGCCGGCAAGCTCGCCGAGGCGCTGCGCTATGGCGAGAACCCGCATCAAGCTGCGGCTTTCTACCGTACAGGCGAGCAGCGCTTCGGCGTGGCCACTGCGGTGCAGGTCCAGGGCAAGGAGCTCTCCTACAACAATCTCAACGACACCGATGCCGCCTATGAGCTGGTGGCCGAGTTCGATCCTTCGCGGCAGACGGCGGTCGCCATCATCAAACACGCCAATCCGTGCGGCGTGGCGGTCGCTTCGAGTGCCGCTGAGGCCTACGCTAAGGCGTTCGCCTGTGACCCAACCAGCGCGTTCGGCGGCATTGTCGCGGTGAACCTCACCCTTGATGCCGATGCCGCGCGGGAGATCGTCAAGATCTTCACCGAGGTCATCATCGCGCCCGATGCGAGCGACGAGGCGAAGGCCATCCTTGCCGCAAAGAAGAATCTGCGGCTACTGCTGGCCGGGGGACTCCCCGACCCCAAAGCG
>DATMDY010000046.1:0-24222 GCA_035557335.1 Methyloceanibacter sp.
GATTCCTCGAACATGTGTCGCTGGTGATGGATGCGCAGACCGAGGAAGGCGCCGACCGCGTCAACCTGATGACGTTGCACTCGGCCAAGGGACTCGAATTCGACACCGTGTTCCTGCCAGGGTGGGATGAGGGATTGCTGCCGCACCAGCGCAGCCTCGACGAGTCGGGCCGCTCAGGTCTCGAGGAGGAACGGCGGCTCGCCCATGTCGGGCTAACGCGGGCGCGCAAGCGGGCCAAGATTACCTTCGCCCAGAACCGGCGCAATCACGGTATGTGGCAGACGGCGCTGCCATCGCGCTTCATCGACGAGCTGCCGATCGATCATGTCGAAGTCGCCGAGGACAAGGGTTTTCGCGCGGGCTATGGGCCGAGCCGGTTCGACAGCGCGGAGAATTTGTTCGCGAGCGGCTTTTACGAGACGCCGGGCTGGCAACGCGCGCAGAGGAATAGGCCGCGCGGGTCGACGCCTTCAGCGCCCCGTCGCGAGCCCCTCACCATCGAAGGCACGCTGGTCGCGGCAAGTACCGCGGAAGGCGCGGGACTCGAAGTGGGCACCCGCATCTTCCACCAGAAATTCGGCTATGGCCGCATCGCCCAAGTGGACGGCAACAAGCTCACCGTCGATTTCGAGAAGGCCGGGCAGAAGAAGGTAGTCGACAGCTTCGTCGAGCGCGTTTGAGCCCTCTTTCCCATTCCCCCTTCCCTTTGAGAACAAAACGTGTACATTCATCTCCTCATGTTATGGAGGGAGACAGGCCATGCGCGTCCTGATCACAGGCATTGCCCTGATTTCACTATCATTTCTGACGTTGCCGGTGCCCGTTCCGGCTTTCGCCCAGGAGGTCTGCCGCTGCCAAGGCTGCGGCTGCAAGGGTGGCCCGGGCTGGCGCGGTCCCGAAGGGACCTGCGTGTCAAAGGCGAAACTGGCCGAGATCTGCGGTTCGCCGCCGGGCGCGCCCTGCAATCAGGAAGCCGCCGCGCGCGTCTGCCTCGGCAATGAAACCGCGGGACTTGAACCCAAGGTCAAGGCCGAAACGCCGTAGCATTGACAGCACAAAAGGCGTCATCGAGAGTTGCTGTCTTGCCTCAGGCAACCAGAGAAAGCTCGTGCGCCCGATCCTTGCGGTCATCCTGTCGCTGGTCCTCACTGCGCCGGCCTTCGCCCTCTCGGGCGCGACGGCTGACGGCGAGGACCGCTTTCCTTACGTGGTCGAGATCAAGTTCGAGCAGAGGCTGGTCTGCTCAGGCACCGTGCTCTTTCCGCGCATCGTGGTCACGGCCGCCCATTGCCTGCAGCACAAGACCCGTTGGCCCGGCGGCCTCGTCTATATCGATGAATATGCACAAGCCGCGGAGTTGACCGTGGCCGTCACGCGCGGCGACAAGACCGAAACCTACGACGTCGCCGAGGTGACAATCTCGCCGGCCTGGCGCAGCCAGGTTTCCGCTTCCAACACCGTCGCCGGGTCTAACCGCAACCAGCGTTTCGCCCACGACATCGCCCTGGTCGTCACCAAGGAGCCGATCGCGGTCGGCCTGCCGCCAAGCCTGATCAAGCTTGCCGCAGATGATGGGCTTGCACCCGAGGACATTTCCTACGCCAGCAAGAGCGCGCCGGCGCAAGGCGGGACACACGCGCGAGACACGGCGTTGCGCGACATGTTGGAGAAACGCCTCGGCCATCATGCCGTTCTCGTCGCGTTCGGGGCCGAGAGCTGCACGCCGCGTTTTTGCGGCGAGGCTGGCGTCCGCCGCTATCAAAACATCACGCTCAAGGAGAGCGCCGAGTGCTTCGTGAACCGTGGCAGCAGGGCAAGCCAGCCGACCCCTTCCGGTGACACCGCCGTCTCGCCGTCTCTTGCGGTGTGGTGCATGGAATCGAACGTGCTGCCGGGGGATTCGGGCGGCGCCTTGCTCGTCGAGGGGCCGCATGGCGAACTTTATTATCTGGGCGTGATCTCCGCCCAGCAGGGCCGGTCTCTCGCCCTGGCAAGCAACGTGACCCAGAAGCGCAGCGTGGCGACGGCGCTCTATCCGAGCCTCGATTTCATCCTGGAAGAGGCCCGCAAGCTTGGCTACGCGCGCTGACCGCGTGTCCAAGACGCAATCGAAGCGCGTGATCTTTCAGGCCACCGTTGAGGCCGATGCCGTGGCCGCTAGCCGGGTTTTGCAAGCCTTCGAGGAGGCGAGCGATCCGTCAGCCAGTGCCGTCGGCAAGTTCGAGCGCGGGCCCGACCGCTTCGAGGTGTTCGCCCATTACGATACTCCGCCATGCCGTGAGAGTTTGCGCGCGCTGGTCGAGGATGCGGCCGGAAGCGTTGGCACGCTGCGTGTCGAGGAAGTTGCCGACGCCGATTGGGTGACGCTGTCGCAAGGCAAGCGCGGCCCGGTTAAGGCCGGGCGCTTCTACGTGCATGGCAGCCACGACCGCGACCGCGCGCGCCCCCATAGATTTGTCATCAAGATCGACGCCGGCCAAGCTTTCGGCACGGCGCATCACGCCTCAACACGCGGCTGCCTGATCGCGCTCGACGATAGGCTCAAGCGCAAGCCTCCGAGACGCATCCTCGATCTCGGCACGGGCAGCGGCATCCTGGCCATCGCCGCGGCCCACGCGACCAAGCGACCTGTGCTGGCCAGCGACAATGACCCGGTGGCCGTGGCCGTCGCCGCCGCCAATGCGCGCGCCAACTGCGCATGGCCTTCTGTCCGCGCGGTCACGGGGGAAGGCTTCGCTCACCCTTATCTCAGGGGCATGAAGCCCGACCTCGTCCTGGCCAATCTGCTCGCGCGGGCCTTGCACGATCTGGCGCCAGACTTTGCGCGGCACCTCTCGGCGCGTGCCACCGCCATCCTGTCCGGCATCACCCAAGACCAGTCGCGCGGCATCGAGGCGCGCTACCGGACCCAGGGTTTCGTCCTGAAGAAGCGTATCCTGATCGATGGCTGGATGACCTTGGTGCTGGCCCGCCGCCACGACGCCATGCGCAGGGTTCATCGCAACCGCGATTGATCGCTCAGGACCTTTAAGCCTACAAAGCCGCATGTATCAGAGCTTCGAGGAAACCAGCACCCCTTCCGCCAGCGGCGACCGGCTGAAGGCGCTAAGGCGGGAATTGAAATCGCGGAAGCTCAAGGGCTTTCTCGTCCCGCATAATGACGAGCATCAGGACGAATTCCTGCCCGCCTCCTCGGAACGCCTGGCGTGGCTTACCGGCTTCACCGGCTCGGCCGGCGTGGCCATCATCCTGGACAAGGGGGCGGCACTGTTCGTCGACGGCCGCTATACCTTGCAGGCCCGCGCCCAGACCGACCCCGAATTGTTCGACGTGGTGCAAACTCCGGAGGCCAAGGCGTCAGTCTGGCTCAAGGACAAGCTCAAAAAGGGCGCCGTGCTGGGCTACGACCCGGCGCTGCACACCATCAAGGAGATCGAGCGTCTCACCGCGACCTTGGACAAGGCCGGCATCAAGCTCAAGCCTGTCGACTCCAATCCCATCGACGGCCTGTGGAAAGACCGGCCCGAAGCCCCTGCCGCGCCTATCGCGCCACACCCGCTCAAATTCGCCGGGCGCAGCGCTCAAGACAAGATCAGCGAGGTGCAGGCTTTCCTGAAGGACGAGAAGGCCGACGCGGTGCTGCTGACCATGCTCGATTCCATCGCCTGGCTGTTCAACATCCGCGGCAGCGACATCGGTCACACACCCGTGGCGCTCGCTTTCGCCATCGTGCCCGCGAAGGGGCGCCCGACCCTGTTCATCGATCCGGCCAAGGTCGGCGGCAATCTGCGCGGCGTGCTCGATGAGTTCACCGACATTGCCGAGCCTGCGGCGCTGGAGAAGAAGCTCAAGGCGCTTGGCAAGGCCAAAGCGCGCGTGTGCCTAGACCCGGAAGCGACGCCGGTCCGCTTTGCGCAAATCCTGGCGAAAGCCGGGGTCAAATTCGTGCCCTCGGCCGATCCCTGCGTGCTGCCCAAGGCCATCAAGAACGACGCGGAGATCAGGGGCACGCGCGCCGCGCATAGACGCGACGGCGTGGCCATGGCGCGCTTCCTCTCCTGGCTCGACGAGACGGCGGAATCCGGCACGGTCGATGAGATCGCGGCGGCGGTGAAGCTCGAAGAGTACCGCCACGAGACAGGCGAACTGAAGGACCTCAGCTTCGACACCATCTCGGCCGCGGGCGCCAACGGCGCCATCGTCCATTACCGGCCGACCACCCGCACCAAGCAGGCGCTCAAGCCCGGCTCGCTCTATCTCATCGATTCTGGCGCGCAATATCTCGACGGCACCACCGACGTGACCCGCACCATCGCCATCGGTACGCCGACCAACGCGATGCGCCGGCATTACGGGCTGGTGCTCAAGGCGCATATCGCCATCGCCACGGCCCGCTTCCCGAAGGGTACGCGCGGCCAGGATCTCGATCCCTTCGCGCGCCGGCCGCTGTGGGAGGCGGGGCTCGATTTCGACCACGGCACCGGCCACGGCGTCGGCAGCTACCTCGCGGTGCATGAGGGGCCGCAGCGCTTGTCACGGCTCGGCACGCATGCGCTCGAGCCCGGCATGATCCTGTCCAACGAGCCTGGGCTATATTTCGAGGGCCGCTACGGCATCAGACTGGAGAACCTGGTCCTGGTGACGTCGCCCAAGCAGATCGCCGGCGGCACGCGCGAGATGCTGGGCTTCGAGACGCTGACCTTGGTGCCGTTCGACCGCCGCCTCATCGATCCACAGCAGCTCCTGCCTGTCGAGCTTGCCTGGCTCAATGACTATCACGCCCGGATCACGCGGGAGATAGAGCCGCAACTCGCGGGCAAGGACCAGGCATGGCTGCACCGCGCCACGGCGCCGATCGGGTGAGTGTCGCAAGGGAGTAGGCTGATGGAAACGCTCGTGTCGGGAATCGCGGCGATCTTCACCACGGTCGCCTTCTTCCCTCAGGCCATGCATATCATCCGCTACCGGGAGACGCGCGCTATCTCCCTCTATATGTACGTGATCTTCACCATCGGCGTGGCCTTTTGGCTGGTGTTCGGCTTCATGATCTGGAACTGGCCGATGATCATCGCCAACTTCATCACCTTCGGGCTGTCGGCGACCATCCTGACCATGAAGCTGCGCTATGGGTGAGACTGGTCACCCGCGCCTGGCCGCCGGCATTGGCAAGCGGAGCAGAGGCGAGATGTCGAGATCGCTGGCGTGGTCTTCGTCGAGACACTTGGTTTCGACCTGAATGGTCGAAAAATAGAACCCGAACTTCTTGCGCAGCAGGTCGTGAGCCTCTTCGAGCACCGATTCTATTTTGTCCGGCGCATCGGTGTGAAGATGGGCGGAGAAGACGTTCTTGTCCGAGGTGAGGGTCCAGGCGTGGATATGATGCACGCCACTCACGTGCGGCAGCGCGTCCAGCACGCGGGCGACCGCATGGAGATCGACGCCAGGCGGTGTGCCTTCCATCAGAATGGAGAGCGCGTCGCGGATGATGCTCCAGGAGACCCGAAGCAGAACCACGCCGAACGCCATGCCGAGAAGCGGGTCTACCGCGTAGAAGCCGGTGAAGTAGATCACCGCGGCGGCAACGAGAATCAGAACGCTTCCGACAAAGGTCTGCACAACGTGCCAGAAGGCGCCGCGCATATTGAGGTTGCCTTTCTGGCTGCCGGATAGCAGCCATAACGAGATCACTTCGGTGATGAGACCGCCGACCGCGGCTATGAGCATCGGCGTCGTCGGCAGCTCGATCGGATGCTGGAGACGCATCGCGCCCATCGCCAGCACGAGGATCGCCATGCCGGCGAGGAAGACGCCGTTCAGGAGCGCGCCGATGATCTCGGCGCGATAATGGCCGAAGGTGCGGTCGATATTTGCCGGCCAGCGGGCAATGCGGGCTGCCACGAAGGCGAGGATCACGCCGCCCACGGCCGAGAAGGTGTGGAACGCGTCGGAGATGACGGCGACCGAGCCGGAATAAAGACCAAGCGCGAGCTCGATGAGGAAATAGATGCCGGTGAGCCATGCGGAAATCTTCAGCGCGCGCTCGTTGCCCGCTTCAGGCTTTGGCATGGCATGCGCGGAATGATCGCTCATGGTCCCCCCCTCCTGCATCGGCCGGGCGACTCAGCCCCCGATCAGCTTCAGCCACTCGTCCTCGGTGAGCACCTTAACGCCGAATTCTTTGGCATTCTTGAGCTTTGAGCCGGCGCCGGGGCCGGCCACGACATAGTCGGTGTTCTTGGAAACGGAGCCCGCGACCTTGGCGCCGAGGCGCTCGACTCTCGCCTTGGCCTCCGAGCGGGTCATCCGCTCGAGCGTGCCGGTGAACACCACGGTCTTGCCGGAGATCGGCGAGGCGTGATCGATGGCTTCGAGCGGCTGCGCGGCGACTTCTTTGAGCAGTGCCTCGACCACCTTCATATTATGCGGCTCGGCGAAGAAGTCGGCGATGGCCACGGCCACGGTCGGGCCAATGCCCTCGATATTGTTGAGCTCGGCATAGGCCTCGCTTTGCCGGTCTTGCGCCGCGCGCATCGCCTTCACGAAATCAGCCGCCGTACCGTAATTGCGCGCCAGAAGCCGCGCGGTGATCTCGCCGACATGGGGGATGCCGAGCGCGTAGATGAAGCGGTCGAGCTTGATGGCGCGCCGCGCCTCGATGGCGTCGAACAGATTCTTCGCCGAGAGTTCGCCCCACCCTTCCCGCTCGGCAAGCTTGGAGGCGGTGCGCTTGTCGTGTCCGGCGAGCGTGAAGATGTCGGGCGGCGACTGAATGATGCGATCCGCATAGAGCTCTTGAATCCGTTTCTCACCGAGGCCTTCGATGTCGAAGGCGTTGCGCGACACGAAATGCTTGAGCCGCTCGACCCGCTGCGCCGGACAGATCAGCCCGCCGGTGCAGCGCCTCACCACGTCTTCCTTGCCGGTATTGGGATTGATCTCGCGCGAGGCGTGGCTGCCACAGACGGGACACACGGTGGGGAAGACGAAGCGTTTGGCGCCTCTCGCCCGCTTCTCCTTAACCACCCCGAGAATTTGCGGGATCACGTCGCCGGCGCGCTGCACGATCACCGTATCGCCGATACGCACGTCCTTGCGCGCGATCTCGTCCTCGTTATGCAGTGTGGCGTTCTGCACCACCACGCCGCCGACCGTGACCGGATCGAGCTTGGCCACAGGGGTGAGCGCGCCGGTGCGCCCCACCTGGATGTCGATGTCGCGCACTTTGGTGGTCGCCTTCTCGGCGGCAAATTTGTGCGCCACGGCGTAGCGCGGCGAACGTGAGACGAAACCGAGCCGCTGCTGGAGATCGAGCCGGTCGAGCTTGTAGACGATGCCGTCGATATCGTAGTCGAGGCCTGAGCGTCCGCTCTCGATGTCTCTGTAGGTCGCGAGCATGTCCTCGACCGTGTGGGTGAGCTTGATCAGCGGATTGAGCGGAAAGCCCCAAGCGCGCAGGATCTGGTACGCGTCCCACTGGGTCTCGACCGGCAAATCCGCCACCTCCCCCCAGCCATAGGCGAAGAAACGCAACGGCCGCTGCGCGGTGATGGCGGCATCGAGTTGGCGGAGCGAGCCCGCGGCGGCGTTGCGCGGATTGGCGAACAACCGGTCGCCGTGCTTGGCCTGCTCTTCGTTCAGGCGCTGGAAGGCGCGGCGGCTCATATAGATCTCGCCGCGCAGCTCGAACGGATCGGGGAAGCCCCTGGTTTCGACGGTCTTGGGAATATCGGCGATGGTGCGCACATTGGGCGTGACGTTCTCGCCCTCATAGCCGTCGCCGCGCGTAGCGCCCTGCACCAGCACGCCCTTCTCATAACGGAGCGTGATGGAGAGCCCGTCGATCTTGGGTTCGGCGGTGAAGGCTAAGCCATCGGCCGAAGGCAGCCCGAGAAAACGCCTGATGCGGTCGAGAAAGTCGCGCAAGCCTTCCTCGTCGAACACATTGCCGAGAGAGAGCATGGGCACGCGGTGCGTGACCTTGCCGAAGGCCTCGACCGGCACGGCGCCGACCCTGAGCGAGGGACTGTCATCGCGCACGAGATGCGGAAAGCGCGCCTCGATTGCGTCGTTGCGGGCGCGCAGCGCGTCATAGTCGGCGTCGCTGATTTCCGGCTCGTCCTGCCGGTAATAGAGCGCGTCATGATGGGCAATTTCGGCGGCGAGCCGTTTCAACTCCTCGGCCGCCTCCGCCTCGCTAAGCTCGGCAACGGGCTTTGCCGCCAGAGGCGACCCGGTACCGCCCTTCTTTTTCGATCCGGTCTTGCTCATCCGTCGCCGTTATGCGGAGCGGCTCATCAGCCTGTCGGCCGCGGCGCGCGCCTCGTCGGTAATGGTCTGGCCGGCGAGCATGCGCGCAATCTCCTCGCGGCGATGGGCGCCCTCAAGCACCGCCACCCGCGTGACCATCGCCTCGCCGCCTTTGCCGCGCACGGCCTCCTTGGCGATCAGTAGATGGCCGTCGGCAAGCGCCGCCACCTGCGGCGCATGGGTCACGGCCAGCACCTGAACCTTGGCGGCAAGTCCCGCGAGTCGCTCGCCGACCGCCGCGGCAGTGGCACCCCCTACGCCGGCATCGGCCTCGTCAAAGACCAGTGTCGGCGCGGAACCGCGCGCGGCAAGCACGACTTTTAACGCGAGGATGAAGCGCGCAAGCTCGCCGCCAGACGCCACCTTCATCAGCGGCCCCGGCTCGGTCCCGGGATTGGTCCTGACCAGGAAGGAAACCCGGTCGATACCGTTCGGCCCGCCTTCGGCGAGGCCTATCGCTTCGATATAAGTGACGAAGCTCGCCTTTTCGAGCTTGAGGGGACCTAGCTCGGCCTGAACCTCTTTATCGAGACGTTTGGCGACATCCTTGCGGGCCTTGCTCAAGGCGAGCGCCGCGGTCTCATAGGTCTTGCGTCCGGCGCTTGCCGCCTTGGCCAGCTCCTTCGCCCGGCCTTCGCTTTGGTCGAGCGCGGCAAGCTCGGTTTCAAGCCGTTCTATCAATGCCGGCAGGTCATCGACCTGTACGCGATGCTTGCGGGCCAGCGCTCGCAGCGCAAAGAGCCGCTCCTCGGCGCGATCGAGCTCCTTCGGCTCGAACGCGGTCAAGGCCAGGGCCTCGTCGATTCTGGCACGGGCGGTGTCGGTCTCGGATAGCACGCGTTCGATTGCCTCGGCCACGAGGACGAGCACCGGGCCCGCGCTCTCGGCCTGGCGCTCGATCCGACGAAGCGCCGCCGCGAGGCGCGCGCCGTTGGTCCCCTCCCCCTGCAAGGCATCGAGGGCCTCTGAAAGATCGCTCGCGATCTTCTCGGCATTCATCATCAATTGACGGCGCGAGGCGAGCGTCTCCTCCTCGCCGCCCTCCGGGGCGAGCGCGTGCAACTCCTCCAGCGCGTGGCTCACATAGTCGGCATTGGCGCGGGTGGCGGCGATCTCGCTCTCATGGCGCGCGCGCTCGGATTCCGCCTGCTGCCAGGCCTCGTAAGCGTCCGCAACCTGCCGCGCCTCGCCGCTCAACCCGCCATAGGCATCGACCAGGTCGCGGTGACCACTCGGGTCGATGAGCGCGCGCTCGTCATGCTGTCCATGCAGCTCGACCAGCGCCTGGCCCACCTGACGCAACAGCTGCACGCTGACCGCGATATCGTCGATAAAGGCGCGGCTGCGGCCGTCGGCGCCTTGCACCCGCCGCAGGATCAAGGTCTCGCTTGCGTCGATGCCGTTCACGGCGAGAAGCGCGAACACGGGATGACCGGGCGCAAGCTCGAAGGTGGCGGTAACCTGGCCTTGCGCCGCGCCCTGCCGTACCAGCGCCGCGTCGCCGCGCGCGCCGGTCGCCAGCGAGAAAGCGTCGAGCAGGATCGATTTGCCGGCGCCGGTCTCGCCGGTGAGCACCGACAGGCCTTGGCCGAATTCAAGATCGAGCCGGTCGATCAGAACGATATCGCGGATCGACAGGGCGACTAGCATGGCAAGCGTATCAGGCGGGAGCGTTGCCCCTCCAGGTGCGGGTGATCCACGAGCCCTCGTGCTGCCGCGGCTGCACGCCGATCTTCGCCAAGAGCTTGTACGCTTGGTTGTACCACTTGCTATCCGGGAAGTTATGCCCAAGCACGGCAGCCGCCGTCTGAGCCTCGTTGACGATGCCTAACGCCATATAGGCCTCGGTCAGCCTCATCAAGGCCTCTTCCACCTGCTCGGTCGTCTGATAGTTGGTGACCACGGCGCGGAAGCGGTTGATGGCGGCGAGAAAGTTGTTCTTGCGGAGATAATAACGGCCGATCTGCATCTCGTTTGCCGCCAGGAGATCGCGCAGGATGCGCGTCCGGTTGGCCGCCTCGCCGGCATAACGCGAATTGGGATAGCGCTGCAGAAGCGTGTCGTAGGCGGTAAGCGACCGGCGGGCATAGCTCTGATCGCGCTTCGGATCGAGCAACTGATCGTAATACGACATGCCGATGATGTTCTGGGCGAGGTCCGCTTCCTGCGTGCCCGGATGCAAAGTGAGGTAGCGATCGGCGGCGGAGACCGCGTCGTCATACTGGCCGGCTTTGTAGTAAGCGTAGGCCGCCATGACGATGGACCGGCGCGCTTCCTGCGAATAAGGGTGGTTGATGTCGACCTGCTCGTATTGGCGAGCCGCCTCCTTGTAATCGCCCTTGTCGATAAGCGTTTCGGCTTTGCCGTAGATGAGGTTGGGGGGGTCGTTGTTCTCGATCTCGGCCTTCTTGCCGAACAGTGAGCCGCAGCCCGCGACCATGCCGGTGGCGAGAATGAGCGCCACCAGGCCTAACGGCGAGCATGGGCGGCAACGGGGCGCGCCAAGGCCTATGGCACCCGATTTCGGGTGAACCGGTGCGGACATGCTACCCCTCAAGAGCGTCCCCTTGCGCCAAGCGCAGGCCGCGCGAAATCACAATCACCGGCAGGCTAGCGCAGACTGCCCGCACCCAACTAGCGGATTATGGTGTTTTTTTGCTCAATTTCCGCCGCCGCGCCATCACTTGGACAAGGCTTGAACCTTGGCGGGAGCGAAAAGCGCCCTTCCGGCAAGTCTGGCAGCTTAGATGTAAGGATCAGCTACGCTCGGCGGCGAAGTTCGCTGCCGCAAGGTGGTGGCTGAGCTCGGCATGCCGGATTTCGCGATAACGCGGAGCCTCGATCATGGTCCAAGCCTCGGCATCGGCGAACAGGGCCTTGAGCACCAGTGTGTTCAGCCGATGGCCGCCGCGATGCGAGCGGAAGGCGCCGAGAATGGGCGCGCCCGCCAAAGCGAGGTCGCCGACCGCGTCGAGCGCCTTGTGACGCACGAACTCATCGGAGAAGCGCAAGCCTTCGCGGTTGATGACGCGGTCGTCGCCAATGGCCACAGTATTCTCAAGCGACGCGCCAAGGGCAAGTCCGGAGGCCCACAGCCGCTCGACATCCTTCATGAAGCCGAACGTGCGGGCCCGCGCCAGTTCCCGGCGGAAGGAGCCGGGATTGAGGTCGATCTCGATCCTCTGGGTGCCGATCACCGGGGTGTCGAACTCGATCTCGACGTCGAGATGGAAGCCGTTATGGGGGGTCAACTCCCCGTAAGCGGTGCCGTCCTCGACACGCACTGGCTTCAGCACTTTGAGGAAGCGGCGCGGGCTGTCGAGTTCGGCCAGGCCGGCCTCGTCGATGGCCTCGACGAAGCAAGAGGCGCTGCCGTCCATGATCGGCACTTCGGGGTTGTCGATCTCGATCAGGGCGTTGTCGATGCCGAGGCCGTGCAGGGCGGCGAGCAGGTGCTCGACGGTGGCCACAGCGGCGCCATTGCCATCACCCAGCACGGTGCTAAGGGTAACGCCGGTGACCGACCCCTGGTCGGCCACAATCTCGGTGCCGTTGGAAAGAAGGAAACGAATTCCGGTGTCGCCGTCAGCGGGACAAAGCACGATAGAGACCGGCGCGCCGCTATGGACACCCGTCCCCGTCAGTGAAATTTCGCCGGCAAGCGTAGTTTGGCGTGCCCCTATAAAACCTTTCATGGCCCCCGTGCCGTCTTATGGTTCCCTGCATGCCCGAGGAGAGCCCCCGAGCCCCCATCGATCAGCGCTCCCTGGCACTTTGGACCGTATTACTTCGCCGGCCTTGTAGTGCCTTATTGGTTCCGCTGTTCGATCTTGAAGAACCTTAACGTTCTGACTCAGGGGCGACAAATCACGGTTTCTTTCACTGTATTACGAGTCGCCTTACCTCCTAATGTATTAATATTCCTGTTATATTTCGCTACCTGCGGTCCTGAAATGATCTCGTGCGATCCTCACTCAGTTCGCGCGTCGGCGCAGGAAGGCCGGGATTTCCAAGTCGTCCTCGTCATACGATTCGCCCGACGAATCAAAATCGACTGCCGGCACACGGGACTGAGCCTCGACCGGCTTCGGCATGGCGCGGGCGGGCTCCTCACTGCGCGGCCGCTCGATGCGGACGCCGCGCGGCGCCGGCGCGGGCGCTTCGGCGAATGACGGCTCCTGGCCGAAATCGGGCTCTAACTTTGTAACCATCTGGTCGTCAGTCTCCTTTCGGCTGCGCGCGACGCCTGCCAGCCTCTCGAGGAAGCCCACTTTTCGCTTTTGGGCCTCGATGCCGGTAGCTTGGGTTTCACCCGCTCGCGCTTTGATTTCCTTCTGGGCAACAATGGGCAACTCCTCGACGCTCGGCATGCGCCGCACCGGGCGCTGGATCGTGGAGGGTGGCTCAGGCTGGAAGCTTGGCTTGGGCGCGAGAGCCGGCTGCGGAGAAGGTGCGGCCCGCGCCATCTGCGCCGGACGCTTCTCGATCGTCACATTGCCGGGAGCGCGCCAAACCGGCGGCTCCTGCACCACTTCGCTCGGCGTGAGCACGAGGCTCGGCTCGTCGAGGTCGACGGCGATGCCCGGCAGCGCCGCGAGACCCGCGAGACGCTGCGTGAGCCGGCCCCTGTCCTGTTGCGGCATCTGCATTTGGGGCTGGGGCATGACAGGCCGGCCCATCTCGGCACCGATCGGGCCAAGGCCGGTCGCCACCACCGACACGCGGATCGATCCATCGAGCTCGTCGTCGAAGGTAGCGCCGACAATGATATTGGCGTCGGCGTCGGCCTCGGCCCTGATGCGGCTCGCCGCCTCGTCCACCTCGTAGAGGGTGAGATCGTTGCCGCCGGTGATCGAGACCAGGAGCCCGCTCGCCCCATTGATCGACACATCGTCGAGAAGCGGATTGGAGATCGCCGCCTCGGCCGCCTCGATGGCGCGCCGCTCGCCGCTCGATTCGCCGGTGCCCATCATCGCCTTGCCCATACCGGCCATGATGGTGCGCACATCGGCGAAGTCGAGATTGATCAGGCCTTCCTTCACCATGAGATCGGTGATGCAGGCGACGCCGGCGCGCAAAACGTCGTCGGCCATGGCGAAGGCGTCGGTGAAGGTGGTCTTCTCGTTGGCCACGCGGAACAGGTTCTGGTTCGGAATGATCAGCAGCGTGTCGACATGCTTCTGCAGCTCAGCGATGCCGACCTCTGCCGCGTGCAAGCGGCGCGAACCTTCGAACTGGAAGGGCTTGGTGACAACGCCAACCGTGAGGATGCCTTCTTCGCGGGAGGCACGCGCGATCACCGGCGCGGCGCCGGTGCCCGTACCGCCGCCCATGCCGGCGGTGATGAACGCCATGTGGCAGCCGACGAGGTGGGCCTTGATGTCGGCCATGGCCTCTTCCGCCGCAGCGGCGCCCACTTCAGGCTTCGATCCGGCGCCAAGGCCCTCGGTGATGCTCGAGCCCATCTGAATGCGGCGCTCGGCGGTCGTGCTCAGCAGGGCTTGCGCATCGGTATTGGCGACCACGAACTCAACGCCTTTCAGGCCGCAGGCGATCATGTTGTTGACGGCGTTACCGCCGGCGCCGCCGACACCGAATACGGTGATCCGCGGTTTGAGTTCGGTCAGGTCAGGAACTCTGATGTTGATGGTCATTGCCGCATCCAATCCTTCGATTGCCCTCTGTTCCGCTCCTTATCGACGCTTCCCCGTGACGCGCCGCCTGGAGCCTTGGTCCGATCAAAAATTGTCCCTTATCCACTCGCCCACCCGGGCGAAATAGCCAGTACCGGTACGCAAGAAGCGCTGCTCGGTGCGAGAGCCGACTTTGTCCTCGCCGCGCGCCCATTGCAGAAGCAGGCCGATCGTGGCGGAGAAGTCCGGCGCGGCGCCGACCGCGGGCAGACCGTTCATGGCACGCGGGCGACCCAAGCGCGCCGGGCGCCCGAACATGTTGGAGGCAAGCTCGGCGAGGCCGGTAAGCTGGCTGCCGCCCCCGGTCAAGACCAGGTGCTGGGTGACCTCCGACGCTAGCCCGCTTGCCGCAAGCCTGCGGCGCATGGAATCGAGAATCTCCTCGATGCGCGGCCTGATGATCACGGCGAGCTGCGCCTTGGTGATCTGGTTCATATTTACGCGCGCCATTCCGCCGACGCACGGATAGGTGATGATCTCGCGCTCGTCGGATAGCGTGGCGAAGGCGCTGCCATGCAGCGTCTTGAGCCGCTCGGCGTGGTCGAGGGGCGCGGCGAGCGTGCGGGCAATGTCGGTGGTGATGCCGTTGCCGCCAAGCGCGATGGCGTCGGCATGGACGAAGTGACCGTCGGCGATCACCGAGAGTGTCGTGGTACCGGCGCCGAAATCGATGCAGGCCACGCCGAGCTTGGACTCGTCGGGGGTTATGATCGCGAGCGCGCTCGCATAGGGGGCGGCGACGAGGTTGGCGACGCCGAGATGGCAGCGCTCGACGCAAAGCATCAGATTGCGCATGGGCGCTTCGTCGGCGGTCACCGCATGCATGTCGACCGAGAGCCGCTCGCCGCACATGCCGTGGGGTTCGCTGATGCCGCTATTGTCGTCAAGGCGGTAGCTGGTGGGCAGCGCGTGCAGCACGGTGCGCTTGTCGCGGCCGGCATATTGGCGCCCGCCAGCCAGCAGCCGCATGATGTCGTCGTCGCGCACGGTGCCTGACGGGATCGCCACGCTCGCGGAAAAGCTCTCGCTCTTCAGCCGTCCGCAGGTAACCGCGACATGCACCTCCTCGACGGTGACGCCGGCCATGCGCTCGGCGGCGTCAACCGCGGCGCGGATACAATGCTCGGCGCTGTCGAGATGGGTGACCATGCCGCCCTTCAGGCCCTCGGCGCGGGTGTGATCGAAGCCCAGCACCTCGAACTGCATCGCGTCGCCCTTGCCCGCGAACCAATCCGGTACGGGTGAAGTCTTGGCGATCAGGCAGCAGATCTTGCTCGTGCCGATATCGAGTGCGGTCACGATGCGTTGGCGCTTGCTTATCGTTGTGGCCATCCCCCGATTCCCAAGGCCTCGTGTTACGTCTTGCCGTCGGACGGCGTCGGCTTGGTGCTTGCCGTCGGCACGTCCGAAATGCCCGCATCGTCCTGCGTCTCGGCCGGCGTGGGCTCGCGCAGGCGCACCGTGACGCGATCGAGCAGGCGCAGATCGACGAAGGCGATGTTCTTGTCGAGCAGCCCGCGGTCCCGGTCGAGCTTGGTCAAGGATTTGAGCGCCTCGCCGATATTGTCGTCGGGCAGCATGATCTCGAGACCCGAGACCAGTTTCAGCGTCCAGCGGCGGTCGCCGACCCTGAGCGCCGCCAACAATTTCCCGGTGAGTTCGTCAAAATCTTCAAGCTCGACGTGGAGAGCCTTGGCATGTTTGCCGGCGCCGTCACCCACGACGAAAGGAAGCTGAGGATAGGCCTCGCGCAGATCCGGCGTGATCACAGCGCCCTCGGTATCGACCACATAGGTCTGGCCCCTGCTCTGCCAGATGGCGTAAGGCACGCGCTCCTCGATGACCACTTGCAGCGTCGAGGGCAGAAGGCGCATGACCCGGGCGTGCTTGATCCACGGCACCGCTTCGAGGCGGGCCTTGGCGGCATCGGTATCGAAGCCGAGCATCACGGTATTGGGGTCCGCCGCGAGCGCCGCGGTGATCTCGGCGTTGGAAGCGTGGCGGTGGCCTTCGATGGTGATGCGCTCGACGCCGAAGCCTCCGGCGACGGCAATCCTGGCGGCACCATTGGTCAGCGCATTGAAGAGTCGCTCGGTCTGGCCGCCGATCGTTGCGCCATAGGCGACGGCGCTGGCGAGGAACAGCAGGCTAAGTCCTAGCCATTTGCCTCTGGTGCGCTTACCGGCAAGCCGGCCGAGCCAAATCCTTTTCGGTCCGCGGCTGACGAGACGGCGTCCCCCGCTAAGTGCCGGCACACGGGAGGACCTGCGCTGGACGGCGATGCCGCGCGCTAGAAGGTCCTCGGACCTGGTAACCCTGGCATGCCCTCTTGCGGGGCCTAGCGATTGCACGAAGCATCCTCCACGATCCAGCGCACCAGTTCCCCGAACGAGCGGCCGGCATGGCTTGCCAGCTCGGGCACCAGCGATGTCGACGTCATGCCAGGCTGGGTATTGACCTCAAGGCAGATCAGTTCGCCTGAGCCCTCTGGCCGGTCGTCGTAGCGGAAATCGGAGCGACTGACCCCACGGCATCCCAGCGCCCGATGAGCCGCTAACGACAGCTTCTGTACTAATTGGTAAACATTTGGTGAAAGCGGCGCCGGCAGGACGTGAATTGAGCCCCCTGGGGCGTATTTCGCGTCGTAATCGTAGAAACTTAGCCCTTCGGCCGGACGGATTTCGATAACGCCCAGGGCTTCCTCGCCCATGACGGCGCAGGTTAACTCCCGTCCCGGGATAAAACGCTCGACCATGAGCTCCTCGCCCAAGGCCCAGTCGGCCGAATTCAGCTCCTGAGGCGGATGAGCCTGGTCCTCGCGCACGATGAACACGCCGACGCTCGATCCCTCAGCCGGCGGCTTGATGACGTAAGGCGGCTTCATCATATGGGCGCAGGCGGCCTCCTCCCGGGACACCACGATGCTTTCGGCCACGGGAACGCCGGCCTCCTTGAGCACGGCCTTGGCGCGCTCCTTGTGCATGGCGAGCGCCGAGGCGAGCACGCCGGAATGGGTATAGGGGAGCCCCAAGGTCTCGAGTAGGCCCTGTATGCAGCCATCCTCGCCAAAGCGACCGTGCAGCGCGTTGAAACAGACATCGGGCTTGATCTCGGCGAGATTGGCGGCGACGTCGCGCCCGACATCGAGGCGGGTGACGCGGTAGCCCTCGCCTTCCAGCGCATCGGCACAGGCCGCGCCGGAGCGGAGCGAGATCTCCCGCTCGCACGACCAGCCGCCCATCAACACCGCGACGTGAATCTGTGTGTTTGCCATGTGTGCCCCCTGCTATGCGCCAAGGACCGAGAGAGTCGGCGTGTCATAATCGCCGCCAGTGGTTACTGGATTACTCGTATTCGCGGACAAATGGCACGGGGGAGAAATGCGCGGCGAATCCGATCGCGCAATGCACGCTAATCGGCTGTCAGGGCCGAAGCGCCTAGCGAAGCCGGCGCGCTACGAACCTTTTTTCGGGGCTCCGCTTCGGCCAGGCTTCCCGCGCTGATCGAGCGATACCATCGGCGAAGCCGACTGGGGCACCTTCTTCTTGTCCTGCTTCGGCTTCTTCTTCTCGCGATTGCTTCTCTTCTGACCCTTCGCCATGACACCTTCCTTCGATCAATGAACGCCGTCGCGGCGAACGCCGCCAAACCCGCATTTATCCCCTCGCCGCTCAAAAAGAAAGCCGCCCGTGGGCGGCTCGTTCGCGGAACAGAACCCCGAGACCGCCATGCAGCGGCCTCGGAGCGGAAACCTTGGACTACGCGCCGGCGCCGACTTGGCGGCCCTTCAGCACGGCATCGACCTCACGCTGGGCTTGTGCCTGGTCAATGCCATACTTGGCAGCGACCTGAGACACGAGATCGGACTTGCCCTTGAAAGCAGAAGCATCCTGCTCCGTGAATTTGCTCCACTTTGCGCGGATGTCCTTCAGGACGTCCTGCTTGTTCTGGTCTGAATTCTGCGGATTTGCAGCAGTCTGCGTGGAAGAATTTTCCATTGGTATGCTCCTAAATATGAGGAATTCATCTGAATGATCATTCAAATCGTACTTGGAACATGGGCGCCTTCTGACGGAAACACAAGTGAATTATAAATATTTTTTAAATATTGAGCTACCCTATGCACGTAATCAAAGAAATACGAGTAGATATAAAGGCTATATGCGCAATTTAAAAAGAAGCCTTAGATTGTCGTAAACTCTAGTTGATTTTCACACTAATGGCCAAATTCCTCAAGTCATTGTCCAAAATACATTTTTTACAATCGTTATTTTGCAGTAATCGGGCTCTCCTCATCTGAATTCTTCCCCATCAGGCAGTGACGCCGAGGCGCTTGATCTCCCACTCAAGCTCGACGCCGCTCTTCGCCTTCACCCGAGCTCGCACCGTCTCGCCAAGCTCTTCGAGATCGGCCCCGGTGGCGTTGCCTTCGTTGATGAGGAAGTTGCAATGCATCTCCGAGACCCTGGCGTCGCCGACCGCGAGCCCCCGGCAGCCTGCGGCGTCGATCAACTGCCAGGCCTTCTGCCCCGGCGGGTTCTTGAAGGTGGAGCCGCCGGTGCGGCTCTTGATCGGCTGGGCCTGCTCCCGATAGGCGGCGATGTCGTCCATCTCGGCCACGATCGCTTGCGGGTCGCCCGGTTCGCCCTGGAACAAGGCCTCGGTGAAGATGAAGTCTTCGGGCGCGCCGCAATGGCGGTAGGCGTAGTGAAGCGCCGCCACGGGGAGCACATGCGCATTGCCCTGGCGGTCGACGGCGCGCGCCTCGACCAGCACCTCGCAGGTCTCGCGCCCATGCGCGCCGCCATTCATGCGCAACGCCCCACCGACACAGCCGGGTATACCGCGATAGAAGGAGAGACCAGCGATGCCTGCGTCGGCGGCGGCGCGGGCGACCTTAACATCGGGCACGGCGGCGCCGGCACGAATCCGCGATCCTTCCTCGATGGCGATATCCCCGAAGCCCTTGCCGAGGCGGATCACCACGCCAGCAATGCCGCCGTCGCGCACCAGCAGATTGGAGCCGAGCCCGATTACGGTCACGGGGATTTCGTCCGCCAGCGCATTCAAGAAATAGCGGAGGTCGGCTTCGTCGGCCGGTGAATAGAGAACTTCGGCCGGACCGCCCGCTCTGAACCAGGTCAGATCCTTGAGTGGCGCCTGGGGCATCAGCCTTCCGCGCAAGCCGGGCAGGTCCGCGGCAAGCCGGCCTTCGAGCGGCGTCTCGTTCACGCCCGCCCCCTGCTCCGCCCGAGCCGCGACGGCAACGCATTGATCCAGTCCGTGATGGTCCCGGCGCCAAGTCCGACCACCAAATCGCCGGCTTTGACCACGGAAACGACCGCCTCGGCCAGGGTCTCCTCGTCATCGACAGTGATGACCTTGGGGTGGCCGTGACGGCGCAGGCCCGAGGCCAACTCGTCGCGGTCGATGCCGGGGATCGGCGCTTCGCCCGCCGAGTAGACCGGCGTGACCATGACGATGTCGGCGTCGTCGAGACAGGCGGAGAACTCGTTGAACAGGGTCTGGAGCCGCGTATAGCGATGAGGCTGTATCACGGCGATGACGCGGCCTTCTGCGCCGCTGCGGGCGGCGCGCAGCACGGCGGCAATTTCGGCCGGATGGTGCGCGTAATCGTCATAGACGTTCACGCCCTGCCATTCGCCGACATGGGTGAAGCGCCGCTTCACGCCAGAATAGGCGGCGAAAGTCGAGCGGATTACCTCATCGCTCACCCCGGCTTCGGTCGCCGTGGCCAGCGCGGCGAGCGCATTCATCGCATTGTAGTGGCCGAGCACCGGCAGGACGAGATCGGTTAGCTGGCGCGCACCCCCCTTCACCGCCGACCCGAGATCGACATCGAACACGATATGATCCCGGGCGGAGCGCAAATTGGCCAGCTTCACGTCGGCGTCGCGCGCCACACCATAAGTCAGCGTGCGGCGTCCATTGGCGACGCCGCCGAGCTTGGCGAGAAGCTCGCGCACCACGGCATGATCGATCCAGGCGACGGCAAGGCCGTAGAAGGGGATCGCCTCGACGAATTGCTGAAAGGCCTGGTGCAGGACTTCGAGCGACGGCCAATAGTCCATGTGCTCGGGATCGATGCTGGTCACCACGCCGATTTGGGTCGGAAGCTTCAAGAAGGTGCCGTCGGATTCGTCGGCTTCCACCACCATCCACTCGCCTTTGCCGATGCGGGCATTGGTGCCCCAGGCATTGATGATGCCGCCGGCGATGACGGTCGGATCGAGGCCGCCGCTCTCGAGCAGGTCGGCGACGAGCGCCGTGGTGGTGGTCTTGCCGTGCGTGCCGGTGACCGACACGGTGGCGCAAGGTCGCATCAGCTCGGCCAGCATTTCGGCGCGGCGTATGATGGGAAGTCCGCGTTCCTTCGCCGCCTCGAACTCCGGATTGCCGGGCTTCACCGCGCTGGAGATGACGAGATAGGCGGCGTCATCGAGATTCGCCGGGTCATGCCCGATCAGGCATTTGATGCCGTGGCGGCGCAGGCGATCGAGATTGGCGCCGTCCTTGAGGTCGCTGCCTTGCACGCGATAGCCGCGCGTATGCATGACCTCGGCAATGGCGCTCATGCCGATGCCGCCGATACCGACAATGTGAAACAGGCCGGTCTGGTCAGGCGGGGGCAGATGCATCTTCTACGCCTACTCTCTTGCCTCGCGCGAGTTCCTCGACGAGATCAGCAAGTTTCGCTACCGCGTCGGGCGTGGCAAGCGCTTTCGCCTTTGCCGCGGCGCCAGCCAAAACTTCCGGCGAGGTGAACAGCCGTTGAAGCTCCTGCGCCAGGTGCTCCGGCGTCAGCTCATTCTGCCTTATGCACCAGCCGCCGCCACCTTCCTGGAGGCGAGTTGCATTTTCGAGTTGATCGTTGTCAAGGGCATGCGGCAGCGGCACGAGCAGGCAGGGGCGGCCAATGGCCATCAATTCGGCCACGGTCGAGGCTCCCGACCTGGCAATGACAAGCTGCGAGGTGGCCATCCGCTCAGGCAAATCGTGGAAGAACGGGGCGACGTGGGCGGCAATCTCCGCCTCCTTGTAGAAGCTTGTGAGGCGCTCAAGGTCCTCTTCGCGGGCCTGCTGCACGATGGTGAGGCGCCAGCGCAAGGGCGACGGCAGCGCCATCAGGGCAGGTGGCATCACCTCAGAGAAGAATTGAGCGCCTTGGCTTCCTCCGAACACGAGCAGAAGCAGGCGTCCTACCGGATCGGGCGGTGCATAGGGCACGTTGCGATAAGCGAGCACGGCGTCGCGCACCGGCGTTCCGGTCAGGATCGCCCGCGCCTCGGCCTTGGGGTCGAGGTGCTTGGTCGGCGAGAAGGACAGGGCAATGCGATCGACGAAGCGCGACAGGAGCCGATTGGCCCGGCCCATCACCGCATTCTGCTCATGGATCGCCGTGGGAATCCTTAAAGTCCGCGCGGCGATGATCGGCGGCAAGGTCGGATAGCCGCCGAAGCCGATCACCGCCGCGGGGCGAACCCGCAACAGCAAACCAACCGCGCGCATGAAGCCGACGCCGAGGCGGGCGAAAGTCCGCGCCAGATCCATGGGCGAGCGGCCGGCGATGGTGGCTGATGGAATGCGATGCACCGCGCGGGCGGGAAAGTCGGAGTCATATTTCTCTGCGCGCTCGTCGGTGGCGAGCTCGACCGCGTAGCCCCGGCGGCCAAGCTCCTGGGCGAGTGCCGTGGCGGGGAAGAGATGCCCGCCCGTGCCGCCCGCAGCGAGGAGAATGGGACGCGTTTTGGTCAAGCCGCTTGCTCTCTGACGCCGGCGGACTCGGCGCCGGCCTCGGTCTCCGCGCGGCGCTTGAGCTGACCCGCCATCGGCCGCTTGCGCGTCAGCCCAAGTGCAAAGCCCATGGTCAGCGCCATGGCCAAGAGCGATGAGCCACCATAGGAGACGAAGGGCAGCGTCATGCCCTTGGCGGGCAGCAAGCCGACATTGACCGCCATGTTGATCAGGGTCTGGAGGCCGAACAGCATGATCAGCCCCGCTACCGCATGCCGGATGAAGCCGTCAGGCTCTTGCGAAGCCTTCGACAATCCTCTGAGCACGATGAAAGCGAACATGGCGAGCAAGATGATACAGGCGATCAGTCCGTACTCCTCGGCCGTCACGGCGAAGATAAAGTCGGTATGGGAGTCCGGCAGCACATTCTTGACCGTGCCCTCGCCTGGTCCCCTGCCGAACCAGCCGCCATGCAGAAACGAGTCGATCGAGCGGTCCGTCTGATAGGTGTCGCCCGAGGCGGGATCGAGGAAGCGATCGATGCGCGAGGCCACGTGCGGCACCAGGAAATAGGAGGTGACCAGGCCGGCAATGCCCGCGGCGCCGAGCGCCATGATCCATACGAGATTGATGCCGGCCATATAGAACAACGCACCCCACACCAGCGTGACCAGCAGCACTTGGCCGAAATCCGGCTGGAGCACAAGCAGCGTGGCGAAGATGCCGTAAAGCGCGACAGCCAGCTCGATGCCCGGAACATCGCGCCGTTTCTGGCTCTCGTTGAACAGCCAGGCAGTGAGCACGACGAAGGCTGGTTTCACGAACTCCGAAGGCTGTAGCGAGACCATGCCTATCTGGAGCCAGCGCTTGGCGCCCTTGATCTCCGGGCCGATAAAAATGACCAGTGCCATCAGCGCGCAGCCGACAATGAAGATGATAAGGCTGGTGCGCCTGATCTGCTTGGGGCTCAGAGTCGAGGCGGCGAACATGATGGCGAGCGCGGGCAAGAGCAGTGCCGCGTGACGCCGCACGAAATAGAACGGCTCGAGGTCGTATTTGGCGGCGATCGCCGGGCTCGCGGCGAGCGACAGCACCAGCCCCGCTCCCATCAGCAGCAACAGGCCGAAGAACATCAGCCGGTCCACGGTGAACCACCAGTCGGTGAGGATGGAGCGGTCGGCACGGGTCAGCCTCATGCGGCCCTCCCCTGCTCCGGCTTAACCCCCTTGGCGCCGTCGAGGCGCATGACCATCTCGCGAAACGCATCGCCGCGCTTGGCGAAATTGTCGAACTGATCGTAAGAGGCGCAAGCCGGCGACAGCAACACGACCGGCTCCTTGGCCGGAGAGCGGCTGGCGTCCGCAGCGGCGGCCTCGACGGCGCGGTCGAGCGTGCCGCATTGCACCTGCTCGACATGATCGCCGAGCTGGCGCGCGAAGGCCTCAGCCGCTTCGCCGATCAGATAGGCGCGTGCGATCTTCGGAAAGTAAGGCTCGAGCCCGGCAAGCCCCCCCTCTTTCGGCCTGCCACCGATGATCCAGTAGATGTCGGTGAAGCTCGCCAGCGCCTTGCCGGTAGCGTCGGCATTGGTGGCTTTCGAGTCGTTGACGAACAGCACCTTGCCGCGGCGCGCCACTTGCTCCATGCGATGCGCCAGACCGGCAAAGCTCTTGAGCCCTTGTGCGATAGTGGCGGCGGGAACGCCTTGCGCACGGGTGAGCGCATAAGCGGCAGCCGCATTCTGCCAGTTATGCACGCCGCGCAGCGGGCCGATACCGGCGAGGTCTGCGTGCGCCACTTCCTCGCCGCCTTCCATCTCGTGTAGGACTCCCTCGTCCGCCCACACACCCGTCTCCACATTGTGGCCCACGGCGATGCGCTTCACGGCGAACGGTCCCTTGAGACTGTCGGCGATGGCGCGGGACGGAGCGTCGTCCACGCCGATCACCGCAGTCGCGTCCGGGCCAAGTCCCGAAAAGATTCGGGACTTGATGCGGGCATAGTCTTGCAGCGGGCCGTGGCGGTCGAGATGGTCGGGGGTGATGTTGAGCAGCGCCGCCGCGTCCGAACTGAGCGAGGGCGCCAGGTCGATCTGGAAGGACGACAGTTCGAGCACATAGGTGAGATCGGCGGCGAACGGTTCGAGATCGAGCACCGCTCTGCCGATATTGCCGCCAAGCACCACCCGCTTTCCCGCCTCCGAGAGAAGATGCGCGCTGAGCGCCGTCGTCGTCGACTTGCCGTTGGTACCGGTAATCGCCACCACCTTGCCTGGCGATGCGGCGCGTGTGCGCTCGCGGAAGAACAGCTCGATATCGCCGATGATATCGACGCCCGCGTCACGCGCCTTGACCACGCTCCAATGCGGCTCGGGATGGGTCAAGGGAATACCCGGCGCGAGCACCAGCGCGGCAAAGCGTGACCAGTCGGCTTTAGCCAAGTCCTCCACGGCAAAGCCCTCGGCGCT
>DATMDY010000047.1:0-32601 GCA_035557335.1 Methyloceanibacter sp.
ACTACGGCATCGGAAACTTTAGAGTTGCGTCGCGTGAGACTGCTCATAGAAATGCCGATTAGGCCCTCAAGGTCGGATCGGAGAACCGACACCCCAATAGGTAAGAAACGCCTTGGTTGCAACAGCTTGGTCACAGGGTTCTCTCAAGGACTTAGCTGTTTGGGCAACGATATCAGCCTGAAGATCCGAGAAGGCGAGGACTAGATCGGGCTCGAGCAGCCGGCGGAGATGCGCGGCTTCTCTTTGCGCGCACCTCGGGCGGTCGCACCGCATAGCCGATACGCTGACGATGCGGTCCTGCTCGCCGATGAGGTAGAGCGTCTCCTCTCCTCGGTCAGGCAGACGATGCGTTCGGGCGGGTATTGCATTGACCGAAAGTACGGGGGATTTTGCGGAGTTACCCGACTTTATCCTTATTTCAGGGATAGGGGTTTATCTCCTTAACCGCTCGACATCAGGCCTGCGGAGGGCAGCCTTTGCGCCTCATCTTTTCGATCATTACGGCCATCGTGGTCATCGCCGCGGCCCTCTTTTTCTTCGGCCCGCTGCTCATCTCCACCGACGAGGTGCGCGCTCAGCTGCTGGCGCAAGTCGAGAGCGCCACCGGCTATCGCCTCAGGATCGACGGGCCGGTCAAGTTCTCGCTGTTCCCCTCGCTGGACCTCGTGGCCGAGGATGTCGGCGTGTCGCAAAGCGGCTCCGCCGGCGCCGAGATCGCCACGGCCAAGAAGCTCCGCGTCGGTTTAGTGTGGTCGGCTCTGTGGGGCGGCAAGGTGCAGCTCACTGAAGTCACGCTGATCGATCCCGTCATCGCCGTGCCGGCGAAAACTGCGCAAGCACCGGCGAATACAGACGTAGCAGTGTCGGCAGGACAAGCCGGCTCGAAGGGAAGATCAACGGCTGCCGCTTTGCAGGATCTTACGCTCGATAAACTCGTCATCGAGAACGGCACGGTCATCCTGCCGCCTTCAGCGAGCGGGCCCGGCAAGCCGATCGAGGAATTGAACCTCCAAGCCTCGCTGCCGTCATTCGAAGGTCCTCTGTCTTTCGACGTGAAGGCGGCTTACGACGGGAAACCCGTGCAGGCTTCGGGCTCTGTGGACAATTTCGGTCCCTTCCTAAGCGGAACGGCCGCAGCCTTCGATTTTACTCTCGATGTTCCGAAACACCACCGCGAGAGAATCAACTTTACCGGCAACGCATCCCTGAAGGCCGATGACACCGTCGTACTAAAACCCGTCAGGGCCAAAACCGCCAATGCGGTGCTGACCGGCGATGCCAGCTACAAGGACAGATTGCTCACGCTTCACCCGTTCATCGCAACTGTATACGACAATAGGCTGTCCGGTTCGCTTGCCGCCAATCTGGCGGGAAGCCTTCCTGCCGTGAATGTGGCACTGACAACTGATGTGCTTGATCTCAACAAATTGCTCCCAGGGCTTGGACGGCAACGCGCCGATATGGGCGGCGAAGGGCGCCGAATGCTCGCAGATGCCGGCGGTGGCGCAATCGTCGCGACGCTTAATCGGGTTGGTGGTGGGGGAGCGGGTTGGAGCGACACCAAGATAGACTTCTCGCCGCTCAGAACGGTCAATGCCAAGCTCAAGCTGACCGCGAGGCAGCTCCTCTATGGCAATATCAAAATCAACCCCGGCACGATCCAGGCAACGCTCACAAACGGCAAGCTCAACGCCGAGCTTCCCGGCTTCGCGACCTATAACGGCACCGGAGCAGCGTCCCTGGCGGTAGACGCAAGCGGGCAAACGCCGGCGCAGAGGATCAAGCTATCGCTCAGCAATTTCGAAGCCTATTCCTTCCTCAAAGACGCGGCGGGCTTTGAGAACATTGAAGGGACCGGCACTATCACGCTGGATCTCGCCGCGAACGGCGTAAGCCAACGCGCCATGATCCAGACCGTGAGCGGCGGTGCCAAGGTCAACTTCACTAATGGCGCCATCCGCGGCATCAACATCGCCAAAACGGTGCGGAACCTGACCCAAGGCACGCTGTCGGGATGGCAGGACAGCGCGGCGGAGAAGACCGACTTTGCCACGCTTGGGGCAAGCTTCAAGCTCGCAAGCGGCCAGGCGCAAACCAGCGATCTCAGTCTGGTCGGCCCACTCGTGCGCATGAGCGGAGAAGGCACCATCAACCTGCCGGCGCGGACACTCAATCTCCGCGTCAATCCGCAAATCGTAGCAAGCCTCGAAGGCCAGGGCGGCAAGACCGACCTGCAAGGCCTCGGCGTGCCGGTCGTCATCTCCGGTCCGTGGGCGAGCCCAAGGATCTATCCCGACATCAAAGGCATTCTGGAAAACCCGGTGGCGGCCTACGAGCAACTCAACAAGCTGAACCAGTTTGGCGGTGGCCTGGTCAAGCTACCGAGCCTGGACGAGCTTGGCGAGAAAGCCGGCGTCTCCGGTGTTCCGCTCTCGAATATCGTCAAGGATGGCAAGATCAACAGGGACGCGTTGCAGCAAGGCGCAGTCGAGGGCCTCGACCAGCTCATGAACAAGCAAACGAAGCAGAAACCCGCCGCCCTACCACCCGCCGTCACGCCTGACACGACCGATCCGGCGGCCATGCCTGCCGAGGCCGCGCCTCCGGCGAACGAACCAGTGGCGACCAAACCACCAGCGCAACCTGCACCAGCGCCTGAGCCCGCCGAGACAGTCTCCGAGGAGCCGCCCACCGAAAAGGCACAAACGAAGGCCGAGCAGAAGAAGCAGCGGAAGCAGGAGCGGAAGCGCGAGGCCGAGGATGCAGCCAAGCAACTCCTGCAAAATCTGTTCGGCAATTAGCGGCTCTATGGCGCGACTACGCGCTCCCGGAGTCCGATGTTCCTCTAGCTGAGAGGATGGTCGAATATCTCGGCGGCGAGCATGTCTATATGCATGGCAAAGCAAAGGCTATGTCTGAAGAGCTTCGGGCGATAGCGCTCATAGCCAAGGAAAACACCGCGCAAGGGCGAGGAGCATCTAACCTTACAGCCAACATGTACGCGGCTTATCACAGGAAAGCTTTATCTTTTGTGCGTGGCTATGGTGGCGAGATTATGAGAGGTTTTTATAACCTGACCAAGGGCGCAATCACGGAAAATTCCTCAGACCGAATTTGCCCGGGTGTATGGGCCTTCTGTAAGGAAATTCACCGCTTCAGTAGACTACAAGACGGCTATCATTCGGGAAGACGGCTATCATTCGGGCGATGGAAGCTTTCATGGAACGTGCATATTATGCCAGCCTCGAAGAGAGCGGCTATGACATCAACGATATTTTCTATTGGGAACAGCGTATTGGGATGTGGGGTGCTGCGATGCACAATGAAATGGACGCAGCCGTACTGTCTCTCACCGGCTACAATAGCCGCCGGTTGTACGCTTTGGCCTTAGGCCTTCCACGGGAACAGAGGCTTTCCAAAGATTTGCTCCGGAATCTAACTCACCGGTAGGATCCCGGCTTAGCAGCCATACCAGTAGCATAGTATCAAGGGTGGTGAGCCCGCTGGGATTGGACCGGCTGAGCTACGAACTTCCCTTGATCGACCATATGGGCCGGTTGACGGACTGTTCTTGACGGCCGTTTCATAGGCCCGGGCAGCCGGTAGTGGGCCACTTTGATTGTGGCATTAGGTAGTGTTTTTAACTCTGGGTTGAAAACCGAGAAAAAGGGCGGGATATTTTGGCGCTAAGTGCCAAGCAAGTATTTGCGTTGGGCACCGGGCGCTGCGGCTCCACCACCTTCATACATGCCTGCTCTCACATCACGAATTTCACTTCAGGCCACGAGACCCGCTCACGGCTACTATTCGAGAACAGGCTCGACTATCCACCCAACCACATCGAGGCCGACAACCGGCTGGCCTGGCTGCTTGGGCGGCTCGACCAGCGTTGGGGGCACTCAGCCTATTACGTGCACCTGGTCCGCGACCGCGAGGCCACAGCTCGAAGCTTTGCCCGCCGCTTAGACAATAAGGGTAGCATCATTGCCGCTTATCGCTTGGCAATATTGATGGGCGCGCGGGATGCCGAGCCGTTAGAGATTTGCCGCGACTATGTGGACACGGTGACCACCAACATCGTCCTGTTTCTCAGAGACAAGCCGCATGTGACGGTCCGGCTCGAAACAGCCTTCAACGATTTCCGTTACTTCTGGCAATGGATCGGTGCATCTGGCAGTCTGGATGCAGCTTTGGCGGAATGGAATGTACGCCATAACTCTTCACCACCTATTGATGGTCCCGACGTTGCTCAGTAGGCCGGAATTGGTTGCGAAATAGTCGGTTCGGTTAGCGTCCCGAAACAACGAAGCCTCCAGACTGCGGCTCAAGCACGCGATCTCTCGCCTCCCAAGCTTCCAGTACGTCCACAACGTCTGTCATTTCCCAAAGCCGCTTCGTGACGCCAGCGGCCATCGCGGGAGGCGTTCGCAGCGTCTTATGAACGCGGACGAAATTGTAATAGAGTAAAGTGCAGCGCCATCGCGTGCGCGTGGTTCTGAAGCTTTTTGAGAAAGCATTAGTTAGCCGCGTCATGCGGCGCTGATGCATTCTGATGTTAGGTTGTTCCGCTCGGCGTAATGTAGGGTCGCTCAGCTTGGCTGAAACGCGGCCTTGAAGGATCTGGTTCATTTTTCAGCTCACCGGCTGTTACAAGAGGCACGCGGCGTAATTCAGGGGAGATCGTCAAAGGTCCTCATGAGACGAGTTTCGTAGTCACGGCAGGTTCTATACTCGCCATTTAGCCAAAGCACCGCTCTCTTGCCGGCCGGCGTCCTTAAGCGTGTTGGCATGTTGAGACACTCCGGCCACTTACCGAGCTTACGGCGGAGATAGCCAGATTGGAACGGCGAAGGGCCACAAAGAAGAAGCCGCAGCGCGTACGACCGCCTATATCGGTTTGATCAGGCCTGGGTGACTGCGCGAGCGCGCGCCGGGCGCGATTTAATTGGCTTCTCGTCGGGTGACAGCCTGTCCACGGTGAGCACCGCGAGACCTTTTTCGAACTCACATTGTTTCTGAAACAGATTGAGACGCAATCCATATTCCTGGCTCCAGGTCTTGGCGATGGCCTTCTCGTCTGTGCGACGAGCATCATCTAAGTAGACGACGCAACCCTTCGCCATCCGGGCACCAAAATACGGTACGGCTGGATAGCGGGAAAAAGGTCCCGTCTTATTGGGCGGCCCATCGACGATCAAGAGGTCGATAGACTTGAGCTGCGCGACCGCTGCTGGTACCGAATACCACTGCCATTCCTCGCCGAGCTCCGTTGGCACAGCGGGTCTCCACGGTACCAACGGGGCGTGATGGACAGTCGCGACGTCAGTCAGCCTTTGCTGGGCAAGGAACCCGGAAGTCCTCTCCGCATAGACGCGGTCGTGATCGAGACAATGAAGCCGACCTCCCCCGCCGTTGACCTTCAACGCCGCGGCAGTCACAATCGACGAAACGCCGCTTCCAAGTTCGACGACCATCTTCGGTTTTTTGACGCTGATGTACTGGTAGAGATGGAGCAAAAAATCGGGCGAGGCTGCCCAGCCTCTGGTTGGAGGCAGCGGCAGCTTGAGAGGCAGCAACCGGAGCAGTGCGCCCATCGCCTCACTCTGCCGGAACTCGTTGGCCACGGCTTTCTTAAGCTTTTCCTCAATCGCCTCCTTGAGCTGGTCTTGGGCCTCGGCATACGCGTCAAGTTTGGTGGAGAGGTACTCTATTTTCTTCTCGGCAATGAGGAGCGACTCATTCAGCCCCTGGGCGTCAGCCATCAATAGCTGACTATCAGCCCGCAATTTCCGAATGTTGCTTTGCGATTCGACAATTGCGGAGCGAAGGAAGAGCCGGTCGAGCAGCCATTTTAGCCTTTGCTTAGCCCATCCCATACGCGTCTCCACTTCGCAGCCTTATATCGGTTTTGGTTTGCATCTGGGAAGCGCCATTATCGGAAGCTAAAGGGTGGCAAGAGCCGCTTCATGTGAGTACTACGCCAGCTTGAGCTATGGCCCGCCGTCACCAAGATTCGGCGATAGCTCGCTTCCTTTCTGCGCCGGTCTGTCCAGGTTTCAGACACAAGATTGGCCCTCCCTCTTCAATCACCCTAAACTGGCCGCTGAACAACGGTGCCATGTTCCCTGTCGGAGAAGGGGCTCGGAAAGCTTCTTATCGATAGTGGCCAGGGCGAGGCATTCCAGCGCTCGCAGCTTGTTGCCAGGGCATAGGCGGTCATGAACCCGACGTAGTAGCATTGGGACGATGTATATGGTCAACCGTATGCGGTGAAGATCAGAATGAGCTTCAAATACGACACCGCCGCGCGCGACGAAACGCGCTTCCAAGAGTTCCTCTATGCGCGCGGCTACCTACTCGTATACGGTCAGGCAATTCCGCCGAAACCTGATTGGCGTAGCGTCGCACTCGGATCGCTCACGCTGAGCTACGACCCGATACAGCCCTTTGCGCTTGCAGTAGCGCCGCAGGGCTCGTGGCAACTTCGCCCTGAACCGCCTTCGTGGATCGCCATCCTCGGCCGTGTGCTTGATTTACAAGATTGTTCGATTGGAAACGCGACAGTCGCAGAAAAAGCCGCGCGCGCGCTTGGCCGGTCGGAGGACGCGCTGTTCGACCTTATTGATTGGTGGAACGGTCGATTCCTACTCGTCTATGGCTTGGGCGGGAAGACGCGTGTCATGACCGACTCTTGCGCCGCACGCTCGGCTTATTACAGCTTTAAGGGCGGTGTCACGATAGCCTCGCATGCGCGCATCGCTGCCGAACGCACTGGCGCGGGCTCTTGCCCTAAGATGGCAGAATGCGCCAAGGACCCTCGCTGGGAGGGAAGCGTCGGCCAATTCCCCGGTAACGTCACGCCGTTCACCGATGTCTATGTGCTCACACCAAACACGCTTATCGATGTTGAGGACCGAAAGATCAGGCGCTTCTTTCCACGCGCTCCGCTCGATCGCGTCAGCACTGAGCAGGCGGCGGGGATTGCCGGGCCGCTCCTACGCAGCACTGCGCTCGCCTGGGCGAAGGCCTATCCGCTAGAAGTCTCGCTGACTGCCGGCATCGACTCTCGATTGACGCTTTCAGCCCTGAAGGATGGCCGAGATAAGATTGGGGTCTTCACATATGTCGCCGCCGGAACGGAAACTCATGAGACGGATGCCGCCGTCGCCCAGGAAATCGCTTCATCTCTCGATCTAAACTACAAGAAGCTGGATCTCGTGAAAGGAAAGGGGCCGGCGTGGGAGGCTTTTCGCCAAGCCCACAGCCAGAACGTCTACACGACGCACCGCGTAGATGCGGCTTGGGCCTATCTCAACGCTTTTCTGCCCGGCACCATACATATTAGGTCGAACGCCGGAGAGATCGCGCGCGCGTTTTACCGAAAGTCAGGTCGAGTCGACAGCCGACCTTGCACACCTAAATGTGTGGCCGACGTGTTCAAGCCGAAGCGAATGGGAGACAATGCTTTCGTTGTAGAAAGCTTCGAAAGATTTTTTGATGTGGCCCAGTTCGAGCTCGTCGCCAATTACGATCCGTGGGACATGCTCTATTGGGAGCAGCGCATGAGCAGTTGGCATTCATCGCTGATGCTTGAAGCCGATCCGGCCTGCGATACACTCGTCCTATTCAATTCTAGAGCGGTGCTCGCACCGCTCCTCTCGGTCCCCGTGGACGATCGAGTGAAATCGTTGACGTTCTACCGCATCATCGAAATGCTTTGGCCAGAGTTGTTGAGCTGGAAAGTTAACTGTCGGAGTGTCCCGAAGGAGTTGGAGCGATCCCGACCGATCCGCCTAGGCTGCGAATAAGAAGGCTACAAGTGCCGCAAGCGCGGTCGTCGCGCACTCTGTTTCAAAGAGCTTTTCTCACTTAACCACTCATACGTTCGTATCAAACCAATTTTGTTTGCCGGGTTTGTTGCAAAACCTGACAGCCCAGTCACAGCGGGCACTACGTATACTAGCGCTTCTTTCAAAGGGCGAAGACCCATGACGAATACTGACGACGCCATTAGCAAAGAGATTCGTAGATTTCACGAGAGATTGAGGGGCGCCGCGCCTAGCATTGGCGACCATGGCAATGACACTTTGGCAGGAAATGCGACAGCCGATGTATTGTCCGGTCTCGACGGCAATGACACCCTAGTGGGAGCCGGTGGTAACGAGACTTTGCTCGGAGGCAACGGAAAGATGCGTTTGCTGGGCGCCGAGTTGGAGGTGTATCGGACAGCCAGATGATACAGGCCTTCATCACGTCGGCATTGACGGGTCTTCGCTATGTGATTCTTTCCATAAAACTGCAGCGATCGCGAGGGGATCAATCTTGCGTTGCTCCCACCAATGCCTTTCATCGCCCATTGTATGGTTCTCGGTATGGTGGATGGCGCAAAGCGGAACGGCAAATTCGTCACTTACCTTGAGGCCAAGACCCCGCTTCTGAGCGTATCGGATGTGATGGGCGTGCGAGGGAACACGGCCGCAGATGAGACAAGGCTGGTGCGCGACGTGGCGCAGATGCGCCTTCGAACGAAGCCGCTTGATCTCGCCAAACTTGAGTTGGCTCTTATCAATTTTTACCCGTGGGTTCGGGGGTTCCTGAACACCTGAGCGCGCGTTGGAATTAACAGGTTTAGCGACGGGCTGTACGAGGGCAGCCGCGCAGCTCTTCAAGTGGGCCACAAGGTCCTTGGCAAACGAATCCCGCTTGGTCCCGTTTTGCTTTAGTGCGTAGTTTATGGCGCGGACCGTCGCGATATTCTGTTCCCAAACGGCGAAGAGCAACTCGATGGTCAGAGCCTTTTCCATCTCCTGCCGGAGTGCGTCCGCGAAGGCATTTGCGTCATTGTAAGTCCCAGCGGGGACTCCTTCCGCGGTGTGGAGCACCCACGGCTCTTGGGGCGCCGCGGTGCCTTTGGGTTGGCGCACACCTGCTTGTTCAGGGTCGTAGAGGGCAAGACCAAACGGATTGCCAAAGGTAGCGAGAGCACGCTTTGTGGCATCGGTCTCGGCTGACTTCAGGGCAAGCTCATGGGCTTGTCCTGGGCTCAACGCCCTTCCTTCACCACTTCCCGATCCGTCGCGCGTGACCGTGGCATCGCCGGCACGGACTCGAATGCGCACTTTCGCGGTGTAGGCAGCGAGATAAAAAGGATGATCGGTGCCAGTCCACACGCAATGCGTTCCGACCGTTCGTCGGTCCCACGCATCGAAGCCGAAAATACGGTTTGCTTCCGCGATCGCGTGCCATCCTTCTATATAGTGGAGAGTGGTCCCATTCGCTTTACGGGTTCTAACCTTCTGCGCATTGAGTTTCGCCTTGAGCTGGCGAGCTTGTGTGTCGGTGAACGCCATCACTTGGTCCTCACACTTAAAACAGGGGTGGCATTGCTGAGATGAGCGCCAGGGATCCCAACGCCTCTCTTGAGCTCGGAGAGAATGGTTTGGCGATCGAGCTTGGCAGGCTGCGGCACCCAATAACGGTCAGGGATGTCTTCTTCCGTCACGACCACAAGGGCAGGGGAGCCTGATCGAAGCGAGGCGGTGAAATCAGCTTCCACGAGCTTAGGGAGACCGGCTTCCGTCATGGCCTCGAGCACCAGGCTCCGCTTCTTGTCCCCACGTGCCTCAAGTCTGGCGAGCCGCTCTTTCATATCCTCGATACGGGAGCGAAGACCGGATTGGAGGGCGTGATCCACTAGTGCCGAGCGGACCACCGCGGCTATCATTTCATTGAGGTTGGTGATTCCCTCCAATGTATCCCCTAGCGTCTCCTCATCGAGGGAAGGCCAATCGGCCAGCAGGCGCTCCTTGAGGAGGAGGTATTTTGAGGTTTCGAGAGAGAGGTTCTTCATAATATGACCTATAATATTGCTATATAGGCATAAAAAGTGTCATACTCAGACGTGGTTGTCAAATGATTAATGCGGCCCAAATTCGTGCTGCCCGGGCATTGCTCGATATCAGCCAGTTACAGCTTGCGGCTATGTCCGCGGTGAGCGAGAGCACGATCAAGCGGCTTGAAGCCGCCTCGACAATTCGGGGATCAGCGGAGAGTATCTGGAAAGTTCAGAGGGTACTTGAGGAGGCCGGGGTGGAATTCATCCCAGCCGAAGGGGGCAGGGGGCCGGGCGTTCGGCTACGCGAGAATAGGCGTCAGGATATCTGGCCCGGATGATTTGGAGCAATGGCGAACAGCCATCATAAGGACGACGATGCTACCTCTCGGCAAAAACGACCGACCTTGTGGCCCTGAGCGTAGTTGTACCCGTCATCTAACCTAAATCACGAACCAAATTATTGGCTTCCTTCATCAATCGACGGAGAAGGGCTCGTTGAGCGCGCGCCTCCTTTGTGTAAGCACCGTGTTTAAAAGCATTATTGTTGCCCTTTGGCGCGCCGGAGCCTAGAGCGCCACCGTGCATCCTGCAGCGCCCTTTGCCAAAGACAGCGGGCGACTGGCAGGGCGTACCCCGCCGCGTTTTAGCCCCGCAGCGGGGGCTAGAACGCATCGGTCTGGTATTGCGTGGATGGGTGCCGGCCATTTTGGCGAAGGCGCTTTTCGCGCGTTATTATCCTAGGCGGCATCCCTTTTCTTCACGGCAGGAACAACCTGATCAGAGTCGCTGTCATTAGACTCTCGAACGCGGGTTTCCACATGCCCGACAACGGCCTGAGCGCCAGCCTCGATATTGACGGTGCCGACTTGGACTGTGCCAAGATGTTTGTTGCCGGAGCGAAGGGTCTCTAGGTGTTTACTCAGATCAAGGACTGCCAAAGCGGCTTTAACACCGCTTTTGAGATCTAGCTCGCGGACTTGACTAAGCGGAGCGTGAATACCCCGCTTTAAAGAAATCTGAGCAGCGTTGTGAAGTCCGACGAGCAGGCTGCATATGATCGACTCTTGCGCGTTTTGTGGCTGCAACGCTCTGTAGAGACTGATCGACCCACGGCCCAAGCGTTTCTCTCCCGGAAAGATATCCTCGTCGGGAGGCGTCGATTTTACGGCCTGATAAAGCATGAGATGATCATATCCCGGTCGCTGTGAGACCTGTTCTTGAGAGGGAGGAGCACCCTTCTCAGAAACGGTGACTGCGCTTTCTCTGGACGATGATGTCTCAGGTGCCGGGACCCCACTCTCTGAGGAAGTCTCTGGCGCTTCAAACGTTGTTTCTTCGATCGTTTTTACCTTGTGCTTACTCATCGTGCGTACTCTTTCTCTTTAGGTTCCGGCCTATGAAGGCCACGCCTTGGTTTCGCTAGTTGATAGGCGGCAAGAGGCCACGTGTCGTGAACTGGTTTGATTCTTGATCCCGGGAGCACCAGAAACCCGGGAGGACCCGATCGGCACTGACACCTTAGGTCAATGCGCGCCTTCGTCCGTGTCGCCAACCTGAATCCGCTCGACGATTCCGTGAGCTTCTCCGGGTCCAGAGGCTGGTTTTGCCCGCCCGGGGATTGGTCAGCGTCTAATCCGTTCGCGTCCGGCTCGCCTCCCCTTGCCGATTGGTCTATCGGCTCGGGCGATGCTCCCGGCGCTGGCGCTTCGCTGGTGCCCGGCAGGGAACCGTGCGGTGGGTTTTCCGCGTCTCGTTCCTTAATGCGGGCAAGCCGCTGGTCTGCGGCCATCTGCTTCTGCGCAATGGAGACAATATCATGGTCGGGGATACCTTCTAAATTGTAAGCATCGACCAGCTTGGAACGCCGGATTTTGTAGCGTTCGCCGTAGACCAGAAGCTCGAGTTCCGGGTCGTCCTGGGGCTCCGATGTAGGCTCTGGTTCCGGCGCCGGCTCGGAGTTGCAAATGGTCGAGCATTGTCACGCGAGCGATCAGGTTGCCCAGGAACTCCGACGGGGTGAGATCAGATCTTCTCGCAGCGAAATCAATTACAATTCGTCGCTTATGATCTGAGCCATCCGTATCGCGCAAGCGCGCAACCGGTTGTTCTGTAGCCATTCAGTAGCGAGACCTTCTTATGCTCAAGATCCCCAACAAGCGGATGTAGCGGTAATGCGCCGCCGCCCAACGAGGCTGGCATGGTGCATCGGTTACCTAGGTCCATGCACTCTCATGGATATTCTCATGTATACTGTGCATGGGGTTGTTTTGCGGATTAGGAAGCAAGCGCCGCAATGGCCACCCCAGGAGGGGGACTTATAGAAACTAGAGAGGATAGACGACGGTCTGGAGATCTGGCGGAGAGGGTGGGATTCGAACCCACGGTACGGTTACCCGTACAACGGTTTTCGAGTTCCAAGATTATCATGCCGACCCGTGCCCTCAGCTAACCTGTCGCCCAGTTTCAGCACTTATCAAAGGGCTGATTGAGAGATACGATAGGACTCTGAGCCCTAGGGGATTCCCATGGACTGGCTCATCCTCATTCTTGGCGTTCCGGCGATCCTTATTCCGCTGGTGTTGCTTTTCGGGTTCGCCGGATGCGCGGTTGCCCACCCGTGCACCGATGACGGGGACTGCCCGGCCGGGATGCGATGCGTGGATGGAATGTGTGTTGACGCCAGCTTGGCCAACACCCCGCTTTCGGCCCCGCAGAATCTGGTGGCGGTAGCGATCGATGATAGTTCGGTGTCCCTGACGTGGATCAACACCGATCCGGCGGCCACTGATTTTCGAATCGAGCGCGCCCCGGAGGACGGCGAATTCGCGGCGATTCCTGCCCCGGCTGATCTTTCCCCTGCCGGCGCGACGGATGCGTCGGGCTTGCAGGAGGGCGTCACCTACATTTACCGCGTCCTGGCGCGGCTGGAAGCGGAGGTCTCCGAACCCTCGGACACGGCCTCGGCCACGGTCATTCCCGCAGCCCCGGTGAACCTAGTCGCCACTCCGGTGAGCATCAACCAGATCGACCTTTCTTGGAACAATGCTTCCGCGACTGCGACCGAGTTCAGCTTGGAACATGGCGTGCCCAACGCCGCATTTGCTGAACTCATCCCGCGGCCCACCGGCACCACGCTTTCCCATTCCGGCCTTGGTGAGGGAACGCGGCATGAATACCGCGTCTCGGCCATCGTCGTTGATGGCTTCCAGAACGACGTCCCCCAGGAAGTCAAATCGGCGCCGTCGGCAACCGTATCAGCGACCACGTTCACCGCGGCGTTCACAGCGCCGCCCGGGACGCTGACGACCGACCAGACGGGCATGAGGGGAGATTGTGTGGTCCTGCGATTGAGCCAAACGCTCCTGGCTGCCGGCGGCACTCAGGTGCGCATGAGGCTGCGCGCCTCAACGACGCGCAGCCTCACGCTCGACAGGCTTACCATCTCCCAGCCCGCCGCGACCGGCGATCCATATGACGCCGCGCCGGATCTCACCGACCTCGCAACGGGCCTGACCATCCCACCGAACACCGCGGTGACTGTCGGGCCGGTGAACTACACGCTCGATCCCACCCAGGACCTGCTCATCGCCTTCGACATCAGCAATACTACGCCCGCCGCAGGCACGCGCTTTGGCCCGCTGACGGGCTGCGACAGCTACATAAGGCCGACAACGGCCGAAGCCAGCGTGCAGGACCGGACGATAGGTTACGCGGTCACCCCGAACACCATCTACCTCATCGAGACGATAGAGGTTTTGTAGCATGGCCAACAAACTCACCGGATTCTACGACGCCGTGGCACAGATCAGTCGGCGCCAGATCAACGGCCTGCTGGCATCCCTGCACCAGAACGGCGCAAGCGACCTGCCACTACGGCTCGGGCACAGTTGGGTGCTCCGCGTCGGCGACCCAAAGCCAACCAAGCCCGAACTCGTCCGCCTTCGTTTGCACGATTGGATTCGCAATTTCCAGTCGGCGGGCGGCCTTTCGAACCTGGACGACTTCCGTGCCCGTCTCGCGGTCAATGCGCCCCCGGGGGCCGCCAAGATGATCGAGGACGAGTTCTCCAAACTGATGAAGGGCCGGCCGGGAAAAAAGCCGCCAAAAAAACCGCGGGGTCGCGTGAAGCTGCAACTTTCATCGCCTACCGTCATCCTGGCCGACGGCGCGACCTCCGAAGCGACCCTGCTGACGGATGTGCGAGCCCATTACGATCCGGATCCCGGAGCCGGGGAAATCGCCGCCGCAAAACATCCGTTGCATGGCCAGGTGCGCGCCGCGTTCGAACTTTCGGTTCTCTCGAGCGCATCCGGCCGGAAATTGTCCGTGCGCCCCTCGTCGAAGGACAGCAAGATTCAGTTCATCGCCGCCTCGGGTACTGGCCTCACCAACGCTGAAGTGTCGCGGATTTCCCGCGAGGTGCGGAATATCGTGCGCGAGAAATTCACCCCGCAACCGGTCGATCTTCCGTCGGATTTCCCGTTCTCCGAATTCAAGGTCATCGGCAGCGGTGCGACCCAGGTCATCGCCCTGCCGATCAAGGTATCAGCCTCTCCATTGCCCACAGGCCGCATCCAACATCTCGACGAAAACTTCGCCGAATCGAGTGGCTTCGCGTTCGCGGCCAGCAAGGAATATATCGAGGATCTGCTGGAGCCACTGTTCGACGCAGTGTCCGACGCGGTCCGCGACTTCAAGAAGGAAATCACTGTCGGGGTGACGGTATTTGGCTTTCCGTTACAGCAGACCATCAAATTCACGCTTCAGCGCAGGTCGGGTCCCTCGCTCGAATGGGAATCCGGAAGGATCAAGCTTTCGGCGCACCTCAAGCTCGTGGTGCGGCCCGGCGCCGACATGTCGTTCAGGTTTACCCAGAAGTTCAAGCTCGCGCTCGATGCCTCGACCCAGCAGGTGACGCTGCAGGCCGACGGTGATCCCTCCGTGAGCACGGATCTGCCGTTCAATTTCCTGCACGAGGCGTTCGAGAATGCGATCAAGGAGGCGCGGGATGACGCGCTGTCGGGCGGCGCCGCGCCGGTGAACGTCGCGGTCAACCAGATTTTCGCCGGCGCCAGGCAGAAGCTGATCGGGGGTTTGAAGGTCTTCGATGAATCTGCCTCCGCGACCTTCACCACCGTCAAGATCACCAAGGACGGGCTGATCGTCCGCGGCGAAATCGGCAGCGGACCGCGTCAGGCGCCGGTGGTGCAATTCAACGAGACCGACGAAGGCCGAGCTTTTTCGGCACTGGGGACATGGATCCCCGGGGGAAAGATCGACCGTTACATATGGTCCTGGGTCGGACATGCCGGCAAAGGACCGCCGAAGCTCTTTTCCGTGTCGAACAACACTTCCATCGCGCCCCACCGCTTCATCTTTCCTAAGCCGGCCGGAATGGACCCGCTCGGCAGCGTCAGTCTCCGCATCGAAGGAACGCAAACCGGCGCGGATGGCCTGGCTGTGCCCGTCGTGGCGGAAAGCTCGCCTCAGCTCCGTGGTGCTTTCGGCACCATTGTCGAATTGCCCGCGTGGTGGGGGATGATCACGACGCCGATCTGGCTCGAGGAAACCAAGCCCGACGCCAAGCTAAAGGACCTCATCGCGGGTCACTTCCCCCTGCAAAGCGACCGGCCCCACGGCCGCGAGCTCGCCCACAACACACTGGTCTATTTTCCGGACTGGCGCGCGGATGAACCGCTTAAGCCCGTGGCGCTCGCCGTGGCCGCGATGCGGCGGCGCAAGGTCTCGCTCGTCCTCATCGTGGTGCTGCCCGCAAACGCGCTCGACAGCCGCCCCAGCGATCTCGAAGTCAGGCTGCGCGCTGTGTCCAGCCGGTTCGCGGGGCGCTTGATTGTCACCGTGGACCAGGAAGGCGGATGGTCGCGCGCCTTCGCGGTCGCCAAGCGACCTTCGGCGCATGTCGTGAATGCGCGGCGCCAGTTCGCGTGGAACTCCTGGGGTGATATCGAGCCCGGGGCGATGGCGGCGGCGCTCGACAAACACCTTCTTCCCGCGCCGGCACCACGATCCCATGCGCTGCAGCCCAAGGTTTCCCGCTGCGGCTGCCACGGTGCCCCTGACATCGTCTTCGAGGATGAACGCGGAGAACGCTTCGCGCTGCACCGGATGCGCGGGCGCAACGTCATTTTGAATTTCTTCCAATCCTGGTCCGCGCCATGCATCCGGGAATTGCAACGTCTGCAAGCGCTGCACGAGAAGCGACCGAAAGGCGGCGGACCGTATGTCGTGGCCTTCCACGGCGGCATCGACGAGAAGGCGGTCGCTGATCTGCGCAAACGCCATCGCCTGACCTTTCCTCTTGTGCAGGACCGAGATCAGGTGATCGCACGTCAATACGGAATCACATGCTGGCCCACCACGATCGCCATCAACCCTGACGGCTCCATTGGCCGCAGGCAACTCGGTGCGGTTCGGGAAGCCAAACCGGCAACGCGCCCTGCAAAATCGACTTCCGCCTGAGCGGCGAAGACATGAGCTTCTGGATCGCTGCCTTTCTTGTCATTCCCCTCGCCGACCAAGCGATCAAGGCGCTGCTCCGCCAGCGGCTCGGCGACCGCGTCGTCTCGCTGGGACCGTTGGGCTCGGTCCGCGTCATCGATGCGCCAATCTGGTGGGCGCGCGGCGGATTCCGGCCAACGCCGGTGATGCTCTGGATAACCTGGCTCGGCGGGGCCGGCGCACTGGTGGCACTAGCCACCCGCCTTCCGGAATCCGAGTGGTGCGCCGCGCTGCTGCTCGGCGGCTCGTTGAGCCATATGATCGAGACCTCTCGACGCGGACGCGTCTGCGATTACCTTTGCCTGCGCTTTTGGCCGGCATTCAATCTGGCCGACGCCGCGATCTCGATCGGCACGATCGGCTTCATCGTCCAAGTCATCGGCGCGTTGGTCAGACTTTTGCAGTGACATGAACCAGCCGTCTTCAGCGTCGCCCGCCGACAGCGGCCCGCGATATCCGCGATATTTCTGGATCGCCGGACAGTGGGTCAATTCCTTCAAGGTGTTTCTCTGCGTTGGCGTTTACCTCGGCATTCTCGTGATCGCCGCGCTCGCGCAATCGAGGGGCATCCCGCCCCTGGGCGTGGGCCTAGGCGCGCTCGCGCTCGCGATCATCGGCTTGGCCGGCGCGAGAGCGTATCACCTGCTCGTTTACCACCAGCGCTATTTTGGTAGGAACGCCTTTCAAAACCTGTGGAACTCCAAAGATGGTGGCTGGAGCGTCTTCGGCGCGTTCCTCGCGATAGCTCCCTGTTCCTTCGCGGTCGCGCACCTGCTCAAGGTCCCCGCGGCCGTCTTCTGGGATCTGCTTAGCGCCGGCATTCTCGCGGGTGGCTTCTGGGCACGGCTCGGCTGCGCGTTCAATGGCTGTTGCGGCGGCCGGGAGACGTGCGGCTGGTGCGGCCTATGCCTGCACGACACCCGCGGCGTGCGCCGGCGCCGCGTCCCCGTGCAGCTTCTGGAAATGGCTTGGTTGCTCCTCGGCGGCATCGGGTTCATATGGCTCTGGCCCAAATCCTTGCTGCCCGGAAATTACGCGCTTGGCGTCCTCACTTGGTATGGACTGGGCCGGTTTTTCCTAGAACCGCTGCGCGAAGCCCCGGATCTCATCGCCGGCCGGGTGCGCATCAATCAATGCGTAGCCGCCGCACTTTTCCTGGTCGCCGGCGGCGCTTTGCTGGCGAGGGCATTGGCATCATGAGTCGCGTCCGCCGACAGCGGCGGAGGACAGACAAACAGTATGGCGGAGAGGGAGGGATTCGAACCCTCGGAGCGCTTGCGCGCTCAACGGTTTTCGAGACCGTCCCGTTCGACCACTCCGGCACCTCTCCGAGGGCTCATGTAGCTTGCCCCCGGGCCTGCGGCAACCCGAGGCCCAAATTGACGGTTTCTTGAGCGCCCGGCCGGTAATTGACTTATCGGCTTCGGCCTCTATATTGCGCCGCCAATGGCTCATTAAGTGGCTCTGCCCGCGCGTCGCGCCGGCTTTTCAAGCCCCAAGAGACGGATCAAGCCAATGTTCGCGGTCATTCGCACGGGCGGCAAGCAATATCGCGTGGCGCCGAACGACATCATAGAGGTCGAGAAGATCGCGGGACGCCCCGGCGATATCGTCGAGCTTGCCGAGGTTCTTCTGCTCGGCGGCGCGAGCCCCAAGACCGGCAGCCCGACCATTGCCGGTGCGCTGGTCGCGGCCGAGGTGCTGGAGCAGAAGCGCGGCGACAAGGTCATCGTGTTCAAGAAGAAGCGGCGCAAGAACTACCGCCGCACCAAGGGCCATCGCCAGGAGCTGACGGCGCTTCGCATCACCGAGATCCTGACCGACGGCAAGAAGCCGTCGAAGGTCGCGGCCAAGCCTGAGCCTAAGAAGGCGGAGAAGAAGCCAGAGACGAAGACTGAAGCCAAGGCCGAAGCCAAGATTAAGACAGACAAAAAGCCGGCGCCCAAAAAGGCCGAAGCCAGGCCGGCAGCGAAGAAGGCAAAACCGGCAGCGAAGGCCCCGGCCAAGAAGCCGGCCGCCAAGCCGAAGAAAAAGTAGAGGAGCGAGCGATGGCACATAAGAAAGCAGGCGGCTCGTCCCGCAACGGCCGCGACTCGATCGGACGGCGGCTCGGCTTGAAGAAGTCGGGCGGCCAGCGCGTGATTGCCGGCAACATCATCGTCCGCCAGCGCGGTACCAAGTGGCATCCCGGCGAGGGCGTCGGTATGGGCAAGGACCACACGCTGTTCGCGCTCCGCGAGGGCGAGGTTCAATATGCGACCAAGCAGAAGGGCCGCGTCTACGTCTCGGTCAAGCCGAACTAGTCGCAGTCTTCTGTCATGGCCGGGCTTATCCCGGCCATCCACGTCTTCAATCACGGCCACGAGTTTAATTCGTCGATGCACGGTACAGGCCGGGCATGACGAGTTGTTGAGTCATCGTATAGCGTTGTCCCCATGAACATCAGGACGCCAAGGCTGCTGTTGCGGACGCCGGAACGCGGCGACGCGGCGCGGCTCAACCTGCTTGCCGGCGACTACGACGTGGCGTGCATGACCGGCACCATCCCGCATCCCTATAGCGAGCAACAAGCCGCCGAATGGATCGAGAGCGTGCTTGCGGGTGAAGAGGGCGTGGTGTTCGCGATCCTGAGATCGGGCGTCGTGATCGGCTGCACCGGCTACCGCACCTTTGGCGCGGATCATGCCGAGCTCGGCTATTGGATCGGCAAGCCCTATTGGGGCATGGGCTATGGCACCGAGGCCGTCGAAGCCCTGATCGCGCACGCCTTCGCCGCCGATGGTTTCGCCTATCTCACCGCCGGCCATTTTGCCGACAACCCCGCCTCCGAGCGGGTGCTCAAAAAGCTCGGCTTCGTCGTCTCGGGCAGCGAAGGGCGCGATTGCACGGCGCGCAACGCCAGAACAAAATGCGTGACTTACCGCCTCGACCGCGGAGCGGCTCTTGCCGGGCACCGCACAGTTTAGTGCAACGGTAAGCCCTCTAGTGCTAAGCCCATTCCCATGCAGTTCCTCGACCAGGCCAAGGTTTATGTGCGCGCGGGAGACGGCGGCAATGGCGCCGTAGGCTTCCGGCGGGAGAAGTTCGTCGAGTTCGGCGGCCCTGACGGCGGCAACGGCGGCAGAGGCGGGGACGTCATCGTGGAATGCGTGGCCAACCTCAACACCCTGCTCGACTACCGCTACCAGCAGCATTTCAAGGCCAAAAAAGGCGGTCACGGCATGGGCCAGAACCGCACCGGCGCCAAGGGTGCCGATGTGGTGCTCAAAGTGCCTCCCGGCACGCAGATTCTCGACGAGGACAACGAGACGCTGATCGCCGACCTGACCACGCCCGGTGAGCGCATCGTGCTGCTCAAGGGCGGCAATGGCGGCTTCGGCAACGCGCATTTCAAATCCTCGACCAATCAGGCGCCGCGCCGCGCCAATCCCGGCCAACAGGGCGAGGAGATGCATATTTGGCTCAGGCTCAAGCTGATCGCCGATGCCGGCATTATCGGGCTTCCCAACGCCGGCAAATCGACCTTCCTCTCCGTGGTGAGCGCCGCGAAGCCGAAGATCGCCGACTATCCATTCACCACCCTGCACCCCAATCTCGGCGTGGTGCGCATCGACGGTTTCGACTTCGTGCTCGCCGACATTCCCGGTCTGATCGAAGGCGCGCATGAGGGTGCCGGTATCGGCGACCGTTTCTTGGGCCATGTCGAACGCACCGCCGTGCTGCTGCATCTCGTCGACGCCACGCTCGACGACCCGGCCGAAGCCTATGCGATCATACGCGGTGAGGTGGAAGCCTATGGCGCGGGGCTCGAGGACAAGCCCGAGATCGTGGCTCTGTCGAAAGCCGACGCCGTGCCCAAGGACGAGCTGAAAAAGAAGGCGCGGGCCTTGAAGAAGGCGGCAGGCGCGGCACCGCTCATCGTCTCGGCCGCGAGCGGCGAAGGCGTGCCCGAGGTGCTGCGCGCGCTCGCTGCCCAGATCAAGACGCTTCGAGGCCATGCCAAGACGGAAACGGTGCGCGCGGCAGGGTGGCGGCCATGAGACAGGAATGGGCTGACGCTAAGCGCATCGTGGTCAAGATCGGCTCCTCGCTCCTGGTCGATGCCGCAACCGGCACGTTGCATGCCGAATGGCTCGAGACGCTGGGCGACGACATCGCCGCGCTTCGCAAGCAAGGCAAGGAGGTCATCGTGGTGTCCTCGGGTGCCATCGCGCTCGGCCGCAACGCGTTAAAACTGCCGAAGGGTCCGCTCAAGCTGGAGGACAGCCAGGCGGCCGCCGCCGTGGGCCAGATCGATTTGGCGCATGCTTACGAGGCAGCGTTCCGCGCCCGCGGTCTGGTCGCGGCGCAGGTGCTGCTCACCCTCGGTGATACGGAACAGCGCCGGCGCTATCTCAATGCGCGCAACACCATGACTACGCTGCTCAAGCTCGGCGCCGTGCCGGTGGTCAATGAGAACGACACAGTGGCGACCAGCGAGATTCGCTATGGCGATAACGACCGGCTTGCCGCGCGCGTGGCCTCGATGATGAGTGCCGATTGTCTCGTGCTGCTTTCCGACGTTGATGGCTTCTACACCGCGCCGCCTGGCTCGCGCGCCGATGCGCGCCGCCTCGAAGAGGTACGCGAGATCACGCCCGAGATCGAGGCGATGGCCGGCGATGTCGGCTCGGAATTGTCGCGCGGCGGCATGGTCACTAAGATCGAGGCGGCGAAGATCGCGGTGTCGGGCGGCACGCATATGGCGATCGCAAGCGGCCGGGTGCTGAACCCGCTCGGCATGCTTGCCAAGACGGGCGTGGCGACCTGGTTTCTCGCTCATGCCGATCCGGTCACGGCGCGCAAGCGTTGGATTGCCGGCACGCTCGAGCCCAAGGGCTCGTTCATGGTCGATGCCGGTGCCGCGGCGGCTCTCGCCTCAGGCAAGAGCCTGTTGCCGGCCGGCGTCACAAGCGTCGAGGGCAGATTCGAGCGCGGCGATGCCGTGGTGATCCGAAACGGCGAAGGGGTCGAAATCGGCCGCGGGCTCACTTTCTATGGCCACGAGGAGGCGATGGCCATAATCGGCCGCAAGAGCAGTGAAATCGCGGAGATTCTCGGCTATTTTGGCCGCCCCGAGCTGATCCATCGGGACGACATGGTGTTGCAGCGGAAGAATTGACACGAGCGGCTCAAGCGCTCCGCGTAACCCGTGCCAACGCCTCCGAGGTGACGAGTACCCGGCCATGATCATCAAACGGGCCCTCGGCGTCGTAGGCATCACTCGCGATCTGCTCGATTAATTCGCGGTACGCTGCGAAAACGTCTGCATCGGTGCCAGGAAGGTACATGCGCTCGGCATGATCTCGTAAAGCTCTGTGGTTCACCATGCATGCCACGGTGCTTCCGTTCTCGTCCTCCATGAGGAACTGAACGCCGTCCTGCTCTATATACTCGTCCTTCAGCCGCTTGAGAGCCATCCTGTGTCTCCCCTTGCTTGGGCTGCTTGGCTAGATCTTACCTCTAATCGAAAGGGCCGGTCGACCGTTCCCCGATGCCACTTCAGCCGCCTGGCCAGTTCAGCCCTACTTGTGCACCTTAAGCGAATGGGGGATGTTCGCCTTAAGGAGAGGAAGCGGCAGATGGGGCAAGACCTCCTTGAGGCTTATCTCAGCCGCGGAATGAATCAAGTCCAGGGTTGGCTCGATTCATTCTCGGCTCGTGCCATAGCGGCGGTCGTGCGTGACCAGCAAAGGCTTGGCCTGACAGGTGCGGTCGGCGAGATTGGCGTGCACCATGGGCGTCTTTTCATTCTCCTCTATTTGCTTTCTGCCCCACAGGAACGGGCCTTTGCGGTCGACGTGTTCTCCGATCAAACACGGAATGTCGACGAGTCCGGGCGAGGGAACGAGGCTATTTTTCTCAGCAATTTGTCCCGTCATGCCGGCGGTAGCGAGCGAGTCGAGCTGTTCGCTTGCGATTCCAATCAACTTCGGCCGGAAGACATCAAATCGCGCGTAGGGCGCTGCCGGCTGATCAGCGTGGACGGCGGTCACACCGCCGACACTACCGAGAATGATCTGCGATTGGCCGACGCGCTGCTGATCGAAGGCGGGGTTTGCATCCTTGACGACTATTTCAATCCTATGTGGCCAGACGTCTCCGCCGGCGCCGCACGCTATTTTCTGTCGCCGGGCATCAGGCTGCATCCGTTTCTGATCACCCCTGACAAGCTCTTCTTGACCGCCGGCGAGGGCGATGCCGAGGAATATCTCGCAGTTATGGCACGCATGTTTCCGTGGCGGCGCTCCGGCGAGAACGCAATGTATGGACGGAAGGTGGCCATTTACGGCATTGACCCGCCGGACTTGGCGGGTCGGATGCAACGCCGTTTGGCGCAAGGGCCGCTACGCCCTCTATTGCGACCCGTCTATCACAGGCTTCGCCGTATGATGCAGAGAGGGCAAGCTTAGGCCACCACGCATTCGGTCTGCGCTCCGCCAGGAGGCGATCAGACGGCCCTTGTCGAGTTGGTGCTAAAGAGCGACAAGAGCGGGGAATTAGGCGCGCCTATACACAAAGTCGCCTTCTGGCTCGTTAGCGAGCCTTTGGCTGGATTGCAGCGGCATCCGAAAAATGAATATAAACAATAATGTAAACTCCATTGAACCGATGATGCTCTATATGGGCCGCCTCGCCCGCGAGTCGGCGGGTGAGCTTGCGCGCGCCTCCACCGCGCAGAAGAACGCGGCGCTGGAAGCCATGGCCGCCAAGCTCGAAGCCAATGCCGGCAAGATCATCGAAGCCAATGCCCAGGACCTCGAGTCCGCACGAAAGAAAGGCCGCGACGCCGCCTTCCTCGATCGCCTCGCGCTCGACGAGAAGCGAGTTGCCGCCATGGCCCGCAGCCTGCGTGACATCGCCGCGCTCCCCGATCCAGTCGGGCAAGTGACGGAAAGCTGGATGCGGCCGAACGGTCTGGAGATTTCACGCGTGCGCGTGCCGCTCGGCGTCATCGGCATGATCTATGAATCGAGGCCGAACGTCACCGCCGACGCCGCGGGGCTCGCGCTCAAATCGGGCAACGCGGTGATCTTGCGGAGCGGCTCGGAGAGTTTCATCACCTCCCTGGTCATTGCCAATGTCTTGAACGAGGCCATGGTGGAGCAAGGCCTGCCGGGAGCGGCGATCCAACTCGTGCCGACGGTCGATCGCTCAGCGGTCGGCTTCATGCTCGCGGGCTTGGGTGGCGCCATCGACGTGATCGTGCCGCGCGGCGGCAAGGGCCTCGTCGCCCGCGTGCAAGAAGAAGCGCGCGTGCCGGTATTCGCGCATCTCGAAGGCGTGTGCCACGTCTATGTGCATGAAGGCGCCGATCTCGCCATGGCGCGCGACATCGTGCTCAACGCCAAGATGCGCCGCACCGGAATTTGCGGCGCGGCGGAAACCTTGCTGGTCGATCGCGCCGCGGCGCCGACGCATCTTCAGCCGCTTGTGCAAGCGCTGATCGAGGCAGGCTGCGAGGTGCGCGGCGATGTTGAGACGCAAAAAGCCGACGCGCGCGTAAAACCCGCGACCGAAGAAGATTGGCCCAAGGAATATCTCGACGCCATCATCGCCGTGAAGGTGGTCGATGCGCTCGACGAAGCGGTCGCGCATATCGCCCGCTACGGCTCGCAGCACACCGAGTCCATCGTGACCGCGGACAAGGAAGCAGCGGAGACCTTCCTGTCTCGCGTCGACAGCGCCATCGTGCTGCATAACGCCTCGACCCAGTTCGCCGATGGTGGCGAGTTCGGCATGGGCGCCGAGATCGGCATCGCCACCGGCCGCTTCCATGCCCGCGGCCCGGTAGGCGTCGAGCAACTCACCACCTTCAAATATGTGGTGCGCGGCGCGGGCCAGACCCGCCCTTGAGCAAGAAGAGCCGAACGGGACACGCGCAGCCGCCGATGGCGGCGCCCAATATGCGCATCGGCCTGCTCGGCGGATCGTTCAACCCGGCGCATGAGGCGCACCGGCAGATCAGCCTGACCGCGCTGAAGCGGCTTGGGCTCGATCAAGTCTGGTGGTTGGTAAGCCCCGCCAATCCCTTGAAGGACGCCACCAAGTTGCCGAGCCTCGAACGGCGCGTGGCGGCGGCGAAGGAGATCGCCAACCATCCGCGCATCGAAGTCACGGGATTCTCCGGCGCGGGCAAATCGCCCTACAGCGTCGATCTGCTCACCGAGCTGAAGCGGCGCTTCCCTAAAGTGAACTTCGTGTGGCTGATGGGCGCCGACAATCTCGCGGATTTCCATCGCTGGCAGGCTTGGCCCAAGATCTTCACGCTGATGCCGATCGCGGTTTTGGACAGGCCCGGCTTCCGGCTCAAGGCACGCGCGAGTCAGGCGGCACAGCGCTTTGCCGGCTTTCATGTGGACGAATCGGACGCCGCCGGCCTCGCGCTGCTGGTGCCGCCAGCCTGGACCGTTCTGAGCCACCCTCTGTCGAATCTGTCCTCGACCAAGCTCCGCGCCAAGCCGCACAAGAAAAAGGCAAAGCCCGAAAGCAAGGATATACCGGGGAAGAAGCCGCTGAAACGCGGCTAGCTATTGAAAATCGCCCCAGCGACAGATTATCCTTATGAGGTGAAGCGGCAACCAAGAGCCAATCTGTTGCGTTTTGCGGCGATAGGCTCCGCTCCGCTTCCGCAAGGAGCAATGACAGAAGGACACTCACCACAAAATGCGCTCACCTAGAGAGGGTGCCGAACGCGGCACACCTCCTAACGGGTTTGCGTCATTTCGCGCAAATTCGAACCATCTGCTCAGCGTCGTGCTCGACACGCTCGATTCCGCCAAGGCGGAGGATGTCGTCGTCATCGACCTGAAAGGCAAGACTTCGATCGGCGATCATATGGTGCTCGCCTCGGGCCGCTCGCAGCGGCATGTCGGCGCCGTCGCCGACCACATCATCAGGAAACTCAAAGACGAAGGCCATGGCCGCGCTCGCGTCGAGGGCATGCCCCATTGCGATTGGGTGCTGATCGATGCCGGCGACGTCATCGTCCACGTTTTTCGGCCAGAAGTCCGCGAGTTCTACAATCTGGAGAAGATGTGGTCCGCCGACCGGCCCGTGGAGCAGATGGTGGTCTGATCGACGTCGCGACTTGAGGCGAGAGGCACGTTATGCGGTTGCTGATCGCCGCCGTCGGCAAATTGAAGCAGGGGCCGGAGCGCGAGCTCTTCGCGCATTACCTCGCCCGCGCCGAGGCGCTCGGACGCAAGCTTGCCCTAACGCCACTCACGACCGTCGAGATCGCTGAAGCGAAGGCGGCGTCGACTTTCGCGCGTTGCCAGGCGGAAGCGCTGGCACTCCTTGCCAAGGTGCCTGACAGGCACAAATTGATTTGCCTCGCCCGCACAGGCGACCGGCTCTCGAGCGAAGCCTTCGCGCATTTGCTGGCGAAACTGCGCGATGGGGGCACGCCGGGCGTGACATTCCTGATCGGCGGCGCCGATGGGCTCAGCCGCACGGTCCTGGCCAAGGCCGAGAAGGTGCTCTCGCTCGGGCCCATGACCCTGCCCCACGGTCTCGCCCGCATCGTGCTCGCCGAGCAAATCTACCGGGCCGAGACCATACTTTCCGGCCATCCCTACCACCGTGGGTGAGGCTCTTGGCTAAGGTTAAGTCTTCGTAAGCGTTTCGCCTTGATTCTGCCCCATCGCTCCGTTGTCGTTAACCCGCCTGAACGGCAAAGTGCATGGCGCCATCTGATCGATTGGCTTCAAGACAAATGTCTCGATCCGCCCTGCTCCTTGTCGGGATGCTTTGCGTCGTGCCGATTCTGGCGCACGCGGAAGTGGATTTGTCCCGCGACGACGCGAAGAAGCGCCTGAGCGAGACCGAGCAGCAATTGCAGTCGAGCCGCGCGCGGGAACAGGGGTTGACCCAGGACCTCGCCGCGTGGGCCAAGGAACAGGCGAGACTGAGCGTCGAGCTGATCGAGGCCGGCAAGAAAGTACAGGCGAGCGAGGCAAAGCTTACCGAGACCGAAACCAAGCTTGCCGCACTCACGGAACAAGTGAACGTCATTCAAGGCTCGATCGCCGAGCGAAGGGCAGTCATCGTCAAAATGTTGAGCGCCATGCAGAGGATGGGCCGGACGCCGCCGCCGGCGCTGGTCACCCGCCGCGACGATGCCCTCGCCGTCGTCCGCAGCGCCATGCTACTCGCCGATGTGTTCCCGGAGCTCAAATATCAGGCCGACAATCTGTCGCGCGAGCTTGAGGGATTGGTGGCGCTGGAAAGCGGCATTCGCGAGCAGCGCGATCAGGAGAGGCGCGAGGCAGACGGCTTGGCTGCCGAGCGAGGTCACCTCGATCGCCTCTTGGCAGAAAAGAAGACGAACCTCGTCCAGGGCGAGGCCGATCTGGTGCAAACCAAGCAGGCCCTGACCGACCTGGCGGCCGAGGCGACGACCCTCAACGAGCTGGTCGAGCGCCTCGATGCCCGGATCGCCAAGGTCGAGATCGCCCAATATGCGGGTGAGATCGCCGCCGAGCGGGCGCTCAGGGAGCGTCACGAGCAGCTGGTCATGGCCCAGCCGGCAAACGAGAACGTGGTCGAGCTCAAGCCGGAATCGACCAAAGTGGCCTTTGCCAGTCCAAGCCGCATGAAGCCCTTGACGCCGTTCGACGCGGCGAAGGGCACGCTGCGGTTGCCGACCCAGGGCAAGCACCTGAAACGCTTCGGCGACGCTGACGCCACGGGCCGCACGCTCAAGGGGATTTCCCTGCAAACCCGTGGCGAAGCCCGGATTACGGCGCCAGCCGACGGTTGGGTGGTTTACGCCGGAGAATTCCGCTCCTATGGGCAACTCTTGATCATCAACATGGGCGGGGGCTATCATGTTCTGCTTGCGGGGATGAGCCGCATAGATGTGAGCCTCGGCCAGTTTGTCCTTGCCGGCGAGCCTGTCGCGGAGATGGGCAATTCGGCGGCGCCAAGCCAAGGCGGCGAGGATAATTCACGCCCCGTCCTCTATGTCGAATTTAGGAAGGACGGTAGGCCAATAGACCCTGACCCGTGGTGGGCCGAGGCTTCCGAGAAGGTGCAAGGATGATGCGGAAATCGGAATACGTGCTGTGGGCGCTTCTGGTGTTGGCGGTGATCGCTGCCGGGTCGACCATGGTGAGCCTGGCGCAAAGCCAGTCGGCCGGGATGGGCAACTCGGAGATCTACCGGCAGCTCGACCTCTTTGGCGAGGTGCTCGAGCGCGTGCGCTCGGACTATGTCGAGAAGCCTGAGGATCCCAAGCTGATCGAGTCGGCCATCAACGGCATGCTGACGGCGCTCGACCCCCATTCGGCCTATCTCAATCCCAAGCATTTCCGTGACATGCAGGTGCAGACCCGCGGCGAGTTCGGCGGGCTTGGCATCGAGGTCACCATGGAGAACGGCGTGGTCAAGGTGGTCGCTCCCATCGAGGACACTCCTGCCTCGCGCGCCGGGCTGATGAGCGGCGACCTCATCACCCATCTCGACAAAGACCAGATTCTCGGCCTCACCCTGCAAGAGGCGGTGGAGAAGATGCGCGGGCCGGTGAACTCTCCGATCACGCTCACCATCGTGCGCAAGAACGTCGAGGAGCCATTCGACGTGAAGGTCGTGCGCGACGTGATCCACATAAATCCGGTGAAATACAACGCCGAGGGCGATGACGTCGGCTATATCCGGCTCACCACCTTCAACGAGCAGACCACGGCCAATCTGCAAAAGGCGGTCGAGGACCTCAAGAAGCAGCTCGGCACCAACCTCAAGGGCTATATCATCGACCTCCGTAACAACCCCGGCGGTCTCCTCGATCAGGCCATCTCGGTCTCCGATGCGTTCCTCGACCAAGGCTCCATCGTGCTGACGCGCGGCCGCAATCTCGAGGAAACGCAGCGGTCGAATGCGCGCCAGGGCGACATCACCGACGGCAAGCAGCTCGTGGTGCTGATCAATGGTGGCTCGGCGTCGGCTTCGGAGATCGTCGCCGGCGCGTTGCAGGACCATAACCGGGCGACGGTCGTTGGCACTCGTTCCTTCGGCAAAGGCTCGGTGCAGACCATCATCCCGCTCGGCTCCAATGGCGCCTTGCGGCTCACGACCGCGCGTTATTACACGCCGTCGGGCCGCTCGATCCAGGCCAAGGGCATAGATCCGACCGTTGTGGTCGAGGAAGAGCTGCCGGAAGAGATGAAGAAGAAGGCCGATACTCAAAACACGCGGGGCGAGTCCAATCTGCGCGGCCACCTCAAGGGCGAACATGAGAATCACGACACCGACGACGCCAACGACGGAGCGGAAGGCGCGGACGGCGCCGGTGTGAGCGAGGAGGGCGAGAAGGAGGAGGAGTCCGGCAGCTCGTCCTATGTCCCGCAGGATAAGGAAAAGGACACCCAACTCAATTACGCTCTCGATCTCCTGCGCGGCATCAAGTCGGTCGACACGGAAGCCAAGAAGAAGGCGGAAGCCAACTAGGCTTGGACCAAGCGTCTAGCCCATTCCGCCGCGATGGTTGCCGGGAAGAGGAGGCTCAGCCAGCAGCCGGACCGGCGAGGGGGGAGTTGAAGTCGAGATGAAGGCGCTGGCCATCGCCGCCGGAATTGTGTTCTGGACGCTGGTGCTGGGCATCGCTTGGCTTGCCCTGTTTTCCGGCGCCGATCCGGAAGAGCCCGTCGCCGTACTCCAGATCGAGCCGGCGCCTGACGTCCCACCGCCTGAAGCGGCCAAGCCCCCATCCGACGGGATGGTCTTTCCTCCGGGCTTCGCCATCACCGGTCCCGCCGCTCCGCAGGACCCCCCCGCGGCACCTCCCATGCTCCCGCCGGGAGCGACATTGGCGCCAGCACCCGATGAGATCGGCGTGCCGGACCTGCCGGAGACGCCTGGCGACGGCGCGCCACCCGCCGCCGATGCTGCGCCGCCGGCGGCCGGCATGCCTCCCACGGCAGTTATGCCACCTGCAGCTGATATGCCGCCCGCAGCCGATGCGCCTCCTGCTATGGACACGCCCCCTGCCGCGGAGATGCCTCCTGCCGCAGATACGCCGCCGGAAGCCGACGCACCGCCCATGCCGGATCGGCGGAGCGAAGCTTCGGAGCCGGAGCAATCGGCCCCCGCGACGCCAGATGCTGCCGGGATCGCCAAGGCGCTTGCTGAGCTCGAGGACATGGCGCGCGAGCGCGGCGCGGCAATCGGCGTGGCGAAGGCGAAGCCTGAGACCGTCAGGCAGCTCGCCGAGTGGGCCGGCAAACTCGACGCCAAGGGAATCGTGCTCGTGCCGGTCAGCGCCGCGGTGCGGTCGCAACGGCAAAGCTGATCAGCTCTCCATGACTGAGCCAGAGGGCCTGCCCTACCGGCCATGTGTCGGCGTGATGCTGATCGACGCGCGCGGTCGCGTCTTTGTCGGAAGGCGGTCCGATCGGCCCGACGCGCCTGAGGGCGCAGGCCATTGGTGGCAGATGCCGCAAGGCGGCCTCGACGAAGGCGAGGATCCCGAGACGGCCGCGCGGCGCGAGCTTGAAGAGGAGACCGGCGTTCGCTCCGTCCGGTTCATCGCCCGTACGCGCGACTGGCTCGTCTACGATCTTCCGTCCCATCTGGTGGGTGTCGCCTGGGAAGGGCGCTATCGCGGTCAGAAGCAGATGTGGTTCGCAGGCCGCTTCGAGGGCGATGAGAGCGAAATCGACCTCGTGCCGCGCGAAGGCCACGAGCAAGAGTTCGACGCGTGGCGCTGGGTGGAAGCGGCCGAGCTGCCCGGCCTGGTTGTGCCCTTCAAGCGCCAGGTCTATGCGCGCGTGGTCGAAGAGTTCGAGCCGCTGCTACGGGGCCTGCGGGACTAAAGGTTCAGCGCGCTCTGCACTTGGCGGAGATGGTCGAGTCTGGTCTGGGCGCGATCGCGCGCGGCATCTTCGCTCGCGTCGGCGACGTCCTCCTCGGCATCCTTGATCGCCTGGGTGAGTTGGCCGGCGTCGAGCTCGACCAGATCGATGGCCGTCTCGGCCAGCACGATGAGGCCGGCGGGATTGACCTCGGCAAAGCCGCCGCGGAGGAAAAAGCGCTGATGCTCGCCGCCCGGATAGCCGATATCGAGCACGCCGGGCTTGAGCGTGGTGAGAACCGGCGCGTGATGGGCAAGCACGGTCATGTCGCCCTCCGCGCCCGGCACCAGCACCTGCTCGACCTCGCCTGAGACCAGCAGCCGCTCGGGTGACACCAGCTCGAACTTGAACGGATCGGACATCAGGCGGCCTCTGCGGCGAGCTTCTCGGCCTTGGCCACGGCCTCCTCGATAGTGCCGACCATGTAGAACGCCGCCTCAGGCAGATGGTCGTAATCGCCCTCGCACAGCCCTTTGAAGCCCTTGATGGTGTCGGCGAGATCGACGAACACGCCGGGCGAGCCGGTGAACACTTCGGCCACGTGGAACGGCTGCGACAGGAAGCGCTCGATCTTGCGGGCGCGCGCCACGGTGATCTTGTCCTCTTCGGACAGCTCGTCCATGCCGAGAATGGCGATGATGTCCTGGAGCGCCTTGTAGCGCTGGAGAATCTCTTGCACGCGGCGGGCGACGGCATAATGCTCCTCGCCGACGACGAGCGGGGACAGCATGCGCGAGGTCGAGTCGAGCGGGTCCACGGCGGGGTAGATGCCCTTCTCGGCGATCGAGCGCGACAGCACGGTCGTCGCGTCAAGGTGAGCAAAGGACGTGGCCGGCGCCGGGTCGGTCAGATCGTCGGCCGGCACGTAGATCGCCTGCACCGAAGTGATCGATCCCTTCTGCGTGGTGGTGATGCGCTCTTGCAGCGCCCCCATGTCGGTGGCGAGCGTCGGCTGATAGCCCACCGCCGACGGGATGCGCCCGAGCAGCGCCGACACTTCGGAGCCTGCTTGCGTGAAGCGGAAGATGTTATCGACGAAGAACAGCACGTCCTGGCCTTGGTCGCGGAAATATTCGGCGACCGTGAGCCCGGAAAGGCCGACGCGGGCGCGAGCGCCGGGCGGCTCGTTCATCTGGCCATAGACCAGCGCGCATTTCGAGCCTTCCACCGAGCCCTTGCGCGGGTCCTTGTTCACGCCGGACTCGATCATCTCGTGATAGAGGTCGTTGCCCTCGCGGGTGCGCTCGCCGACGCCGGCGAACACCGAATAGCCGCCATGCGCCTTGGCCACGTTGTTGATCAGCTCCATGATCAGCACGGTCTTGCCGACGCCGGCGCCGCCGAACAGGCCGATCTTGCCGCCTTTGGCGTATGGCGCGAGCAGGTCAACCACCTTAATGCCGGTGATCAGGATCTCGGCCTCGGTCGATTGATCGACATAAGAGGGCGCGGGCGCATGAATCGGGCGCTTCTCCGCGGTCTTGATCGGTCCGGCTTCGTCAACCGCCTCGCCGACCACGTTCATGATGCGGCCCAAGGTCTCGCCGCCGACCGGCACGGCGATCGGCTCACCGGTGTCAACCACCTCCTGGCCGCGTACCATGCCTTCGGTCGAGTCCATGGCCACCGTGCGCACGGTGTTCTCGCCGAGATGCTGGGCGACTTCGAGCACCAACCGGTTGCCGTGATTGTCGGTCTCGAGCGCATTGAGGATTTCGGGTAGATCGTCATCGAACTGCACGTCGACCACGGCGCCCATCACCTGACGCACACGGCCCTTGGCGCCCGTGCCTGAGGCGATCTTCTTTTCCTGCTTCTTGGTCTCGGCGACCACGGGGGATTTTCGTGCCATCGTTTCGTTCCTTCGCGTGACTATAGCGCCTCGGCGCCGGAGATGATTTCGATCAGCTCTTTGGTGATCATGGCCTGACGGGTGCGGTTGTAATTGAGGGTGAGCCGGCCGATCATGTCGCCGGCATTGCGCGTGGCGCTGTCCATGGCGCTCATGCGCGCGCCCTGCTCCGACGCCGCGTTCTCGAGCAGTGCCTTGAAGATCTGTACGGCGATGTTGAGCGGCAGAAGCTCGGCCAATATGTCGGCCTCGTCGGGCTCGTACTCATAGACGGCGCCGCCGAGCGTAGCTTCGGCGGAAGGCGTGTCGGCCGGGATCGTAGCCGGGATGATCTGCTGCGCCGTGGGTACTTGGCTCATCACCGAGCGGAACCGTGAGAAGAACAGCGTGGCCACATCGAAAACACCTTCCGCGAACAGGGCCAACACCTTCTCGGATACCGTCTCGGCATGCTCGAAGCCGAGCTGCTTCACCCCCCTGAACTCGATCATATCGATGATGAA